>CAMYIJ010000106.1:6537-19292 GCA_947258375.1 uncultured Acidimicrobiaceae bacterium
CAAGTCGAGTGTGGTGCGTGCCGGTCTAGTCCCGGCGTTGCGGAGTGGCGCGGTGGATGGGTCTCAGGGTTGGGTAGTGGTCCAGATGGTGCCGGGGCCGACACCGTTGCGGGATCTCGAGACGGCCCTGCTGCGGATGGCGGTGAATCCGCCGCCGACGCTTCTCGAGCAGCTGTTCCGCGACGAGCTGGGTCTGCGCGATGCGGTCAATCGCGTCCTGCCCGATGACGGCTCCGAGTTGTTGCTGGTGGTCGATCAGTTCGAGGAGCTCTTCACTATCGCCGAACCCGCGGAAGGCGCCCGACTCATCGACGGCATCGTCGGCGCGGTGACTGCGTCGGCGAGCCGGGTCCGGGTCATCATCACGCTACGAGCAGATTTCTATGACCGCCCCCTCGGCCACCGTGGACTGGCTCCCCTACTGGCGCGGCGCTTGGAAACCGTGGTCGAGATGACTCCCGACGAGCTGAGTCAAGCAATCGTGGGCCCCGCCGAGCTGGCCGGTGTGAAGGTAGAGGCGGGTCTGGTGGCGGCAGTGGTGGCCGACGCTACCGGCCAACCGGGTGCTCTGCCCATGGTGCAGTACGCCCTCACCGAGCTCTTCGAGCAACGCGACTCGGACACGATGACACTGGCCGGCTACCACGACCTCGGGGGCGTCCGGGGTGCGATCAGTCGCCGCGCCGAGACCCTCTACGAGACACTCGATGAGGCCCAGAAGGCCGAAGCGCGCCGGGTCCTGCTGCAGCTGGTCACCCTCGGCGAAGGTGAGGAAGACACCCGACGCCGTGTCCCCCGCGCCGAGCTCACCGGCGACAACCGCGACGTCATCGACGCCTTCGCCGCCGCCCGACTGCTATCCCTCGACCAGGATCAGGCGACCGGCCAAGCCACCGTCGAAGTCGCCCACGAAGCCCTCCTCCGCGAGTGGCCCCGGTTCGCCAAGTGGATCACCTCCTCACCGGCGGGCGCCTCTTGAGCTTCGAACACTGGCGCCAAACCACGTTGCAGGCCCTCGCAGAGGAAGAGGTGGCGCTCCTCAACGCCAGCAATGAGGCAGGGGCCGCCGAGCAACTGCGGCAAGCCAGAACCCGCCGCCGGGTAGTCACCACCCTCGCCGCCGCAACCATCGTCTCTATCGTTCTTGCTGTGGTGGCGCTGGTCCGCACGGGCCAGGCCACCGAACAGACGCGCATCGCCGAGGTCAGGGGACTCGCCGCCTCAGCAATCGCCAGCCTCGACACCGACCCCGAACTCAGCCTGCTCCTCGCCCTCGAAGCAGTCGAACGCGAACCACTCCCAGAAGTCCAGGAAGCCCTCCACCAAGCAATCGTCGCCCAGCGAATCATGATGAGCTTTCCGGCGACCGGCGGTGCCGCCGTGTATCTGGACGACTCAACTGTCGCTGCTCTCAACGAGGATGGCACGATTTCGATCTACGACATCGCGAGCGGCGAGCCGGAGAAGACGACGACATTGGGCAGCCCCGGGTGGCTGGAAACGGCCAGGACCGGAACGACATCCACCCAAATGGTCGCCATAGATCGGGGCAAGATCCTTGCCGTCGGGACGGCAGACGGCTTCCTCGTCGTGGTCGATGTTGCCACCGGTGCTGAGCTGTGGGAACGCGTGAAGATAGGTGAACGCTCGCCCCAGATCTCGGCGACCCTCGATGGATCGTTCATCGCGGCGCGGGCATGGGTCGAGCTGGGGGGCTCCGTCGCCGGAGCGGTGATCGAGACCTCCACCGGATCGCGAGTGTCTGATCTCAGTAGGCCTTTCGGGTCGCCGGGCGTGGCCGTCACCGGACACCTTCCAACCGATCAGGCAACGATGATCCTCGATATGCCCGACATTCACTTTGTACCGGTCTCGGCCGGAACGATCGAACCGGTCCTGACCGGGAACGGGTACGGCGAGATCATTGCAGCCGGCCGCAACCGCTACCTCGCCTTGAGCAGGACAACCCTCGGGGAGGTCGTCGTCGGAGTTGTCGGAATAGAGTCAGCCCTTGCTACGTACCAGGGCCACCAGTCGGATGTATGGGATCTCGACATGGACTTTCGAGAGACGCGGGCCGTCAGCGGTGGATCCGATGGAACGGCGCGGGTGTGGTCGATGATCACCGGAGAAGAGCAACTTGTCCTGCCGGGAAGCCGGGGCGGGATTGTAAGTGTGGATCTCGCGAGCAACGGGGAGCGACTCCTCACCGTCGGTGCCGAAGGCTCGGCACTCATCTGGGATGTGACCCCGGAAGGCGGCTCTGAAGTCGTCGTGTACCAACACTCAAGCCAGGACGACCCCTGGAGCGCAGGCCGAGAGTTCTTCAGGAACGAGACACAGCCATCGCATTACACGGCCTTCAATCTCGGCGGCACTGAAGTCGTCGTGCGGGCAGTCGACAGTTTGCCCGAAACAACCCTGCTGGACATTGATACTGAGGAGAACACATACCTAGCTCATTCGGCGGGAGAGGCAACCGTCATCTCCCCTGACACGGGTTCGCTCGCCATCGCACGGAAGGGGGTCGTCAACGAATACGGAATCGATGGTGGGCCGCCCCGGATCTACGGCGAAGTGCGGCCCGAGACCGTCTCGCCGCTTGTCGCCTATTCGCCGTCCGGGCAACGGCTCGCCGTCGGTTCAGCAGACGGCATTGTTGACGTGTTTGACACAGCCACCCAGAACAGGCTGGAGACGCTGGCCGTCGGCGACATCACGTCGCTCCTTTTTGCCGTGAGCGAAAACGTCGTGACCACCGATGGTTCAGGGCGCGTACGCATCTGGGAGAACGGCAAGGCGGCTCGGGAATTCGAGATCGGACCCCGCATCGGCAATGCGGCGATCCACAGCAACGTGATCATCGCCAGCGATTTCGCGGGGAGCTGGTCCGCAGTGGATCTCGAAAGCGAAGCAACGGTGCACGCCCTGAGGTTCGCTCATGCGGGCGGAATCAACTCCATCGCGATCTCCCAGGCCGAGCCACTAATGGCTACGGCCGGCCGCGACGGAACCGTGAAGTTGTGGGACCTCGAGGATGGGAGCGAATTGATGACTCTGGCCAGGTTGGATGTTCCGCTGTCATCAGTGGCATTCAGCGACGACGGAACGATGCTGGCGGTGGCAGACTCCCTCTTCGTCCGGGTCTACACGCTCGACGTCGATGGCCTCGTCGAGATCGGAAGGTCGAAGGTCACCCGCCGCCTCACGGATGTGGAGTGCCGCCAATACCTCCACAGCGAGTGCCCGACAGACGGTTTAGAACGCCCGTAGAATGCGCCCATGGAGCACTGCTACGAGTGCGGGTTTGATCACAAGTCGGACGAGGCCCCCTCCGCCGGGCCGGCAATCGTCCAGGGCGCCACGGTCCTGGCGCAGGCGCTCAACGACCGCTCTGCCGACCTCGTAACCCGACGTGACCCGAACGTTTGGTCTCCTCTCGAGTACGGCTGCCACCTGCGCGACGTGCTGTTGGTCCAACGCGAGCGGGTGCTGATCGCGCGCCGGGAGGATCGTCCGTCACCTCCGCTGATGGGCCGGGAGGAGCGTGTCGAACACGACGGCTACTCCGAACAGGATCCATCCGACGTGGCGCGTCAGCTCACGGACGCCGCCCGCATGTTCTCGAATGTGCTGTCCCGTCTGGGTGCTGACTGGGAACGCCTCGTTGTGTACGACGAGCTGCAACCGCCGGAACGCTCACTGCGCTGGGTGGCGATCGACACCTGGCACGAGGTGCATCATCACCTGCGCGACGTCAAGCGGCAGCTGACTTAGGAGTCGTCGTCCGCACATCCCCGCGGCAGCCTGAGGATGAAGGTCGTCCCGGCTCCCGGTTCTGTCTCAACGAGGATCTCACCGCAATGGTGCTCAACGACCACCGCTCGGGCGATAGCCAGTCCCTGACCGGACCCCTTGCCCACTTCCTTGGTGGTGAAGAAGGGATCGAAGATGTGATCCACAACGTCCTGGGGAATGCCCGTCCCAGTGTCGCTGATCCGGATCTCTACGAACTCGCCGGCGGCTCGAGTCTCGATGGTGATCTTGCCGCGGGCCGTGAGGTCATCCCCGGCGGCCGCCGTAATGGCGTGGGAGGCGTTGACAACGATGTTCAACAGCGCCTGACTGAGCTTCCCGGAGAACCCGAAGAACTCTCCGGCATCCGGGTCGAAAACAAGTTCGAGATCCGCGACGTACTTGTACTCGTTGCGGGCCACGGTCGACACGTCCCGGATCGTCTGGGCTAGATCAACGGGTGCTTTGACGTCGCCGCCGGGATGGGCGAATGACTTGAGCGCCCTGACGATCTCCGCAACCTTGCCAACCCCCTCGAGCGCCTGCCGGCTCGATTCCGGGATCTCTTCGAACAGAAACTCAACGTCAGCATCGGCAACGGCCGACTCGTATCGGTCGACAACGTCATCCTCGAGCACGCCGCGGGCCGCTTCGGCCAGCGCCACGGAGGCGGTATGTGTCTCGAGCATGCTCTCGAATGCTTCGGTTATGAAACGGATGTTGTCCCCGATGTACTGGATCGGGGTGTTGATCTCGTGGGCGACGCCGGAGGCGAGCTCTCCCACGGCAGCCATCTTCTGCGATCGCAGCAGGTCATCGCGCACGCCGCTCAAATCGACATGAGCCCGTTCGAGTTCCTCGTCAGAGGCGATCCGACCCGAGATGTCCTCGACGGTGGCGTCATAGGCGGCAATGACGTCGCGCCGGCTGCGGACGGGTTGAATCTGAAGACGGCACCAGATCATCGATTCGTCGCGGCGGGTGACCTTGCACTCCACGCCGGCCCGGTCCGATCCGCTACCGATCCTGTCCTGCAAGTCGGCGATCACATGACGATCGGGGATCAGGACGTCGACGGACTTGCCTATGAGGTCTGCCCGGTCCGGATACTCGAGCAGCTCGACCAGTGTTCGGTTCACCTCGACGAGATCACCCTCGAGATCCATCCGGAACACCCCAACGGGCACACCGTCGAGCAGGCGCTGATACCTCTCGGTGTAGTTGGACAACCGCAGCGCGGCGCGCACCCGAGCATGCAAGTGCTCGGGTCGGAACGGTTTGGTGATGTAGTCATTGGCGCCGGCATCGAGGCCGACTACGGCTTCGTCGACTGCACCGCTGATCATGATGACGGGGATGTCGCTCACCGCCCGATGCGATCTGATCGCCTTGAGAAGCCCATGGCCGCCGATGCCCGGCATAAGGACGTCGGCCAGAACGAGATCGGGAACCCACTCGTCGATGACCGCCAACGCGGCCTCACCGGACTCGGCAGCGCGGATCTTGTACGAATCGGAGAGGATCCGTTTCAGGGCCGAACACACGTTGCGGTCGTCGTCAACAACGAGGATCCGCGCTCGAGAGACCGGCACAGCGCGACACTTTTCAGATTCCGTGGCAGGGCGGTGGTACTCCATGAGAGTCTCTGTCGGCAGGAACTCACGAAGAATCAGGCGTAATCTGACAGAGTTTGACAGGATGCCCTACGGGACCCCTGTCAGCTCCCGTAGCGGTTGCGGTGCAACAACTCCTCGACCGGCTTGCGTCCTCCGAAGCTCCTCGGCGCCGCCGATTCGGACGGGTACCCGACCGCAATCGCGTAGCGACAACGCCGGCCCTCCGGTAACCCGAGGACCTCGGCGGCGACTTCGTCCCGGTGGAGGGTGATCGGGCAGGTCGCCAGGCCCAGAGCGTCGGCGGCCAGCATGATGTTCTGTGCCAGCCGCCCGGTATCGAACTCATACCCGGCAGGCTCCTGGACGAGGGCGATTGTAAGCGGGGCAGCGCGCACCGGGTCGGTGAAGTCACCGGCGGCCGCCAACGCCTCCTGCTGCAGCGGATCCTCCACAACGATGAACGACCAGTTCTGTAGGTTCTTCGAACTACCCGTCCAGCGGGCCGCTTCGATAAGCTGTTCGACATGGGCCGGGCTCACGGGCCGGCTCTCGTAACTCCGAAGTGCGCGCAAGCGGAGAATCTCGCGATATGTGTCAAGGTTCATTGCATGAGGCTAACTCAGACGAGGCCACATATGACTAGTCCATCAGCAACCTCGCCGTTTGTGTCTGTCGCTTCAGACGATTCCGTGAGGAAATGATGGCTCACAGGCAAATGGCGCGGCCTCGCGGCCGGGCCGAAACGGGGTAGGCATGACTGAATCGGGTGCACGGAAGTCACGTCTTATGCTGGGAAGTGTCGCCACGTTGACACTGCTGAGCAGCCTCCTGGTCGCGGTGACTCCCGGGGTCGCCGGCGCGGACCTGACTGTCCTCCCTGATGAGACCTGGGGCGTCGTCGGCGTCGACGACTCGGAGACCACCAACATCCCGGCCGAGGTGATGGCCATCGAGCAGATCGGCAACACCATCTACGTGGGCGGCCAATTCCTCGAAGTCGTCCGCCGGCGCACAGATCCGCACCACGATCAGCCTTTCCTGGCGGCTTTTGACGCGACATCGGGCGAATTCATCACCTGGTGGCGGCCTGAACTCGACGGTTCCGTTTTTGCGCTCGAGGCATCCCCCGACGGATCACGCCTCTATGTCGGTGGTGAGTTCACCTCAGTCAACGGCATCGGGGATACCGAAAGCCTCGTCGCCCTCGACCCGGCCACTGGTGAGGTCGACGCCAGCTTCACAGCCCAGATCGAGAACCCAAGCCCCCCGGGAGCGGTGCGAACGATCCGGGCCATCGGTAGTTGGGTGTACATCGGTGGATCGTTCACCTTCGTCACCGGCCCGGACCGATCTTCCCGCCTCCGGGTCAACCAGACGGCCCGCCTGTCGGCGGCCAACGGCACTCCCGACCCGAGCTGGCGTCCCCAGGTGCGCGATGGATCGGTCTGGGGGATGGACGTCGACCAGACGCGGGGTCGGGTCTACCTGGCCGGGTTCTTCGAGTCGATCGACGACATCGCGGACACCGACAGCTTCATCGCGGTGACGATTGCCGATGGATCGCCCATCACAACATTGGAGCGTTTCCCGGTGCTGGTGCCGGCCCAACCCCACCAGTTCGAAGTGCTGGTCGATGGCGACAGCGTGTGGGTTGTAGGCACGCAACATGTCATTCACAAGCTCAACGCGGCCGACCTCTCGATGGACCGTCGCTGGTTCACGGGATTTGCGCCCGGTCACCACATCGGTGGCGACTATCAGTCGATCACGGCTCTCGGCGATCGCATCTACGCCTCGTGCCACTGCTGGGGCGTTATCCGCGAGCTTCCGGACGACGTGACAACGCTCGACGAAGCCAAGCTCGTCGCACCACTCGCCGGAGAGGTCCAGGGAATCATGGCCTTCGACCGCACCACGGCCGAATGGATCCCAACATTCACTCCAGACATCTTCGGCCAGATCGGCGGTTTCGCGCTCCACGGGGCCGGCGACGGCTGTCTGTGGGCAGGTGGCGATTTCAACCGGCGCTCCGTCGGGGATCTGTGGCGCAACGGGATCGTCCGCTTCTGCGATGAATCCGGCCAAGGCCCGCCGGTGGGACCTCCCCTCGCGGAGCCGCCCGACAACAGCGAGTCGAATCCTCCGAGCACGCCCGGCAACCCCGGCACGGCCAACGGCCCGGGCAATGACCTGATCCTCTCCTGGAACGCGTCTAGCGACGACACGGCCGTGGCCACCTACATCGTCTACCGAGACGGCGTCGAATCGCGGCGTACGCGGCGCACCGACATGCAGGTTCCGGGCGGTGGTATCTACTCGGTGCAAGCGGTCGATGTCTATGGGAACGTCTCGAACTTCTCAGATCCGCTCCCGACGGTGTCACCGACGCCCGAAATGCTCGGCCATTGGCCCCTCGACAGCGGGGCGCTCGACATAACCCTCAATGGCAATCATGGTGTCGTGGCCGGTGCCTCCAACACTCCCGGCCGGATCGTGGACGGACAGGAGCTCTCCTCGGGTGATTCCATAACGATCGGGGCCAATCCCGACCTCCGCATCGGCGCCGGCAACAGTGACTTCTCGATCAGCACGTGGCTGCGCCTCGAGACTCCTGCAACCGGGAGCACTCGCACCAACATCACTACGAACGGCGTGGCGACAATCGGTACGGCAGCCGTCACCCATCGGGTCTTCGCTGCGATCGAGACCTCCGGCGCGCCGACGACCATTCAGTCAACGACCCACCTCGCCCTGAACGAGTGGACCCATGTCTCAGTGGTGCGCCGGGGCGCCAACGTCGAGCTCTACATCGACGGCGCACTCGAGGCGACAACTCCGCTTACCGGCAACACGTCCGCAGGCAACGGCGCCGTGACGATGACGGGCGACACTGCCCGCCTGGACGATGTTGTCATCCATGGCGAGGCGATCAGCTCGGCCGATGTAGCCGACCTGGCGGCACCGTCGTTCCCCGCGGCGCTGTGGGCCTACTACCCGCTGGAGGGAGATGCCGCGGATCACTCCGGCAACGGATTCGACGGCGTTGTCTCGGGCACCACGACCGAGGCGGCCGTACACGACCTCGGCCTGCGCTTCGACGGAGGCGGCACCGACCAGATCACCATTGCTGACGATCCGGCGATGCGGCCCGGAGACAACAACGCAAACTTCACCGTGTCCTTCTGGATGAATCTCCAGGAGGGATTCACCGGTAACTGGCGCACGATCACCCAGAAAGGCAACAACAGCAGCCAGCGCACCTTCGCAATGTGGATGCGCCCGAGCGATGATCGTTTGTACTACCGGATCTCGTCGACCCAGGCTTCGAGCGTTGGCGGCAACAGCTCGATTCAGATTCCCGTCGGCGAATGGACCCACGTCGCATATGTCAAGCGCGGGAACCGGCTCACGCTCTACCTCAATGGGCTCGAGGACTCGTCACGAGCCATCCCTGGATCGGTGATCGCCAACGACGGCGACATCTACATCGGGGACGCTCCCTGGTCCTCGGGCCTGGCCGCGGTCCTCGACGACTACCGCATCTATCAGCACGGCATGACGGCGACTCAAGCCGAGGCGCTCGCCGGCGCCGCCTTGCCTCCGGCCCAGCCGCCGGCGCCGCTGGCACCGCTCGTGGCGATCACGAACCCGAGTGCCGGGGACATCACGAAGACCGTCCCGGTCAAGGTGAACGCGAGCAGCCCCATCGACGCTCCGGGCACCCTCGACGTCGACGTCAAGCTCGGAGGAACCTGGCACCAGACAACATGGAACGCCTCCAGCGGGTTGTATCAGTTCAGCTGGGACACAACGGCCGAGGAGCCCGGGCCGACGGTCGTAACGGCGCGGGCCACCGACTCATTCGGAGCGACAACAACGTCGGCTCCGGTAGCCGTCGACATCAAGGCGCACTACCGCACGCTCGTGTTGAACGACGGTGCAGTCGCCTACTGGCACCTCAATGACGGTGGCGCAACCGCCGCCGACGCGGCGCCGGGAGCGCATCGGGCGTACTTCCGCGGTCCGGAGACTCGGACGGCGCCCCTGATCGGTGAGGGGGGCCGGTCCGCAACGTTCGACGGCGCCGATGACATGATCGCAGTACGGGATCACATCGATCTGAACACCGGAGACTCCTATCCCGCCCGGTCGATCGAGCTGTGGTTCAAGTCCAACGAGCCGTTCCAACGCCAGGTGCTGTGGGAGGAAGGCGGTACCTCCCGGGGGATCTCGATCTACACGCACAATGGGAAGCTGTTCGCCGGAGCCTGGAATCGCAGCGGCGAGAACGCCTGGACCAAGGATGTGTTCACGAACGTACCGATCACCGTCGGCGAGACCTACTACGTGGTCCTTGTCGTCAACCCGGCCAACGGCCGCCTGCGGCTCTTCCTCGACGGAGAGCGAGTGGCGAACAGGTCCGGGGTCGGTCTCCTCGAAGCCCACGCCGGGAACATTGGTATCGGAGCACGCAACGACTCGACCAGGTTCGCCAACCGGCCTCGTGCCGGCGGGGACGGGAACTTCTTCGACGGAGTTATCGACGAGGTGGCGATATACAACGTGCCGCTGGGTCTGGCGATTGTCCGGGCGCATTTCGCAGCCGCGCAAGACTAGAAATCACGTTGCGGAAGCCTCGATGAGGCTATACCGTTGATCGATAGGTAGGACCGCGGCGATCGCCCCGGGCGGTGACGTCGCCGGATTAAGGGCAAAAGGGGAAGGCACAGCATGGGGGACCTCAGGCGTATGCCTGCAATGAGCCGGTCGGTCGTGCGCGTGGCGATCACGTTCCTTGTTGCGGTCGCCACCGTCGTAACGCCGCTGGGTGGGCTCGCCAAGGCTCAGGCCGCCCTAACCGATCTTCCGGACGAAACGTGGGGAGTCATTGACGTCACCCGGTCGATTACTACGCTCGTCCCAGCCGAGGTGCTTGCGATCGAGCAGATCGGCAACACGATTTATGCCGGCGGTCAGTTCACTACCGTTGTGCGACGCCGCGCGATCGATCCCGAATACGCCCAGCCGTACCTCGCGGCTTTCGATGCGACGTCCGGCGACTGGATCGACTGGTGGACACCGGAGCTCAACGGTCCCGTGTTTACACTTGAGGCGTCGGCCGACGGCACCCGGCTCTACGTGGGTGGCGAGTTCACCGAGGTCAACGGCCACCCCGATACTGCCGGTCTCGTGGCACTCGATGCCGCATCGGGAAGGATCGACCACACCTGGACGCCACGAATCGAGAATGCCTTCGTAGATGACCCCGGCGTCGTTCGCACCATGAAGGAGTCCGGCGGATTCCTCTACGTTGGCGGCAGCTTCACTCACGTCACCGGCAATCAACCGTCGTCACGAAGATACACGTGGAAGCTGGCACGGCTGTCTCTAACCGACGCCGCTCCCGACCCCGCCTGGCGCCCCCAGGTCACCGGCGGCGGAGTATGGGGCCTGGATCATGACCCGGTACGCGGCCGCGTGTATCTCGCCGGCTTCTTCGAGGCGGTCAACTCGGCCGCTTCATCCGACAACTTCGCAGTTGTTCGTGACACTGATGGATCAACCATCACCGGCTTTCCGCGGTTCCCCGAGCTGACACCGGACCAGGACCACCAGTTCGAAGTCATCGCCCACGGCCACTACGTATGGGTAGCCGGCACCCAGCACCTGATCCACATGCTCAACGCGTCCGATTTGTCCATCAACCGCCGCTGGCTCACCGGCTTCGAGGACGGTTTCCACATCGGCGGCGACTTCCAGGCGATTGGCATCCTTGACGATGCCATGTATGCCACGTGCCACTGCTGGGGTGTGCTCCGTGAGCTGCCCAATTGGGTCACGACCCTCGCTGAGGCGAGGAACATCCAGCCGCTCACCGACGAGGTGCAGGGCACCATGGGATTCGACCTTGCCACCGGCGACTACATCACCGGCTGGTCCCCTGACATTCTCGGTTCGATCGGCGGCTGGGCCATACACGGCGGCGCAGACGGTTGCCTGTGGGCCGGTGGTGACTTGAATCGGCGAGCCGTCGGCGACACGTGGCGCAACGGCCTCGTGCGTTGGTGCGACGATGCCGGCCAGGGCCCCCCGGCCGGGCCCCCGCTGACCGAACAGCCACCGCCGGAGACGAGTCCACCGACCGTTCCCGCTTCACTTACGGCATCCGATGTCGGCGACGGCACGGTCGACCTGGCCTGGAGCGCCGCGACGGACGACACCGCAGTGGCGTACTACAGGGTGTACCGCAACGGCAGCCTCATGCGTGCAACGAAGGGGCTCACTCTGATCGACCGGGCCGCCACTCCCGGTGACACGTACACGGTGCGGGCCGTTGATCCTTACGACAACGAATCAGCAGATTCGGCGCCGGCGACGCCGTACCTCGCCGGCTACGTGGTGCCGGTTCTAATCGCGAGTTTCGATGGAAACGACGAGGGGTTCGTCTACTCGGATGACTCGTTCGGAGCGACCAGCGAGCCGGGATACGCTGACGGTCTGCTCCGCCGTGACGGCGGTGATCCCGACGGCAACGTGATGGTGTTCCTCGGCGGCGTTGATGGCGCCGACTTGGGCCCATTCTCAGGGGCATGGGAAAAGGGTTTTGTCCTCCCCACGGCGGGTGAGGTCGAGATCTCACTGAAGCACAAGCTCGAAGTGAAGGATGCGTTGGAGAACAGCGAGTACGGGGAGACCCGGGCGGCGATTGACGGGATCGAGCTCGGAGGAGGCTATCTGTCACGCATCGCCGGCGGCGGCGAGACCGGATGGTTGGACTACACCACCACCATGTCACTCAGTGCCGGCGCCCACGTCCTATCGGTCGGCGGATACCAGAACGCCAAGACCACCAACACCGAGTTCATTCAGGCCAGTTTCGACGATATCTCAATCACCTCGCTGAATCCGGCGGTCGGATTCACTTCACCGCTCCCCAATACCGAGATCACCGGCGTGACGGCGTTTGAGCTCCGAGCCAGCAGTGTCGTCGATCCGTCATCCACCCTCGCCGTCGAAGTCTCCATCGATGGCGGCAACGGATGGGCTCCGGCGATATGGAACTCGGCGAGCGAACGCTTCGACTTCACCCACGACTTCACAACAGAGGCTGAGGGCCCATTTGTCCTCGAGGCTCGGGTAACGGATGCGTCCGCCCGGCTCGGGTACACCAGTGCCACATACATCGTCGACAACCCGGTTCCAGAGAGTTTCACGCTCTCAGGGGTGGTCTCGGCCGGTGGGGCACCACTATCTGGGGCCGCCGTGCTGGTCTACGAATCAACAACCGCTTCCTACCTGGGCTACGCGGTCTCCGACGGCGCCGGGTTCTACTCCCGAGAGCTG
>CAMYIJ010000107.1 GCA_947258375.1 uncultured Acidimicrobiaceae bacterium
CGGCACGACCGGTGAGACGATCTGGCCCAGCGATGGCTCGAGTGAGCTGCTGTTCGCCGGCGCCCAAACCGGGGGGGCCAGCGAGATTCCGCTCGACTATGCATCGGGCACAGAACTTCGGGTCAGTGGCTGGGCGGAGGGCACTTTTGGAATAGCAGAGACGTGGACCCAGATGGTGGTGCCCTTCTGCGGTCCGGCGGATATGGACATCGCCGGCAGCTCTACGATCGAAGCGGCGGCCGGGACAACCCCGCAGGTGGCCACGACGATCGCAGTTTCCACGAGCGCGGCGCCGCCCCAGGTGGCGACCACAATCGCGGGTGCCGACGAGACGACCACAACGATCCCGGGCGAGACCACGACCACACTCCCGGGCGAGACGACTACGACGGTCGCTGGCTCGACAACGACCGGCCCTCCGGGCTCGACCACCACGACTTCTCCGACGACGACGTCGCGCCCTCCCGGTTCTACGACCCGTCCCCCGACAACAACGACGACGACCCGTACCCCGACGACGACCACGACAACAACGACGACGACCAGTACGACGAGCCCGCCCACAGGGCTGGAGCCGCCGGTGTTCCTGGCCGGGGCCGACTGCAACGCGAATGGGCCCTACATCCGCTATCGGGTCACCAACAACAATGCATCGGCTCAGACCCTCAAAGTGACCTTCAACGGCAGTACCAAAGTGAGCAACGTCTCTGTCGGGAGCGGGCAAACGAAGTGGGGGACCTTCGGACCGGGCGGCGGCGTGAACGAGCCGAGGCCGGTAGTTGCGAGTTGGGTCGGGCAAGCCGGCAGTGCCGCCCCCACCTTGCTGATGCGGGCGTCGATCTGCGCTGACGGCTTGCCGCAGCCGGCACGCGGCCCCAGTTTCGTCGCCGGCCAGGATTGCAACAGCAGCGGCCGGCCGATCGTCCGCTGGTGGATGAAGAACAGCGCTCCGACGACGCAGTCGATGAATGTCACCCTGACCAAGGCAGACAACAGCGGTGAGCGGATCCAGTGGCCGGCGGGCGGCGGCGCCGTCGATGTCGATGCGAATGTCCAAACCGCCGGCTCGTTCACACTCCCCAGCGGGTACAACAGCTCTGGGCAGGAGGTGCGGGTGCGCGGATGGTGGCGTGGCATCGATGCCAGCGCTCACAATCGCGTGGGCATCGTCGTTGCGAGCTGTGGTTAGCGCCCCGCTAGCCGTTCGGGAACTCGGGCACCTTTGGTTCGATCAGCCAGGCTTCGAACAGATCGTCGAGAGCGACTCCGGCGATGGACTCCGCGACTGCAATGAAGTCCGGCGTTGTCGCCGATTGATCGGTGAAGGTCATCGCATAAGTCCGCAGAATCTCGAAGAATGCCTGGTCGCCGACGGTGAGGCGTAATGCGTGGAGCGTCATCGCTCCGACTCGATAGACGGAGCGGTTGAACAGATCGAATGCAGGCGGCACGCCGGGAGCGGTCAGCCCGGCGCCGTCGTAGCTGTCGCGTTCGGTGGCAATCAGCTGCTCCATCTGATCGCGGCCCCTTTCGTTCTCGATCCACAGCCATTCGGCGTAGGAAGCAAAGCCCTCGTTGAGCCAGATGTCCGACCACTGGCCCAGGCTGACACTGTTCCCGAACCACTGGTGCGCGAGTTCATGGATCAGCACGTCCTCGAAGTAGGCGGACCGCGCCAGGTTGCTGTCGAAGAGAGACAACGTCTGATTCTCGAGCGCCGCCCCCAATCCATCGACGATCGCGATCCCGTAGTTGTCGAACGGATACGGCCCGAACAGCTCAGCGAGGAATGCGAGCATCTCGCCCTGGCGCTCTAGACCCGGCCAGTCCGCGACGGTTGTCCCGACCGGCAATACGTGACGGATGGGGACGCCGGCCGCCTCCGCGGCTGCGGGGTCCTCGACGATCTCGAAATCCCCGATCACCACCGTCGCCAAGTACGAGGCCATTGGCGAATCGAGTTCCCACACCCAGATGACCCTGCCCAGATCGGTCAACCGATCCACCAGCGTGCCGTTGGCCGCGGCCACCACGCCTTCCGGCACATTGATACGGAACGTATAGGTGGCCTTGTCGAGCGGGTGATCGTTAGCCGGAAACCATGAGTGGGCGGCGTCCGGCTCCGCGGCGACGTAGTGCTGGTTGCCGACGGTCTGCCAGCCGATTCCGAACGGGATCGCGGCTGATTCGGTCGACTGCGGAGTGCCCGAGTATTCGACGTCGATGACGAAACCCTCACCGGCAACGAGCGGTGCCGCCGGCGCGATCGTCAGCTCTTCGTCGGCGGCTGTAAAACCCGCGGCCGCACCGTCGACGAACACGGCCGAGACCGTGAGGTCTGTGAAGTCGAGGTTGACGGTGTCCAGATCGGCTAGCGCCGTCGCCTCAATGGTGGCCACGGCCCCCAAACGGGCCGCTTCGGGGTCGAACACCAGATCAAGGGTGTAGTGCTCGACGTCGTAGCCGGGGTTGCCGAGCTGCGGGAAATACTCGTCCCCGATCCCGACTGTCCGGGCAGGCGGGTCCGGTGGTCGCGTTAGACCGGCCGACGGTCCCGTGGTTGATGACGGAACGCGCGAGGTTGACGCGGTGGTATCGACCGGGGTCGTCGTCGACGCACTGGTCGTGGTGGTGTCTCCGGTGACGCCGGAGCAAGCTGTCGCGCTGAGGGCGAGTGCGGCAAGGAGCATCGCGTAGCGTCGCATGGGGCCAAACTACTCGGATCGCTCGGCTGCGCTTCCGCTCCTAAGCCAGCGCCGCAGCCACGGCGTCCCCCATCACTCCGGTCGTCACGTGGGGCCGGCCGGCGGCGATGTCGACGGTGCGGAGGCCGTCATCGAGGACCGCATCGACTGCGCTCTCGACGGCGGCGGCCTCCGCCGCCAGGTTGAGGGAGTGGCGCAGTGCCATCGCTGTGGCGAGGATCATGGCCAACGGGTTGGCAATGCCTTTGCCGGCAATGTCGGGAGCGGAGCCGTGAATCGGTTCGTAGAGACCCGGACCGGGGTCGCCGAGCGAGGCCGAAGGGAGGAGGCCCAGTGACCCCGGCAGCATCGAAGCCTCGTCGGTAAGGAGATCGCCGAACATGTTTCCGGTGACTACGACGTCGAAGTCTCTCGGGCGCGCCAGGAGGTGCATTGCCATGGCGTCGGCGAGCACGACGTCATAGGCCACATCCGGGAACTCCTCCTGCATCACCCTTGCGGCCACCCGGCGCCACAGGCGGGACACTTCGAGGACGTTGGCTTTGTCCACGGAGGTCAACCGCCCGGATCGGCCGCGAGCCGCTTCGGCGGCGAGACGGACAATCCGTTCGATCTCTTCAACGGAGTACACCATCGTCGAGTACGCCTCCCGGCCGTCGTCGCTGACCCCAGACGGTCCGAAGTAGATACCGCCGGTCAGCTCCCGGAAGAAGAGGATGTCGACTCCATCGACCAGGTCGGATCGCAGTGGAGAGGCACCGAGGAGATTCCGGTTCGCTTTGACGGGACGCAGGTTGGCGAAAAGACCCAGCTCGGACCGGAGGGTGAGCAGGCCGGCTTCGGGCCGCGTCTTGGCCGTCGGGTCGTCCCACTTGGGCCCGCCGACGGCTCCGAGCAGGACCGCGTCGGCCTCGCGGCACGCCGCCAGCGTCCCGTCGGGGAGGGGGTCGCCTAATTCGTCGATGGCGATGCCTCCCATGATCTTCTCTTCGAATGCAAACTGGTGGCCGTAAAGGGCGGCAACGGCCGCGAGCACCTTGCGCGCTTCCGCGGCGACCTCCGGGCCGATACCGTCCCCGGGTAGCAGGACCAACTGAGCTTGCATCTATTCCTCCGTCGTGAAGATCGTCGCGGCGCCGACCGCTTTGTTGAGAGCGGCTACAAAGGCCCGGGCGGATCCTTCTACGACGTCGGTGGAGACGCCGCGTCCCGAATATGTCTCCGATTCGATCTGGATGATGACGTTGACCTCCGCCATCGCGTCGGCCCCCGACGTGAGCGGGCTCACCCGATAGTCGACGAGAGTCGCCAGGATCCCGAATGCGTCCTGGACGGCCACGAAGGCAGCATTGACCATGCCGTCGCCGCTGGCCTCGTATTCGGCGATTTCGCCATCACCGTGATCGAGCTTCACGACCGCGGTGGGGAGTTCGTGGTCGCCACCCGAGAGGTGGATTCCCACGAGCTTGGCCTCATCGGTGGCCACCCCGGTTTCGGCGGCGACGATGGCCCGGATCCCTTCCTCGGTGATCTTGCCCTTGCGGTCGGCCAGCTCCTTGAAACGGTCGAACGCACGCGTGAAGTCATCGTCCTCGAGGTTGATATCCATCTTCGAGAGAGCATCGGCGAATGCCGCTCGACCCGAGTGCTTTCCGAGGATGATGCTCGAGTGGTGGCCGATCATCTCGGGATCCATGATCTCGTATGTCAGCCGATCTCTGAGCACCCCGTGTTGATGGATGCCCGACTCGTGGGCGAAGGCGTTACGGCCGACTACCGCCTTGTTGTATTGCAGCGGGTAGCCGGTGAGGCGTGACACGAGCCGTGACGTCTCGACGATCTGAGTTGTGTCGGCGCCGATCTCGACCCCGAAGTAGTCCTCGCGAGTCTTGATCGCCATGATGATCTCCTCAGTAGAGGTATTGCCGGCGCGCTCACCGATACCGTTGATCGCACCCTCGATCTGGCGGGCCCCCGCATGAATCGCCGACAGCGAGTTGGCGACGGCCATGCCGAGGTCGTTGTGGCAGTGAGTGGAGATCACGACGTCTTCGTTGCCGGCGCGCACCTCGTTGTAGACCCGGGTCATCAGCTCGACGAAGTCGGCCGGCATCGCATAGCCGACGGTGTCTGGGATGTTGATGGTCGTCGCCCCGGCCTTGACTGCTGCCTGGCACGTCGCCACGACGAAGTCGGGGTTGGTGCGAGTTGCGTCCTGTGGGGAGAACTCGATGTCATCGCAGTAGCTCTTGGCGCGCTTGACCGACTCGACGACAGCAGTCATCACTTCGCTCTCCGTCATCCGCAGCATCGACTCCATGTGGATTGCCGAAGTGGAGATGAAGACGTGGATGCGGCGAGATTCGGCCTCCTTGATCGCCTCGGCCGCTTTGTCGATGTCGTCGGGATGGGTGCGGGCGAGGCTGGCGATCGTCGGGCCCTTCACTTCCCGAGCGATGCGTGACACCGCCTCGAAGTCACCGGGTGACGAAGCGGCGAATCCGGCTTCGATGATGTCCACCTGAAGGCGCGCCAGTTGGCGGGCAATGGCCACCTTCTCGGTGGGTGACAGCGCGATACCGGGGGCTTGTTCCCCGTCGCGCAGGGTGGTGTCGAAGATGAGTAGACGGTCAGACATATGGGATCGGCTCCTTACGAGAAACGGTGGGGCGGGTCTCAGCTTGCCGGACGGGCTGGTTGGGCCGTCCGGCTACGTAAGGAGCAGGGTGCTCGGGGGCGTGGCTACGCCGGGTTCACCATCGGTGGGCCCGCTCATATGTCATCCTCGGGCGACTTCTCGACTAGGAACGGCATCATGGCACGGAGGCGGCGTCCCACCACCTCGATGGGATGGTTGGCGACCTCCTGGCGGCCGGCCAGCAGGCGGGGAGTGCCGGCGTCGTTTTCGGCCATCCATTCCCGGGCGAACTCGCCGGATTGGATTTCGCCGAGGATCTCCTTCATCGCCTCCTTGGCGGAGTCGGTGACGATCCGCGGGCCCCGCGTGATGTCGCCATATTCGGCGGTGTCCGAAACCGAGTGCCGCATCCAGCTGATACCGCCCTCAAAGAGCAGATCGACTATCAGCTTGAGCTCGTGGAGCACCTCGAAATAGGCCATCTCGTCGGGATAGCCGGCTTCGGTGAGTGTCTCGTAGGCGGCCCGCACCAGGGAGTCGACACCACCACACAGAATGACCTGTTCTCCGAAGAGGTCGGTTTCAGTCTCGTCGCGGAATGTCGTTTCGATGACCCCGGCGCGGGTGCCGCCGATTCCGTGAGCGTAAGAAAGGCCGAGAGCCTTGGCATCGCCGGTGGCATCCTGGTGGATCGCCAGGAGTGAAGGCACGCCACTGCCTTCGACGTACTGGCGGCGGACGAGGTGCCCGGGACCCTTCGGAGCCACCATGGCCACATCAACATCGGGCGGCGCGTTGACATATCCGAAGTGCACACTGAAGCCATGGGCGAAGAACAGCGCATCGCCGGATTCGAGGCGGGGGGCGATTGTCTCGGCGTAGAGCGCCTTCTGGTATTGGTCGGGCACGAGCACCATGATCACGTCCGCCCACTCGGCGGCATCCTCGGGGGTAACCACCTTGAGACCGGCCGCAGCGGCCGTGCCTTCGCGCCGACTCCCTTCCCGCAGCCCGACGACAACGTCGACGCCGGAATCCTTGAGGTTGAGTGCGTGAGCATGACCCTGGCTACCGAACCCGATCACCGACACTTTGCGGCGGGCGATGAGCGCCGGATTGGCGTCCTTCTCGTAGTAGACGGTTGTCATCTGCTGGTGCTTCCTCCTGTGCGTGATGGCGCATTCAAGCCGATCTCAGCCGACCTTTCTTGCCATTGGTCTTGATATCTCGAGAGATTGCGACCCGGCCCGACTTGGCGAGGTCGACGATGCCGTAGGGGCGCATCAATTCGAGGAAATCGGCGAGTGCCCCCGGATCGCCTGCCAACTCGAACGTGAGCGTGGCGAGGCCGACGTCGACGGTCTTCGCCTTGAAGATGGCGGCAGCTTCGAGAATCTCGGCTCGTTTGTCGGCTTCGGCATTGACCCGAACCATCATGATCTCGCGTTCGATGCCCTGCCCCGGCGTCAGTTCCGTCACCTTGACGGTGTGGACCAGCTTGTAGAGCTGTTTGATTACCTGTTCCATCTCCGGGCCGTCGACCACGACGGTCATCCGCGACATGGCGGGGTCGGCTGTGGGGCCGACCGCCAGCGAGTGGATGTTGAAACCACGGCCGGCAAACATCGAGGCGACCCGGGCCAGCACTCCCGGCTTGTTCTCGACCTGAACGTTGATGACGTGGTTCATATGACGTCCTCGGGCTGGGGCCCGGCCGGATCGGGCAGGTCGGTCATGCTCATGATCACGTCGTCGTTGCTGCCGCCCGCAACGACCATCGGGAATACCATCGCATCTGGGTCGCAGACGAAGTCGACGACGACGGGTTTGTCGTTGATTGCCAGCGCTTTCTCCAATGCGGGAACCACGTCGGCGGGGCGTTCGGCACGGATGCCGACACAGCCCATGGCTTCGGCGAGCTTCACGTAGTCGGGCGTGTGGTTGGTCAAGTCGGTCGCCGAAAAGCGCTCGTGATAGAAGAGCTTCTGCCACTGCTTGACCATGCCGAGAGATCCGTTGTTCATCACTGCGATCTTGGCCGGGATGCCCTCAACGCTCGCGGTGATCAGTTCCTGCATCGTCATCTGGAAGCAGCCGTCTCCGTCGATGGCGAAGACCACCTCGTCCGGCTTGCCTGCCTTGGCGCCGACGGCGGCCGGCACGGCATAGCCCATTGTGCCGAGACCTCCAGAGTTGATCCAGGTGTTCGGCCTCTCGAAACCCCAGAACTGGGACGCCCACATCTGGTGCTGGCCGACTCCGGCAACCACGATGGCGTCGCCACCGGTGAGGCGGTGCAACTCTGAGATGACGTACTGCTGCTGGATGGGGCCCTCCGGGTCCTGGTCGAACTTCAACGGGTAATCACGCTGCCACTCGGCGATCTGTTCGTGCCAGTCGGTCCGCTCAGGGGACCGTTTCCCACCGAGCTTCTTCTCCATAACCTCGATCAGCTGGCCCAGGATCGCCTTGGCGTCGCCGACGATCGGCACGTCGGCCTTGCGAACCTTGCCGATTTCAGCCGGATCGACGTCGACGTGGATGATCTTCGCGTCCGGGGCAAAACTCTTGACTTCACCGGTGACCCGATCGTCGAAGCGAGCCCCGATGGTCACCAGCAGGTCGGAGCGCTGGATCGCCGTGGTGGCGGTGTAGGAGCCGTGCATCCCCGACATCCCGAGGCACAGTGGGTGGGAGTCGGGCATTGCGCCCCGCGCCATCAACGTTGTCACCACCGGCAAATCTGCCAACTCGGCGAACGCCCGGAGTTCGGCAGCGCCACCGGCGCGGATGACCCCACCACCGGTGTAGAGAACCGGCTGCTCCGACTCGAGGATCATGTCGATGGCGGCCTTCACCTGCAGCGGATGCCCCTTCACCGAGGGGCGGTAGCCGGGGAGTTTGATTTCCTTGGGGTCGTGCCAATTCATCGTCGCCGCCAGGACGTCCTTCGGGAGGTCGATGAGGACGGGGCCGGGACGGCCTGTCGACGCCAGGTGGAAGGCCTCGTTGACGACCTCGGGGATGTCGGCGGCGTCGGTGACGAGGTAGTTGTGTTTGGTAGCGGGCATCGAGATGCCCCAGGTGTGGGCTTCCTGGAAGGCATCGTTGCCGATCGAGTGCGTAGCCACCTGTCCCGTGATGGCCACCACAGGGATCGAATCCATGTAGCAATCCTGCAAGGGAGTGATCAGGTTGGTGGCCCCCGGGCCAGACGTTGCCACCATCACGCCGACGCGGCCGGTGGCATGGGCGTACCCGGATGCCATATGGCCCGCTCCCTGCTCATGACGGGCAAGCACGTGGCGAATGGGGCTGTCGAGGAGCGGGTCGTAGGCCGGGAGAATGGCCCCTCCAGGCACGCCGAATACGATGTCCACGCCCTGCGATTCGAGGGCGTGAATGAGGGCCTGGGCTCCCGTCATCGTGTTGCTCATGGTCTCTCCCGTTCGGCTGCGTGCTTCTGTGGCTGCGTGCTTCTGTGGCTGCGTGCTCTGTGAAAGTGGTCTCTAACGAAAAAACCCTCCGGAGCGGAGGGTGTGGCGCAGGGTCCGGATGTATCCGGGTGCGCCTAGTCGATAAGTACCAGAGTGGTGTTGTCGGTCATGATTATGGCTGCTCTTCTGCTCATTTCCGCGAAAGCCGGCTTTCGCGGTCCTGCGAGTATCGACAACGAGGCGCAGACTGTCAACTCTTTCAGTCAGTACTCAGTATCCAGTATCGCTCGGCTGGCGCCTCGCTTCAGTACTCAGTACTCAGTAGCGCTCGGCTGGCGCCTCGCTTCAGTACTCAGATCGCGCGAGCAGGTCCGGCGCGTACTGAGTACTGGATACTGAGTACTGAGTACTGAGTACTCAGGCTTCCACCTGGAGCATCTCGGACCAGAACCGGGTCTGCGCCTCGAGATCGTTGCAGTCGATCGTGACCGCGATCATCAGCGGTACGTCGGCGGGCCGTGGCGGCGGCTTGGTTGCTTCCGGTGTGTTCGGCTCAGCCATTGACCAGCTCCGCAATAGTCATGACGGTATTCATGTCCGTTGAGCTGACGTTGAGCATGTCGACCCCTGACTCTTCCCACGCAGCAAGGCGTTCGGCGATGTGGCCCCGCGGTCCGGCCAGGCACACCGCGTCGACGAGCGCATCTGGCACAGCGGCCACGGCAGCCATCTGGTTCCCGCCCAGGTAGAGATCCTGGATCTCGGTGGCCGCCTCCTCGAAGCCGTAACGGCACGCCAGGTCGTTGTAGAAGTTCTTGCCCTTGGCGCCCATGCCTCCGATGTAGAGCGCCAGCGAGGGCCGCATCGCATTGCGGGCCGCGCTGATGTCCTCGTTGACGGCGGCCTGAACCGCCGGAGCCACGATGAGCTTGTCGCGCCGTACCGGGTCGGCGGCGGCGTGTCCCTTGTCCAGCGCCTCCCTGAAGCCGGTGTATTCGGGGGAGTAGAAGATCGGCAGCCATCCGTCGCCGATCTCCGCCGTCAATGCCACGTTCTTCGGGCCGATCGAGGCCAGGAAGATCGGGATCTCGTGAGTCGGATGGGTAATGAGCTTCAGTGGAATGCCCAGCCCGGTGGCGTCATCACCGCGATACGGGATCTGGTAGTGCACCCCTTCATGTGCGAGGGGTCCCTCGCGGGCGATGATCTGGCGGACGATGCTGACGTACTCGCGGGTCTTGCCGAGCGGTTTTCCGTAAGCCTCGCCGTGCCAGCCTTCGGCAACCTGGGGCCCGCTGAGGCCGAGCCCGAGAAGGAACCGGCCCCCGCTCAGCTCGCTCAGGGTCACCGCGGTCATTGCGGTCATCGCGGGGGAGCGCGCCGGCATCTGCATGATCCCCGCCCCCAGCTTGATCGTCGATGTCTGCGCCCCGATCCACGCCAGCACGGTCACCACGTCCGAGCCCCACGATTCGGCGGCCCACACCGTCGAGTAGCCATTCGCCTCAGCGGCCTTCACCAACTCCATATCGAGGGCGGGTCGCCGGCCCCAGTATCCAAGATTGAGTCCGAGTTCCAAGGTTCCCTCCGTTTCGAGAAATCTGTGGCGACGCTACCGCCCTCGGCCCATTCGTGCAGTTTCTGTCACAGGCGATTCGTACAGTGGCATCAGCCGACGAAACAGCTCCGAGTGACTGCATCCAGCGAGTACCCGGAACGGTGAGTCGGCGACCGACGAGACAGCGAGCGGAGGCGAGACCAAATGATCATCGATTGCGACGAATGCGCAATGCAGCACACGTCGGCGTGCTCTGAGTGTGTGGTTTCCGTCTTGCTGGGCGAGATGGGGCGGCCGGTCGTGTTGTCAGACGACGAGCACGAGGCTCTGGGGCATCTCGCCGACGCCGGCCTGGTGGCGCCGCTCAGGCTGGTTCCACGGGAGGGTGACGAGGCGGCTGCCGGCTAACAGATCAGCAGTGCAGCCGCCTCAACGCCATGCCCGACTCCTTTGCGGAAAAGCCTGGGGCCAGCAGAATGAGACCGGAGTCACATGACTGATGCTCCGGTCTGCTGGGTCTTCCTCCTCTGGAGATCGGTAACCGGTGCCGTAGCCTCCCTCGTATGGCGAGTGCTCGAGTAGGAAAGGTCCTTTCAGCTGAGGATGTTGTCGATCTGCCGTCACCGGTACGACGTAGCCTGGATCGCTCCGGCGTCATCGGTCGGGAGGTTCCCGACCATGTTGTGTTGTCTCAGACCGGCCAGATCCGATCCAATCCGCACCAGAAGTGGATGAAGTTCAGTGCTACCGAGTCGTACACCGTCGATCAACCCGGCTTTCGAGTGGTCGGCCCGTATGAGAATCGCTGGCCTCGGATTAGGCCGAGCCACGGACAGGCTGACTGACGGTCACGGGCGCATGCACGTTCGACTCCTGGGCATGTTCACTGTGGTCGACGCCGAGGGACCCGAAATCGACCAGGGAGCTGCCATGAGGTGGCTCAACGAGACGATCTGGTTTCCTCAGGTCTGGGCTACCGACTCGATCTCATGGCAACCGATAGGCGAAACGTCTGCAGTCGCCTCCATCGAGTCTGGTGAGCAGCGAGTCGAGGCCGAGTTCCGGTTTGATACCGACGGACGAGTCATCGACTTCGCGGCTGACCGCTACCGGGAGGTCGACGGCGAGTTCGTCATGACACCTTGGTCGACCCCAATCATCGAGTACGGAGTCTTTGACGGGATGGAGCTGCCCTCGGCAGGTAGCGCAGTCTGGTCACTCAACGGCAGCGGCTTTGAATACATCCGCATCAACGTCATCGGTATCAGGCACCACACTCAAACCCGCAGCTGACGGCACACCGTAGGGCCTTGTCGCTGGAGCCGATGGCAACAGACGCGCGTGGAGCGCCGCGCGCCATGTCGATGCGGCGGCGGTCGGTGGGGATTGGGATTGGGATTGGGATTGGGATTGGTTTCGGCGGTCGTCGAGCTGGGTTGAGGGGGTGTGCCTCTAGTTGGGGGGTGGGGCTCGGGTGACGCCGGGGGCGAGGAAGCGTCTCCGTTTCGGTGGGGAGT
>CAMYIJ010000108.1 GCA_947258375.1 uncultured Acidimicrobiaceae bacterium
CGAAGCGGCCCGGAGAGTATCGCCGCTCGATCTCTTCGACGGCGCAGACATCAACGATTCGCGCGCCGTCAACGTAGCCCGCTTGCTGCAGAGCCTCGACGACGACCATTCCGACGGCAAGATCGATATTCGACCCATCGTTGTCGGCTGCCTCGAGATGGCCAAAGAAGTGGAGAGTATTGCCACGGTCGATTTCAGCTCGGACGGGCAGATAGAAGCTCTGATTACCCAAACCATCGCTCAATGTGAAGGCAATCCCGAAGCGATCGTCCTCGAGGCGGTTTCGGCAGAAGAGGCCCAGGGCAACCTGGAGGCCGGTCTCAACGAAAGCGGCATCTTCCGCAAGAACATGACCAAGACGGAGGAGTGGGGCGAGACAAAGCAGAAGCTTGAGGTCATGCCCGTCTACTTCCCCGGCGTGCGCTCCAACGGCGACCCGTCGCTGTGTGTCGACGTCGACGGCGACAAGATCTACGACGATGCAGACGGTGACGTGGTTGGTGTGCCCTACGAGGAGTGGCGCCTGGGCGGCGACCCGCTTGCCGAGGAATGTGATCCCCGCGACTACGAGGATCCCGAGGCATGCACGGTCACGCTCATCGAGTGCCGCGACCTGGCCAAGCCCATCCTGACCACCTACATGGGCAAGGTCGATATCTATGACGACCAGGTCAAAGAGGACTTTGAGCCCGGCCGCTTCTCCTGGGACATGTATACCGCCATTTCTCGCGACGACGGCACCACCTGGAAACGTATGAACGTCTCGCGGATGGCCGACATGTCGTCATTTGATCTGGAGACCGGTGAACCCTTCCCCGGTACCGTCGGCTCGCCCTACCTGAAAGTCAACGACAACAAGATCCTGGTGGTGTGGCAGAGCAAGTTCTGCAAGAGCGGCAACCCCCGCTACGCCATCACCACGTGCGACGACCCGGCGACCGTGGAGGTCGAATGGGATGATCCAGCCACCCCGGACGTGAACGAGTGCGCCGTCTACTGCCGCGGTAACCCTGAGCAGGGCACCGAGGTCTGCGAGCCCGACTATCCGGGCGATGACGCCTACGCCGTCACCGACATCTGGGGCGTGCGCGGTCAACAAGGATCGGTGGATTACAACGAGGTCGACGACGTGTCCGAATTGGGCATCGGCGAGATCCCGTATTCCTGCCTCTGGGCAGCCCGCGGGGTGATTGCCAGCCAGAAGGATCTCAACGACGGCACGTTTGCTTCCATGAACGTTGAAGACGACCCGCTGACGGACGTCAACCAGTGCACTGAAGAGGGTGTGCCATTTGAGTGTTGCACCGGTCCGGCAGAAGGCAACTCGTGTGACGAGTCCGCCGCCGTGGAACTTGGCGACGTCGTCTGGTTCAAACCCGAGCGGCTGACATCCGGGCGGCGCGACGCCTACCTTCCCTCGGTCGGCTCGGCCCGCGGTGCCGGCTTTGCCATCGCCTGGCAGGAAGACCCCAGCGGTCTGCGTCCCGGCAAGGGCAAGGGCCCCGGCGAGGGCTGGAGCGGTGCCATCTCCAACCACAAGACCGACATGTGGTACAGCTTCATCTCCTACGACGACTTCAACGTCGTCGATGAGAACTTCGTGCCCGGCGGGCCCGGAGGCGGGGATGACGGCGTGCCGGATGGCGACGAGGGTTACCTCGACAAGCCCGGCCTCGGTCGGCCCAAGGCCCTGGTGCCCTTCAGTCTGCCGGTGCGGGTCACCGACAACGACATGGTCAACACCCATACCCTCAAGGTGGCGCCGAGCACCGACTGCGTGACACCCCCGGGCGGTGACCCTGAGAACCCGGACCCGATCTGCTTCCCCGAAGTCGGCGAGGACGGCAGCTTCGTGCCGCTGCTCGAGGACGACTTCTCCGCTCTGTTCTGCGGCCATCCCGATGCGGATCCGGCCACGTGCTGCGACCCGAACGACCACGAGGGTGATCCCAATTGCGAGGACCTCAAGGGGTTCTTCGGAAACCTGACCGGGACCAAGCGTTACGCCTACATGGCCCGTTCGATCGACGAGGTCGACAACGCCACCGGCTTGGCACTGCCCGGAGGAGACACAATTCCCGATTACCAGTACTACGTGGACCGGGGCGGAACACTGGACCTGTGTGACACAACGGGAGCCAACTCCTACATGGACGTGCTGCCCGGCAACGACCGCCAGCGTTGGTTCGGATTCACCAATACCGCCGGTGCTTCCAAGCTGGTCTGTGTGGCCTCCGACGGCCGGTTGATCGACGGCGACGTCTTCGCCTCGCGGCCGATGCTGAAACTGCAGCCGTACACCAAGCCCGACGGCACCAAGAGTGCCTGGGCGCTGCTGGCGTACGAGGAATCCAAGGGTATGGGTCACTCGCTGGCTGCGGAAGCGCACGAGGATACGGACAATCCGGTTGACGAGATCATCGGCGAGCAACCCGACGACAAGGGCCAGGAGAAGCCGATCAAGCAGGACATCGGCAAGAACATGATGTACCACAGCTTCGACTTCACCGAACCCGACCTCGTCGCGCCGGGCCACATCGTCAACCTGCCGGCACTGTGCGGCGGCTTGTACCCGACCTACTGTGACGACCGCAAGACCCCGGACTACGACGAGACGCAAGACCACCTGAACAACCCGACCTGCACCTGCGAGCCCGGCCAACCGATCCCGCTGTTCTTCGACTACTGGCAGGAAGGTACCGACCCGGAGACCGATCCCGGCGAGTGGCTGCCGGATGACACCAAGTTCCTGCAGTACCGGACCGAGATCGCCCGCCGGGCGCGGTTCCTCGTGCAGTCGCCGGGCAAGATGGGCACAACTAAAACGCTGGGCGCCATCATCTACAAACAGGGTCAGGAGGGGCAAGGCCGTCCGGCCGATGCGTTCATCCGACGTTTCGTCAAGAGCGGCACCGGCAACCCGTATGCGTTCAAGAACATGGAGTGCACGACCTACCTGGACGAAACGTTTGCCCTGCCGGCCTGCCCCAACGGGGCTGGCGACAGGCCGAGCGCAGTCGGCTACAGCTGCAACGTCTGGGGTGAGGCATCCGGCGACCGGTTGTGCGGAGGAGTGTTCACCGACCCGAACGGCGGCTATGAACGCCGGGATCAGGTCAACCTGACCAGTACCAACGTCGATCTGGCGGTGGGGACCGGACCGGAGGACGATACGCCGGACGACCCCACGGACGACGTCTACAACCGGCACAAGGTGCTGCTGTGGAGTCAGAGCGAGGCCAACCTGGGCGACGAGTCGTACGGATTGGTTCATGAGGACGGGACCGCCTGCGATGTGCTCAATGGCGAGGTTTGCCCCGGCATGTACTCCAACGTACGTAGCCACCGTGGCTTCATCCGCGGCGACTTCTTCACCGTGGCCTACGCCCTGTCTCCCAACTGGGCGGCAGCCCGCAACGGCAATGACCGCTACAACTTCTACGTGAGGAGGTCCTTCGACGGCGGTCAGACCTGGACAACCGACCCGGCAGGAGAAGGCGTGTACGTCTGTCCTGAGTTCAGGACGGACCCGGATAGCCCGGATCCGGACGGCTCGGGCAACCTGCCGCCCGCCCAGTACGACCCGACCTGCGGAACGTACGATCCGACAACTGTGCCGGAGGGCGAACTACCACCGCTGCCGGCCGGTATGGCCATGACCCATTACCTTGACCCCATAGTCCCGCAAACGGATGGTGTACCTGCCCAGTACATAGGTGCAGGAGCCTTCGAGCCGGCTCGGAATATCTCCGAGATCAAGAGCAACAAGGAGACTTCGGCCGACCCGCGGATGGGCACGACCCCACCGACGTACCCGCTGGACGGCACATCGCCCACGATGGCGAAGCTCTGTCCACAAGGGGACTGTGTCTATGTCGAGGACAACTACGTGAA
This sequence comes from uncultured Acidimicrobiaceae bacterium, assembly GCA_947258375.1. Lineage (GTDB taxonomy): Bacteria > Actinomycetota > Acidimicrobiia > Spongiisociales > UBA5794 > JAHEJX01. The sequence continues at coordinate 3,895 of CAMYIJ010000108.1, forward strand.
CAACATGTTCTTCGTGGCCTGGGGCACGGCCGACAACGCCAAGTCGACCGGCGGTGACAGCCTCAAGACCGAGGCTTCGCCGCTCGACGTCTACTACACCCGCACCGAGGACTATGGCGACAGCTACTTCAAGATCCCCTGGGTCATCGGGGGTGAGAACAGCAACGCGGGCGTCGGCGAGACGGAGTGGCGCTACGACTATGTGGCCAAGGGTGAACCCGAGGAGCAGGGCGAATGCCAGCTCCGGGCGACGTCAGACGGCTCAAAGGCGTACGTCATCTGGCACTCGATGATCGGGGCCGAGGAGGACCCGGACGAGGTCGCCACCCGATGGTTCCCGTGGAAGCCCGAGGAATCATCCGAGAACGACCTCTGGTTCCGCCGCCTGATCTTCTGGCCCGACGCAGAAGCGACACCGTAGGCGGAACGACTCGAGGGATGGCTGCTACCCCCAGCAGCCATCCCTCCCGCCTCAATGCGTTCGTTGTGCTTAATCCGGCGCTATAGCCCGGGTTTAAGCACAACGAACGCGATTACCCACTTCGAGTATCTGGCTTACGCAGGTATCGGCCTCCGTCGAGAGCATCTTCCAGGTGAAGCGGAGGACCGAGTATCCCGCGATCGCAGCAGAATTGTCGCGCTGGCGATCCGACTCGAAGTTCTCCGTACGGGCGTGCCACTGGCGGCCGTCCAGTTCAATGATGAGCCGCCAGTCCGGGATGAAAAGATCGACGCGTCCCGATCCAGGAGCCCATGGGATAGGCGCCTGCCAGACCAGCGATGGCAGTTCTACCTCTCGCAGAATCTCCTCCGCCAGTGCCTCGAGCTCGCTCTCGGTCGGTGCCGCAGCATCGTGGCCGAGACGATCGAGAAGGATGGGCCTCAGTTTCGCCATTCCACGCAATCGCTCACCCTGGTGTCTGATATACACCTCGCCAAGCTCTTGTGTGCTGTCATTGTCGGCTATCAGCAGCGAATCGAGCATTCGGGTCAACCGTCGCGTGTTGGTGTATTCGGCCATACGAAAGACGGTTTCAGCGGCGCTCGCTGTCACAAGACCCTGCATATCGACAACTCTGATGTGCCGGAAATGCTGCGACCGCCGAATCGTGGCGGCGGAGCTGCGACCACTCACAGTCGACGGCACCGTCACCTCCGGCCGACTCGGCGGAGCCACCCCGTCGAAGGAGTGCAGCCACGCCGCCGTTCTTCCTGACAGAAGGGCTTTGCGGCGGCTCAGAAGAGCAACAGCGCACGTCTGCAGATAGGTCTTCGGAGCACCGTTCACGGCGAAGGTCCGCGCGGCCACACGGCGCAGCTCACCGGCAATCAGCCTCGCCTCGACAGAATCAGCCCCAAGCCCAAGGCCAGCCAACTGATCTGCGGTCACTACCCCGTGCTGTGCCGCGGCAAGGTCCCCGATGGACCGCCGCACCCCCCTTGTGTTCATGCAGACAACACTTACCCGACGGGAGACTGCAGTACAAGACATGCGTTCGTTGTGCCTAAAACGGCGTTATGACCCGGGTTTAAGCACAACGAACGGCGCTGGCGCAACAGCTGTCTGTTCGTTGTGCCTAAAACGGCGTTATGACCCGGGTTTAAGCACAACGAACGCGCCTACCCTCGCGATCATGACAAAGGACATGCCGGTTCGCTCGCTGAAGTTCCTCGACCGCAATCCCCCTGATCTTCCGGCGGCGTCCGTTCGCCGAGTCGCAGCCGAAGCCTTCGGGCTGGACGGCGAGTTCACGCCGCTGGTCAGCGAGCGGGATCAGAACTTCCGCATCCGCCGCCCGGACGGCAAGGAGGCCGTACTCAAGATCGCCAACGCGCAGGAGGACCCGGCGGTGGTCGACCTCCAAACCGCGGCCTTGCTGCACATCGAGCGGGTTGACCCCGGTATGCCGGTGCCACGGGTGCTGCGCACCAAGTCCGGCGAGGTTACTACTTGGGTCGAGGGGCCCGACGGCTCCCGCCACATCGTCCGGGCCCTGACCTATCTGCCGGGCAAACCGCTCGGCGATGTGCCGCTGACGCCCGGCTTGCTGAAAAACCTGGGGGCGGCAGTGGCGCGGCTAGGTCTGGCGCTGCGGGGCTTCCACCACCCGGCGGCGCGCCATGAGCTGCTGTGGGACTTGCAGCAGATTCCGGCCCTGCGCCCCCATGCCGCCGATATCACGGACCCGGCCGCCCGGGCCCGGGTTGAAGGCGTGCTCGACCAGTCGATCACCGATGTGCTGCCGGCCATGGCGCGCCTGCGGGGCCAGGTGGTCCATCACGACGCCAATGGCGACAACGTGCTGGTAGACCCGGAGGCGCCGGAGCAAGTCGTCGGCATCATCGATTTCGGCGACATGATTCACAGCGCCCTGGTTGCGGATCCAGCGGTCTCGGCCGCCGACTTGATGCTGGAGGACGAGCCCCTCGACGCCATGGCCGCACTGGTCGCCGGCTTCGATGGGGTCAGGCCTCTGGAGGCCGAGGAAATCGACCTGCTTTACGATCTGGTCTTGGCCCGTCAGGCGTTGACCACGGTGATCATCGCCTGGCGCAACAAGGACGCCGACGGCCTGCGCTATCTCGAGGACTATGAGCCCCAGGCCCACGTCGCGATCGAGTCCATGTTGAGCCTCGGCCGCGCCAAGGTGCGCTCCCGGCTGCGTCAGGCCTGCCGCTTTCCGCCCTATTGTCCGAAGCCGGGAGAGGACGGCGGCGGCGCCGACCTCGAAGGCTTGCTGGCGCGGCGCCGGCGTTTGCTCGGCGAGACCCTCGAGCTGTCCTACCAGCGGCCGCTCCACGTGGTGCGCGGCGAAGGTCCCTGGTTGGTAGATGCCGATGGCAACCGCTTCCTCGACGCCTATAACAACGTGCCGCAAGTGGGCCATGCCCACCCCCACGTGGTGCGGGCGATCGGCCGCCAGGCGGCCGCCCTCAACACCAACACCCGCTACCTCTATGACAGCATCCTCGAGTATGCCGATCGGCTGGCGGCGACCCTGCCGGCGGGCTTGGAGGCCTGCCTATTCGTCAACTCGGGGAGCGAGGCGAACGACGCCGCCTTCCGCATGGCGAAGGAGGTCACCGGCCGCGACGGTGCCCTGGTGATGGAGTACGCCTATCACGGCATTACGGAATCGATCGACGCATTGTCGCCCTTCGAGCCGGACCGGCGGCCGGTCCAGCCTCATGTCCGCACGCTGCTATCGCCCGATCCCTACCGCGGGCCGTACCGGGCGGGCGAACCTGAGCTTGCGGTCCGGTATGCCGCCGACGCCGAGCGGGCGATCACCGAGCTGACGACGGCGGGACACGGGATTGCCGCACTCATGATCGACAGCGGCTTCGTCAGCAACGGCATCCCCGAGGTACCCGATGGCTACCTGCAAATGGTCGCCGACACGGTACGGGCCGCCGGCGGCCTGGTAATCGCCGACGAGGTGCAGGTCGGCTTCGGGCGCTTCGGCAGCCATTTCTGGGGCTTCCAGGCCCATGGCATCACGCCGGACCTGGTCACCCTGGGCAAGCCAATCGGCAACGGCTATCCCCTGGGCGTAGTGATCACCACGCACGAGATTCGTGAAGCCTTCGGCGAGGCCACCGGCTTCTTCAGCACCTTCGGCGGCAACCCGGTGGCCTGCGCTGCGGGCAACGCCGTGCTCGACGTGATCGAGAGCGAGGGCCTCATGGAGAGAGCCCGGACCACGGGCGAGCACCTGCGCCAAGGCATCCGCGGCCTGATGGACCGGCATAGTTGGATAGGTGACGTCCGCGGCCGCGGCCTGCTGGTCGGCGTCGAGCTGGTGGCCGACCGCGAGTCCCGGGATCCGGCGCCGGCGGAGACCGCGCAGGTGGTCAACCACCTGCGCGACAATTTCGTCCTGGTCGGCCGCGAAGGCCCGCACCACAACGTCCTGAAGATCCGCCCGCCGCTGGCCTTCGACCGTGCCGAGGCCGATATCCTGATCGCGGCCCTGGATCAGGCGCTGGCTGCCCTATAAGACTGCGGCACTTGGAGCGCGTTCGTTGTGCTTAATTCCGGGCTATAGCAGCGGTTTAAGCACAACGAACGCTATGGGAGAACGCGCCCTCACACCGCCCACTCACGCAGCTCGCGCTTCAGCACCTTGCCGGCGGCGTTGCGGGGGAGCTCGTCGATGGTGCGAACGGACTTGGGGATCTTGTACTTGGCGAGCTTGTCGGCGCAGAACTCCAGAAGCTCGTCGCCGGAGAAGGTGGCGGTGTCGCGGGGAACGACCACCGCCAGGCCGACCTCGTCCCAGCGCTCGTCGGGAACACCGATGACGGCGACATCGAGCACGGCTGGGTGGCGGAACAGCACCTGCTCGACCTCGGCCGGGTACACGTTCTCACCGCCGGAAATGAACATGTCCTTCCATCGATCGACGATGTACACGTAGCCGTCCTCGTCGACCCGGGCCGCGTCGCCGGTGTGCAACCAGCCGTCGGTGAAGGAGCTCTCGTTGGCCTCGGGCCGGTCCCAGTACCCCGGCGTCACATTGGGCCCCCGCGCCCACAGCTCACCGATCACGTCGACGCCCGCGTCGGAACCGTCCTCGGCGACGACCCGGATTTCGGTGTGGAGCACCGGCTTGCCGACCGAGCCCGCCTTCGAGAGAGCGTGCGCCTCGTCGGTGAGGAACAACGTCGGGCTGGTCTCGGTGAGCCCCATCCCCTGGCGGATCACGATGCCCCGCTCCGCATAGCGTTCGAGGAGCGCCACCGGCATCGCCGAACCACCGCACGCCCAGGACTGAACCGGAGTCAGATCGGCGTCGGTCCACCCCGGGTCCTCGGCCAGGAACTGATACACCGCCGGCACCGCGAAAAAGTGGGTCACTTCGCCGGAGGTGAGCCAGTGCAACACCCGCGCCGGAACGAACTCGCGCAGGTTGATCGACTTCCCCCCGAGGCGCAGGCAGGGCGTCGTGTACAGGTTGAGCCCGCCCGTATGGAAGGTAGGCAGAACGTTGAGGTTCACCGACTCCGCCGTGAGACCCACCGCGGAGCCGATGTTGATCGCGTTCCAGAAGAACATGCCGTGGGTCTCGATGGCGCCCTTCGGATGGCCGGTGGTGCCCGAGGTGTACATGATCGCCCACGGGTCATCGTGAGTTGCGCCAACGGCCGGAGCCAAAGCCGGATCGGCCGACGCCTTGGCCGCCTCGTACGGCTCCCCTAGCTCGAGCTTGTGCGGCGCCGCCAGCCCATCGACAACCTCGCGGTAGTCAGCCTCGTAGATGAGCACCTGGGGCGTGCAGTCGTCGACGATGAAGGCCAGCTCCGGCGCGGCCAGCCGCCAGTTCAACGGCACCAGGATGGCGCCGAGCTTGGCGCAGGCGAACAGCGCCTCGAAGATGTCGGTCGTGTTACCCGCCAGGAACGCGACCCGCCCGCCCGTCTCAACTCCGCGCCCGGCCAACCAGACAGCCAGCCGCCGCACCCGGTCCTCCAACTGCGCGTACGTCAGCCTGAGATCCCGACCGTCGTCGATGAGGGCAACCCGGTTCGGGCTGAGATCGGCGTGATAGGCCGTCCAGTCGTATGAGGGCACTGCGCGAACTTCGGTCATGTCACCACCTCACCATTTCAGAACGGTCGCGGCCCAGGTGTATCCCGTACCCGCCGCCAGACACATAACAAGGTCACCAGGCGCCAGGTCGGCACGCCGCATGTCGATCCCGACCAGCGGGTCGATCCCCGACATGTGCCCGTGGCGCCGCAGGTACACGGTGCGCTCCTCCGGGATCTCCAGTTCAGCGGTGATCCAATCGAAGAAGCTCCGCTTGAAGTGGATCGGCGCCAGCAGCTTGAGATCGGCGGGCGTGATCCCGGCGGCGGCGCACACCTCGCGGGCGACGCGAACGAAATTGGGCCCGGAGGTCGGGTCGAGCCGCTCCTTCATCGCCGCCGGGTCGGCGACGTCGAACCTGTGCATGCCGGCATCCACCGTGGCATGGCTCGTCGGATTCCGGCTACCGCCTCCGTAAATCGCGACGTCGTCGGCGAACCGGCCGTCGCTGATAATCCGCGATGCCAGGATCTCGTGACCGGCGTCGCCGCGCCGTAGCACTGCGGCGGCGGCTCCGTCACCGAAGTTGAACATGAAACGGGACCGCTGATTCGTGTAATCGAGGAAGTGGGACTCACGGCATGCACCGGCGATCACCAGCGTCTCGATGTCGGGATCGGCCCGCAGCATGTCGGTCGCCACCTTCAGCGCCACCGGGGCCCCGCACGACACGTACGACATCTCGAGCGCCCACGCGTTGCGGGCTCCGATCAGTTCCTGGATCTTGGGCGCCGCCGACCAGATGTAGTAGTCCTTGCCCATAGACCCGAAGTACATCACCACGTCGACTTCGGACGCGGCGACCCCGGCACGCTGCAGCGCCTGAGTAGCGGCCGCCGCGCTCATGGTCGAGACGTGGTCCTGGGGGCCGGCGATGTGTTTGCCGTCGAGGCCGAACCGTTCGATCAGAACATCCTCCGGGATTCCGGAAGCCGCCGCGATCTCCGCCGCCGGCATCCACCCCGCGGGCATGAACACACCGATGTCGAGCAGGCCGACCCGCGCGGTCATCCCGTTTCCTCCATCACGAATTCAACGATGCTGCGAGCCGCTCGCGCTGCCGAGTCGCCGAAGAGCGCCGTGATGTGGTTGCCCGGCAGGTCCACCAACCGCCCGTCACGCAGCAGTCCCAGTGTGCGCTGCGCCGTGTCCTCGGTAAGGATCGGCGGATAGCCGGGCGGCCCGAACGGTTCGCTGGCTCGCACCAGCAGGGTCGGTTGCTCAATCCGAGCGACCAGGTCGGGCCAATCGGGAACAAGCGTGCCCTCAACCGCCTGGCGGATGTGGTCCGGGCGGCACCGCGGCCGGATGCCACCATCGGGAAGATCGACGACATCGGAGCGATAGAAGGCCTCCAGGTGCTCGTCCCACCAACCGTCCGGGTAGTACGGCATTGCCTTGACGAAGTCCAGGTAGGCCTCCCACGACTCGAAGGTGGTTTCCAAGCGATCAAGCGACGGTTGGATCTGCTCGACGATCGTTGTGGAAACCTCACCGGGGGCGTCGATCACGACGCACCGTCCCACTCGATCGGGCATCTCGGCCGCCATGTAGTACGTGAGCAGCCCGCCAAAGGAGTGCCCGCCGAGCACGGCGCGGTCGATCTCCAGATGGTCCATGAGGCCAATGATGTCGGCCGCGTGATCGGCCATCGTGTACCCGGAGTCGGGTTGATCCGTCTCGCCGCGGCCCCTCAGGTCCACCGCCACTACATGCAGCGCGGGGGCCAGGCCCGCGTCGATGAGCCCATCGAAGAACCGGGCGTTGGCGGTCAGCCCCGGCGTGATGATCAACGTGGGACCGTCACCCGGGTAGTCGATGAAGTGCTGCCGGATCCCGTTGGCTGCGACGTAACGGTCCGTACCGATCACGATTCACTCTCCAGGTAGTCGTCCCTTATGACGCGCCGCAGCGTCTTGCCGGCGACACTCAGCGGGAACTCCTCGCGCACCACCACTTCCTTCACCTTCTGATAGCGCGCCGCGACCCGGTCGTTGATCCAATCGCGCAATTCTTCGGGTGGGGCCGTCGCCCCCGCTTGGAGCCGGACGGCGGCCACCGGGCTCTCCCCCCAGCGTTCATCGGCGATGCCGAAGACGGCCGCCTCAATCACGTCGGGGTGCTGCACGGCGACCTCTTCA
>CAMYIJ010000109.1 GCA_947258375.1 uncultured Acidimicrobiaceae bacterium
ACCGCCCGGCTGGGATCTAGTGGTCTGTCGGGGCCCAGTGCCGCGCTACAGGAACGACATCAGGACCGACTCGACGGACTCCAGAGCCTCGTCGGCATAGAGGAGCAGCACCACGCCGAACCCGTTGACTCCCAGGTGGGCGAAGATGGCGAGTCCGATATTGCCGTCGCGCAGCGCCAGCAGGCCGAGCGCTACCCCAACCAGAAACAGCCCGGGAACCACAATCAGAGCGTTCGGATCCGCCAGATGAATCAGAGCGAATACGGCTGCCGAGATTGTCACCGCCTTGGTCTTCGACATCCTCTTCGCGAGCCGACCGAGCAACATGCCCCGGTACACGAGTTCCTCGACGACGGGTGCCACGAGGACAACGAAGAACACAATTCCAGCCAATTCCCAGCCATCCACATTGGCTGCCTCCTGGGCGATGGTCTGCTGGGGGCCCTCGTCACCGAGCAGCCGTACCAGTGGAATCAGCAGGATGGCGACGGCGATTTGTATCACCGCGCCGGCGGCGAGCGCCCAGGACTGGCGCAGATCGACCTCGAGACCGAAGTCCCTCTTCCATGACCCGGTACCTCGATACCGGCTCAGTCCCGCCAGCAATAGCAGCGTCGCCCCGGCTTGGACCGTGAGCAGAGCACTCGTCGGAATGTCCTCTACGACGCGAGCGCCGCTGACCGCGAGAATCGTCGATGCCGCGATCGTGACGGCAATAAACCCGACGAGTACGGCGCCGGCGATGGTTCCGTAACTCCAGTTGCTATCGGGCAAGTACACGTCCGGCGACGCCGGTGGCCCGGCAGAAGGGAGAACGGGCGGGGGGAGCGCCGAAAGGTCGGGTGGCTGTGGCAGATCGGACGGGTCGGGCTGCTCGATATCGGTCATCGCGGCCCCTCCATGACAAGCGCGGCGACTCCCCGGGCCTCGATCTCGAGCCGGACGGAGGAGTAGGCCGCCCAGTGTCCCTTGCGCTGGAGCCGGCCCCGCAGGTAGTCGAAAACGTACAGCCCGACGTGACGAAAGGCCCCCAGCCGGCGGAATTGCTCGATGTGGGCCAATTCGTGGACCAACAGCCGCCCGAGGCGACGCGGCTCGGCGGCGGCCTCGTACCGATCCATCATCGCCGGAGTCAGGTACACCGCCCAGGGCATCGCCACCGCAACGATCCCTCTGGCCCAGAGCGCCCGGAACCATCGGGGAGCCTCCCGCACCGGCACCTCGGAAGGCTCGACCCGGGTCAGGACGCGGGCGAGCCAATCCCGGTCGACACCGGTCGCGGCCAGGCCGTCGGCTGCGGTAAAGGAGCGTTTCACAAGGCGAGGGTAGAACGCCTCCAACCCAATACCGGCGGATCAACCGCGGCCGCCGACGAGCCTCCTACCATTGTCGGCTCAACACGGGGTAGAGAGATGGCATACGACCACAAGTCAATCGAGTCCAAATGGCAGCAGGCCTGGGAAGAGCAGGGCCTCTATCGATCCGAGGTGGATTGGTCCCGGCCCAAGCACTACGCAGTCACGATGCTCCCCTACCCCTCGGGCGATCTCCACATCGGCCACTGGTATGCAATGACGGCACCCGATGCCCGGGCCCGCTTCATGCGGATGAAAGGCTTCAATGTGTTGTTCCCGATGGGCTTCGACGCCTTCGGCCTGCCGGCGGAAAACGCCGCCGTGCAGAACAACATCCACCCCTGGCCATGGACCTACGACCGCATTGAGCGGATGCGCACCCAGCTGCGAACGATGGGCACGATGTTCGACTGGGAACGCGAGGCGGTCAGCTGCGACCCGGAGTACTACAGGTGGAGCGAGTGGTTCTTCAAGAAGATGTACGAGGCGGGCATCGCCTACCGCGGCGAAGCGATGGTCAACTGGTCCGAAACGCTGCAGACGGTGCTGGCCAACGAGCAGGTGATCGACGGCAAGGACGAGCGCACCGGTCAGCCCGTCGCCCAGAAGCTGATGGAGCAGTGGTTCTTCGCCATCACCAAGTACGCCGATGAGCTCCTCGATTTCGGAGGTATCGACTGGCCGGACCCGATCCGAATCATGCAGACCAATTGGATCGGGCGCAGCGAAGGCGCTCTGGTCAGCTTCGGCTCGCCGGCTGGTGACATCTCCATCTTCACGACTCGCCCCGACACGCTGTGGGGGGCCACCTTCATGGTGCTGGCCCCGGAGCATCCGCTGGTCGAAGGATTGACGAGCGACGAGCAGCGTGAGCAGGTGGACGCCTATGTGGTGGCAGCCTCCCGGCGCACCGAGTTGGAGCGCATGGAAGAGAGTCGGGAGAAGACCGGAGTGTTCACCGGGGGCTATGCCGTCAACCCGGTCAACGGTGCCAACGTTCCGGTGTGGATCGCCGACTACGTGCTGATCTCGTACGGGACGGGGGCGATCATGGCGGTGCCGGCCCACGATCAGCGTGACTTCGAGTTTGCCCGGCAGTTCGACCTCCCGATCGTTCCCGTCATCCATCCGGAAGGCGAGGCCAAACTGAGCGAGCCCGCCATGGTCGAGTCGTACGTCGGCCCGGGCACGATGGTCGATTCGGGGCCGATCAGCGGCGTTGCCACAACGATGGCCAAAGGGCGCAAGAACCCCAGCATTGCGGCTGCCATCGACTGGCTCGAGGAGAACGGATCCGGGAAGGAATCGATCAACTTCCGGATGCGCGACTGGCTCATCTCCCGGCAGCGCTACTGGGGCTCGCCGATCCCGATCATCCACCGGGCCGACGGCACGATGGAGACGGTGGCCGATTCTGATCTGCCCGTGGTACTGCCAGAGGACGTGGAGTTCATGCCGACCGGCCGCAGCCCCCTCACCTATCACGAGCCGTTCCTCAAAACGGTCGACTCGGAAGGCCAACCAGCCAAGCGGGAGACCGACACGCTGGACACCTTCATGTGCTCTTCGTGGTACTGGTTCCGCTATCTGTCGCCCCACTTCGACAGCGCACCGTTCGATCCTGAAGAGGCCGCCTACTGGCTGCCTGTCGATACGTACACCGGGGGTGCCGAGCACGCCGTGATGCACCTGCTGTATGCCCGCTTCTTCGTCAAGACGATGCGGGACATGGGGGTATTCGACGACACGATCGCCGCCATGAGCGAGCACGGCCGCTCCCCCGAAGGCGTTTTCGACGAGCCGTTCCTGCAGCTGCGTAATCAGGGCCAGATCCTCGGTGAGGAGCGCCGCGGCGACAACCTGGCTGCCGACGGCGACTGGGACGGCGAACTGTTGCGCGCTACCTCCGTCAAGGTCGGTGGAGACGTCGCCGGGGCGGTCGTCGGAGAACTGATGAACCGCACCGAGCGCATCCTCCAGGTTGCGACCGGCGACGGCATGGTCACCGTCGAAGTTCTTGCCGACGCTCACGTGGATATCGCGGCTATCCCGGGGGACAACGACATCAACCAGCTCAAGCAGCACCTCGATGTGGAGCGGATGTCAAAGTCACGCGGCAACGTGGTCAATCCCGACGAGCTGGTCGACCAATACGGCGCCGACACGGTTCGCACATACATGATGTTCGCCTTCGATTGGGTAAAAGGCGGACCCTGGGACTCGCGAGGTATCGCCGGCGCCTGGCGCTTCCTTGACGATGTCTGGAAGCTGTCGACGACCGCGTATGAGCCGCAGGCCCCCGACGAGGCCGCCACCACGGGGCTACGCCGGGCGACTCACAAGACCATTCAGAAGGTCGAAGCAGACATCGTCGACTTCAAGTTCAACACCGCTGTGGCGGCGATGATGACGCTGCGCAACGACCTTCAGGCGGCGCGCCGCATTGGAAACGTTGCCGAGTCGGCGTGGAGCGAAGCCATCGACACTCTGCTGCTGGTCCTCGCCCCGATCGCGCCCCACGTCACTGAAGAGCTGTGGCGCAGCCGCGGCCACGAGACATCGATCCATGCCAGCCCGTGGCCGGTGGCCGATCCGGATCTGGCCCGCGACGAGACGGTGACGATGGTGATCCAGGTGAACGGCAAGGTACGGGACCGCATCGAGGTCCCCGCCGACATCACCGCCGAAGACGCTGAAACTGCCGCCCTCGCCAGCGAACGGATCGCCGATTGGACGAGCCAGGGCGAAGTGCGAGTGACTAGTCACCTGGTAGGGGTTTTTTCGATTCTTGACCCTTGCCCCGGCTCGGGAGACGATATGTCAGGGCTTGGACAACCGCCTGTGGGCCAGGGGGCAATGGATCATCGTGATTGCGAATCTTGCGGCAGCGCTGCTTCTCGCCGCCTCCATTGCTCCTCTCGAGCCGCTCCCCGACCAGGGTGAACCGCTCAGCGATGTCGCGTACATGGAGGATCTCCGCGCAGCCGGTGCCCGCAATGGCCGATTGCCCGGTGCCGCCCTCGTCCTTATCGAGTCCTCACCCGGTTGTCTCATCGAGAAGGAGGCCGCTGAAGCATGGCTACTCATGGCGGATCACGCCGCCGCGGACGGTGTCGAGTTCACTCCAAGCTGGTGCTACCGCAATCTGACCACCCAGAAACGCACCTATCAGCGCAACTGTCCGATCGTGCCGGCGGAGCCGCCGAGCGCGCCCGTCGAACCGCAGGAGGGCGAAGTCGAGATTGCTCCGGCGCCTGTGGCCATGGTCCGGGTCTGTTCGCCGCCGACTGCCAAGCCGGGGAATTCCAATCATGGCTGGGGCCGAGCTGTCGACATCACCTCAGATGAACGCCTCCTGACCTGCAACTCCGAAGCATTCAGCTGGCTCGAGGAGAACGCCCACCTGTACGGCTGGGTCCACCCCGGCTGGGCCGGCTGTGGTGAGCCCAAACAGGAAGCGTGGCATTGGGAGTGGGGCGGCACCCAGGAGCCACCGCACCCACCACCGCCCGTGACCAACTCGCGCCGGATAACCCCCTACTAGGAGCAGGCTCCTAGGCCGCTTCCTCGAGGCGATTCCATACGGAGCGGGCAAATGAGCGCGACATCAGCAGGAGGTACGAGAGCTCCCCGGCGACATCGTCACGGATGAGTTCCGTGGCGACCCCGGCGACCAACGTGCGAGCGGCCGCGCCATCGGGAGTCATCGAGTCATCGAGATCGAGTGCACAGACACGTTCGAGCACGGACCGCGCCCCGGCACCTGTGAGCCGCAAGGCGGCCCGCACGTGGGTCATATCCACTACGTCATCGACGTTCGGCTTGTCACCGATCACGATCCACTCGGCGGGGCTCACCGCAACAACCAGGCTCCCTCCTTGATGACGGGCGGTGCCCAGTGCAAGCCCGGAAGCGCCTTCCCAGATGCGCCACTTGGCAAGATGCGACTCGTCGCGCAATCGGCACGAACCCAGATCGGCCTCGCTGGTCGCGGTAATGGGGCTCTGGAAGTCAGCCACGAAGCCTCTCTCCCTCCGGGTCGAGGTGAACGTGGTGGTCGAGGACGGTCGCCGCGATGTCCCGCCCTTCGGGGAGGCGGACCGTCAACGTCGCCCCGCCCTCGCCGTAGGGCGTGTCGACGATGGCGAGGCAGATGCTCCTGCCCAGGGTTGGCGACATCCGGCTCGAAGTCACCCGGCCGATGGTCCGGCTGACCTCCGTTGCGGAATCAACGATCTGGCTCGCTTCGGGAGGAACCACACTGCCATCTACCGGCTGGAGCGCCACGAGCCGTCGCGGGGCGCCCGACTCGCCTTCCCACAGCAGTTCGGGCTTACCGGAGAAGTCGGCCTTGTCGACCTTGATCAACCCGCCGACCCCGGCTGTGTGGGCCTTGGTCAACCCGTCGGTGTCCTGCCCGACGAGGAAGTGCCCCTTCTCGAGGCGCATGATGCGTTGCGCCTCGAGGCCAAACGGAGCGATGCCGAGATCAGATCCGGCATCGAGCAGCGATTGCCAAACGTGAAGCCCGTAGCCGGCGGGAACGTGCACCTCGTAGCTGAGCTCACCGGTGAACCCGATCCGCAGGATGATGCAGTCGGTAACACCGGCCACCGTGGCGACCCGCCCATTCATGTACGCGAACGACTCCGCACTCAGGTCGACTTCGGAAGCGACCCGCTCGAGCAACTCACGCGAGCGCGGTCCGGCGACATTCATGGCGGCGTAGCCGTCGGTGACCGCGGTGGTCCGGACGTCCCACGTCGGGAACGACGTCTGCAGCCACTCGTCGAGCCAATTCCACACCCGACCGGCGCCCCCCGAAGTCGTCGTCATGTAGTAGCGATCCGCTTCGAGGCGAGCCGTGACTCCGTCGTCGAAGACAACACCATCTTCGGCGCACATGACTCCATAGCGGACGGCTCCGACGCGCAGGCTCTCCCAGCGATTTGTGTACACGAAGTCGAGCAGTTTGGTGACGTCGCGGCCCCGTAGGTCGATCTTGCCGAGCGGGCTCGCATCGATGATGCCGACGTTGGACCGGGTGTTGAGCACTTCCCGGGACGGGTCGCCGTAGTGATCCGGCCGGATCCATTGTCCGGCGACGATAGGAGTTGCCCCGTTGGCCACGTGCCAATCGTGCATCGGTGAGTACCGCACCGGGTCTTCGTCAACGCCGGCCAGGGCACCGAGGGTGATCGGCGCATACGGCGGCCGCCAGCTGGTTGTTCCGGTCGCCTCGATCGTGGCGGCGGCGGCCGCGGCATGAACGGCGACGGCGTTGACCCCTCCGAGCTTGCCCTGAATCGGGCCCATGGTTGCGGTGGTGTAGCGCTTCGCCAGTTCCATCGAGTCATAGCCCTCGGCCACCGCCATGGCCACGTCGCTGCCCTTGACGTCCTCCGAGAAGTCCACGAATCCGTCCGTCGGGCCGGCGAAGAGCTCAGGATGGCCCGCCGCGGGCAGCTCGGGGATATCGGTCGACTCGGCCGCGACCTCATCCGACGGCTCTGCTCGCGGTGTCAGGCGCTGCCACGCGGCTCGCGTTGTGAGCGCCCGACGCCCCGCTTCAAAGCCCACGAAGCGCCCGTGCTCGACGATCGACTCAACCGGGCCGTCGCCGACAATGCCGCCGGCGGCCAGCACATCCTGCGGCAGGTCTCCCGGGAGGAAGCGGGCCGCCGCCGGGTCGTAAACGGGACGATCCCCCGCCATGTTCAGCAGCGAGGTCGGAGTGGTCCACCCGACCGCGGTCACCAGAAGGTCGGCCTCGACCTTGCGCCCACCGGAGAGTTCCACCGCCTCCAGCTTGCCCTTCCCGATTGCCCGAACCAGTTGCGAGCTCGAGCGACGCAGATCGGCGACCTCGGCGACCTCGACCCCGGCTCGTTCGAGATCCGCGATAGCGGCGTCTCCGGACTCGTTCGCGGTGGCCACGACAACCCGGGTTCCCGGAGCAACCGAGTACAGGTTGATCAGCCGGCTGACCGCTCCCGACAGCATCACGCCGGGCAGATCATTCCCGGCGAACACAAAGGGTCGCTCGATCTTGCCAGCGGCGACAACCAGGCACTTGGCGCGGGCTTTCACCAGGTGTTCCTCGCCACCGTGACGCTCGACAACACCGACCCAGTTGTGGTCGTAGCGGCCGCTGACAACCGAGTCGGTGAGCACTTCGATGGCGTCATCGGCCTCGATCTGGGCACACAATTCCGCGAGTGGCGGCGCGGCATCAGGGCCGCCGTAGAGAAGATGACCACCGAGGCGGTGATTCTCCTCGACAAGCATCACCCGGGCGCCGCGGTGAGAAGCGGCGAGCGCGGCTGCCATCCCGGCCGGGCCGCCTCCGGCCACCAGAACGTCGGGGTGGGCGAATCGCTTCCCGGCGTGTGCCGGCGGCGTGGCCGGGTCGATCTTGCCCCCGGCCCCGAAACGGCGCAGGATCCGCTGGTAGGTCGACCGCAGCGAAGCCGGGCTGATGAAGGTCTTGTAATAGAACCCCGGGGAGAGAAAGCGGCCGACGATCCGGTTGGCCGCCCGGGCATCGAACTCCAGCGACGGCCATGTCCCCTGGGCCGTGACGTTCATACCCGGCGCCAGCCGGCGATGGCCGGCGCGGACATTGGGCTCATCTCCCACCTGAACGAACAGGTTCGGATCGTGGAAGTCGGCGGTGAGAATGCCGCGCGGCCGGCGATACTTGAAGCTGCGCGAGAACACCTCGACACCCCCGGCGGCAAGGGCGGACGCAATAGTGTCGCCGGCGAAGCCGCCATGCTCGACGCCGTTCCAGCGGAAATCGACAAGGTCGTCGCGGTCGATCAACTCACCGGGTTGCACGGGGAGACGATGGGAGGTCATCGGGCGTCCTCCGCAACGTCGCGCACCGAGCGAATCTCGTTGGTCACCGTGTCACGCTCCACATCGAGGAAGCGCCGGCATCCCGAGACATGGAACCAGCGCTCGAGCTGGCTGCCCGCGGCGTTGTCCTTGGTGTAGAGGTAGCGGCGCCACTCATCCGGTGTAGTCGTCGCGACGGCCGGCCGCGAGGAGCGCTCCCCGAGAAACGAGAACTCGTTCGAGTTGCGCGGGCCACAATGCGGACAGACGATCACCAGCATCGTTGACTCCTCGCAGAGCGTTCAGTGGCCAACTGCAGCCGCTCCCTTCTCCGCGGTGAGGGCGCCTTCTTCGAAGCGTTCCAGGCCGAACGACGCGATCAGTTCGGGGATGGCTCCCGTGGCCACCATGGCGGCCACCTGTTCTCCTGCGACCGGGCCCGCCTTGAAGCCGTAGGTGCCCCAGCCGACGTCCACATAGAAACCATCGACCGGGGTCGGGCCGATGATGGGGCCGAAGTCCGGTGTCATGTCGCACAAGCCGGCCCATTGGCGTAGCAACCGCATCTTGGAGATCCCCGGCATCAGTTCGAGCACGTGGCCCGCCAGCCCCTCCGTGAAGCCGAGCGAACCGCGCGAGGAGTACGAGCTGTACGGGTCGACGCTCGCCCCGAACACCAGCTCGCCGCGGGCGGTCTGGCTGACATATACATGAAGCGTGCCGGAGACGATGACGGGGTCGAGGAATGGCTGGACCGGCTCGGTAACTGCCGCCTGTAGCGGACGGGTGGTGATCGGCAGCTGCACCCCCGCCATGTCGGCGATCAGAGTGCTCCAGCCCGCCGTGCAGTTGATGACGATCGGAGTCGCCACCGGGCCGTGCGACGTCTGCACGCCGATCACCCGGTCCCCCGCGACGTCGATGCCGGTGACCTCTGTCCCCTGGTGGATGTGGGCGCCCCGCGCATCGGCGCCCCGCGCATAACCCCACACGACCGCGTCGTGGCGGACGATTCCGCCGGGCGGGTGCCACAGCGCCCCATGTATCGGGTAGCGAGGCCGGTCGCTGATGTCGATCGCCGGCGCCAGCTCCTTGACCTCGGCCGGACTGATGACCTTCGAGTCGATACCACCCAGCTTGTTGACCTCGGCCCGCCACCGCATCGTCCGCAGCGAGGCGTCATTGTGGGCCAGCGTCATGTGACCCCGCTGCTCGAACATGATGTTGAAGTTGAGGTCCTCGGTGAGCCCTTCATAGAGCTGCACCGACCGGTCGTAGAAGGCCGAGCCCTCGGGTGTCAGGTAGTTGGACCGCACGATCGCCGTGTTACGGCCGGAGCCGCCGCCGCCGATGTAGGCCTTTTCGAGGACGGCGACGTTCGTGATGCCGTGGTTCCTCGCCAGGTAGTAAGCCGTCGCCAGCCCGTGGAGGCCGCCACCGATGATCACCACGTCGTAGCTCGATTTGAGCTCGTGATGGCGCCACGCCCGCGGCCAGTTCGATCGTGTGGCACCCTTGCGCAGCAGCGAGAGAGCCGAGTAGCGGGAGGGGTACCGGGCCATCGCTAAGCCGTCAACCCAGCACGCTGAATGACGAATCGCGGTTGATGGCCCGATTGCGGCTGTAGGCGCCCATATCGAGCTCGAGCCCGGAGTAGCGCTGCGTGACCTTGACGGGATCCGCGTCGTGATCGTGGCCGGCCTCCACCCGCTGGATCAGCTCGGCCATGCAGTAGCCGGCCACCGATGCGTTCTTGAACTGGTTCCCGCTCGTCCCGATCGCAAGGTAGAAGCCGTCGAGGTCGGTGCGGTCGTAGATCGGAATCCAGTCGTCGCTCACGTCGTATAGGTCGACAATGCCCTTCTTGGTGTTGGGGATGCCGAGCTCGGGCAGCCGCCTGGCGAGCCGGAACACCTGAGTCCGCCATTGATCGTCCGTGAGCTCGCGGTCGAACTCGTCGGGGTCCTCGATCCACTCCTGCGGGTCACACTCGGGATCCTGGCTGCCGATCAGTAGGTTGCCGCCCACCTCGGGCCGAAAGTAGGTGCCGATGTCGTCGTCGCCCACCATGAACCCGTCCTTCTCGAAGTCGAGGCGATCCGGCTGCGGCACGTGGTGGACTTCGTGGCGCAGGGCTCTCGTCTTGATGTTCATCGCGTCGGCGACACCCGCCATCTGATTGATGACAAAGGAGTGCGGGCCGGCGACGTTGACGACGATCGGCGCTTCGATGTAGGTGCCGTCGGCGAGCTCGACCCCGGTGAGCCGACCGCCCTCGGTGCCGATGCCCGCCACTGCGGTGTTGAACCGGAACTCTCCCCCTTTGGCCTCGGCGGCTCGCTGCAGGTTGTGTGTCGCCAGCTGGGGATCTGTGATGTAGCCGGCGGCGGAGCTGTAGACCACGCTCTGCAATTGACCCGTCGGCTCGTCGAAGAAGTGCTCGTCGTCGGCCCGCTTCGGAGGCGAGTGGCGCCCGATGTCGATGCCGGGGATACGTTCCTGGAGGGTGTCCGTGCTCCAGATCTCGTAGGGCACTCCGATCTCGTCGAAGAGCGGCAGGACCTTGTCCGTATACCGCTCTTCGTTACCCATGTACACGCCCCCGCACTCGATGTAGCGCGCCAGGCCCCGTTCGTCGTCCGCCTCGAGGTAGTCGCCCCAGTTGCGCCAGTAGAACAAGCTCTCGTAGGCCATGGCAACGCCGGCCCACGTCGAGTAGTGGCAGCGGATAATGGCGCAGGTGTTGGCCGTCGAGCCGTAGCCTGCGGCCGGCAGCTTGTCGATGTTGAGAGTGCGGTATCCCGCCTTGGACAGCTCGAACCCGACGTTGGCGCCGATGATCCCGGCTCCGATGATGATTGCGTCGAAACGCTCGTTTTCTGCCATGGCGCGACATTACTCGCGGCCACTGCACCGCCGCTGGGCGTTCGTTGTGCCTAAACAGCGGCTATAGCGCCTTTTTAAGCACAACGAACGCGAACGAGCGGCGCTCATCCGACCGTGTGGTACCGTTTTCGGGTTCCCCGGCCATCTATGAGAGCGTGATCATGCCCGATATCTCGAGCACCGTCGCCATCGTGGGATTCGGTCGCTCCGGCACGACGTGGCTGTCGGACATCGTCTCCAAAGCCTCCGGCGAGGCCCTGCTCTTCGAGCCGTGGCATCCGGAGGTGCTGAACCGTTCGACGGACTTCTCTTACCGCTCCTCGTACACAGAAGAAGAGACGGCCGAACTGGTCGATCACCTTTCGGGCGCACTCGACAAGCGGCAACCCGTGCCCTGGCTGTTGCGTAACCACCTGCCGACCGCCGTCCACGAATCGGAGCCGAAACTCACTCAGCAGATCTGGGACCAGATCGGGGTTCTCGGCTTCAAGACGATCCGGGCGACGCTGGCCCCGGATTGGGTTCTCGACAACATTGCCCGCCGGATGATCTACGTGGTGCGTAATCCCCTGGCCGTCGTGGCGTCCATTGTCCGCCGGACGAACTTCTGGGAGTTCGGTTGGCCGAAGACCTACGAGATCTTCAGCGAGAACGCATTCGCCGGCGCCTCTTCAGATCTCGAAGAGGTCCACGAGAAGTTCCGCGCCCTGCCGTCGATGAGCTCGGATCTCGAGAAGATCGCGGCGATGTGGGCGGTGACCCATGCCGTCGCCGTCCCCCGCCTCGAGAAGGCAAGCGCTCCGATCGTCTACTACGAGGACCTGTACCGCCGGCCGTTCGAAGCGGCCCGCAAGGTGCTCGACGCCCTCGGCATGCAGCATCGGGGAATCCTGCCGACCTACCTGTTCACTCCCGCCATGACGACGATGCGGACCCTGCACGGCAGAACCGGCCTGCAAACGGTGACCGGCGCTCCGGTGCCTCCCGACTTCTTCTGGCGCGACACCCTCTCCGACGAGGAACAGACCACAGTGCTCCAAATCGTCGAGGACTTTGGTGTGGAGCTCTACTCGGCCGACGCCCCCCGGCCCCGTGCAGCCATCTCCTAGTGACGGCCCCGGCTCGGGGGCACCGCGAGTACGCCGCACCACGTGGGCCGTCATGTCCCTCGTCGGGATCGTCCTGTTTGTGGCGGTCATCTACATGGCCGGCGCCGATCAGGTCGACGCCATCCTGGACGCCAAACCGGGCTGGATCGCAGCCGCGTTCGCAGCCGGTTTTGCGGTCACGGTGTCGAGCACTATTCGTTGGGGCTTCATCGCCAACTCCCTTGCAGAGCGCCGGTTGCTTAGCTGGCCGCAGTACTGGGCGTCACTGCTCACCAGCCGGGTGCTCGGACTCTTTGTACCGCGCAATGCCAGCGACCTGGGAGTACGGTTCGTTGCCCTGACCGGTCTGGGGCGAACAACCCCCGAGATAGCCGCGGCGTCGGTCGCCCTCGACCAGCTTTTCGACATCGCACTGCTCGGCGTGTGGCTGATACCCAGCTTGCTGTTGCTATCGGGCGTAGGCGGCACCTGGACCTGGGTCCTGGTTCCGGTGGCGGCGGTCGTGGCCCCGGCGATCATGCTGAAACTCGGTCCGGCCATGCAGTGGGTAGCCGGAGCTCTGTCGCGAGGCACGGCCCGGCTCGGTGATCGTCACGGCAAACTCGGCGACTTCTTCCGGCGCCGCTCCGAAGGTCTCCGCCGCCTGGCGGGCGTCCAGCACTTCACGCCGCGGCAAAGCCTCGCCATCGCCGCGGTCACCTTCGTCCGCTATGGGCTCAATGCAGTGATGTTCTGGACGATCGCCCAGGCGCTGGGGTTGCCGATCGACCTGTGGACGTTCGTCCTCGTAGGAGCGGCCGTCCAGCTGTCGCTCGTCGTCGCTTTCACGCCTGGAGGGCTCGGCATCATGGACCTCGGATTTGTCGGCCTGCTTGCGCTGGGAGGGATTCCGTCGGAGACGGTTGCCGCTTTCATCGTCGGGCAGCGGGCGTTCCAGTACACCTTCTTTCCCCTCATGGCGGGCATCAGCTACCTGGCAACCATGCGCCGCTCGATCTCGCCGGCCAAATCAGGGTCGCTACCCTTCCCGGACGGCGAAACATAACCACTACGCCACACCGCGGAGAGGCCGATCGAGTGACCGACGACAAGACCAGAGTTCTCTACATCCTCGGCTCCGGCCGCAATGGGAGCACGGTTATCGGCGACGTGCTCGGGTCGGCACCCGGCTTCGGCCACGTCGGCGAGCTCCATTGGATCTGGGACCGCGGCGCGGGGGAAAACCGTCCGTGCGGCTGCGGCGAGCCCTTCGCCGACTGCCCCTTCTGGCAGAAGGTGCTCCAGGGCATTACCGACGTTACGCCAAACGATGCCGCCGAACGGGCCGGTCTGCGCTACGCAACTCTCGAGGGCCTGGCGCCGTTTCGCCTCGCTCGCCGGAGTTGGGCACAGCGGATACGGCCTCAGCAGCGCTCCTACCTCGAGCTCACGGAGCGCCTCTACCGGTCCATCGCCGAGGTCGCCGACCTCACTGTGATCGTCGATTCCTCGAAGCGACCGGTTTACGGCCAGGCGATCATGCGTCTCGAGGGTGTCGAAGTCTCGGTAGTACACCTGGTCCGCGATTCGCGAGCCGTCGCCTTCTCATGGCGGCGCAAGAAGGTCAACCCGGACCGCCCGGATGGCGGCCTGATGGCTCGCTACCCGGCCTGGAAGTCGGCTCTGGGCTGGGCCGTTTGGAACACGATGGGCGAATACCTGCGGCTCCGCAATCGATCGAGGTTTCTGCGCATCAGGTACGAGGACTTCGTCCGCGAACCACAACACGTTCTGGAGAGAATCGGAGAGTTCGTCGGCGCCGACCTCACGGCCGGCCTCACCGGGCCTCGTGAGGTCACCCCGGCTCCGAACCACTCCATCTCCGGGAATCCGAGCAAGTTCGACACAGGCGCGGTGCAACTGCGCGAAGACCGCGAGTGGGCTGTCGTCATGGAGACCAAGGATTTCTGGATAACCACGGCTCTGACGTGGCCGCTGCTGGTCCTCTACCGCTACCCGCTCCGCAAGCACGCCGGCCGCGGCAAGCGCACGACGGGCCACTAGGGTCCGCCGCAGGACCCCGCCCGCTATGTCACACTCATCAAATCCTCCCCAAACAGTCGATCCGGGTGCGATCGCGCCGCAAGAAGGTTGGGGCGGCAAGGCAACTCGCTATGCCATCCATCTGATACCGGCCGCCATCGTCGCCGTACTCATGCTCGACATCGTCACCGGCGTGATCGGCGGGATTGCCGCCATCGGGGTCGCACTCGTCTGCCCCGGATGGCTGGCGTGGAAGCTGGTGCCGACGAGGCTCGACACCGATCCCCCGTCGTTGCCGGCGCTGTGGGTCGTGCTGTCGTTCACCGTGCTCTCGCCGGCAGTCGGCGGGATGACGTTCTTCGGCTGGCCGGCCGCGGTCGTGGAGGTCTACCTGCTGGTGGTGCTGCTGGTACTAGGGGCCGCCACCGCCCGTGTGGCGGGCCCCCGCGTGGCTCCATGGGGCCGCATGGGGATCGGTCTGGGAGCGGCCGCAGTCGGTGCCGTGGTATTGCGCGCTTTCACTTGGCACGACTCCGACGATGACCTGAGCTACCTCGGGTTCATGCATCGCGTCGTGGACGAAGGCGCCTACCCGGACACGAATCCGTTCCTGGCCGGTGATCTACCGCTCGCCCAGAGGTGGCGCCTCGATGGATGGACCGGGCTCTCCGGGGTTATGGCGCATCTCGGTGACGCCAATCCGGTGAACGTGTATATGGACATCCTGCCGGCGGTACTAATTCTGGTAGGGGCTTCGGCGTTGTTTCTCCTCGCCCGCACCCTCTCGGGCGATCTCCGTTTCGCCTATGTCGCGGCCTTCTCGGGGCTGCTGGTTCCGCTGATGACGGGCGTTTCCGGTATCGGTGGCCGCAAGACCGACTTCAAGTACTGGTACCGCTCGCTGGCGCAGAACAAGTACTCCGCCCTGATCATCTTCCTTCCGGTAGTGGCGGCGCTTCTCATCGCCGCCTATCGATCGCGCCATCGTCTCACTGCGGTTGCCGCCGCCGTTGCGCTGTGGGCGATGTTGTTCGCCCATCCGGTGCCCGCGGTTTTCACCCTCATATTGTTCTCCCTCTTCGTCCTGGCCGATCTGGTGCTGACCCGCCCGGCGGACTGGAGAGCGGCGCTGGGCCTTTCGGCCTTAATGCTGGTACCTCTGATGGCAACCGCGGTGGCGGTCTCCTCCAGCGGGGAGTCGTTCGGCACGCGGCTCGGCGACGTCGACGAGGTGTCCGATATCGCGAAGGTGTCGCACTCGTTCGGCCCGGTGGAGATCCTGCTGCCGCGCCGGCCCCAGCTCAACACGGCCGATACCTCTCAGGCGG
>CAMYIJ010000110.1 GCA_947258375.1 uncultured Acidimicrobiaceae bacterium
GACCGTCGTTGAGCGCGTGTTCCGTGAGGTCTACGGCCAGGCGGTGGCAACTCTGGTCCGCGTCTTCGGCGACATAACGCTCGCCGAAGACGCCGTCCAGGACGCCTTTGTCGTGGCGAGCGACCGGTGGCCGACCGATGGCATCCCGCCGAATCCCGCCGGATGGATCATCACGACCGCACGAAACCGGGCGATCGATGTCGTGCGCCGGATGTCCCGCGGCCGGGAACTCCATGAGGAGTTGGGAGCGGTCGGGAGCCCTGCGGATTCATTACAAGAGGACGGACCTGTGATCGACGATCAGCTGCGGCTCATCTTCACCTGCTGCCATCCGGCGCTGCGCGTTGAGCACCAGGTGGCCCTGACCCTGCGCCTGCTGGGCGGGCTCAGCGTGGATGAGGTGGCCCGCTCGTTCCTCGTGAGCGAGTCGACCATGGCCAAGCGCCTGGTACGGGCCAAGTACAAGATCAAGGCCGCCAAGATCCCGTACCGCGTCCCGGCAGATGCCGACCTGCCGGACCGGCTCCGCTCGGTTCTGTCGGTGGTGTACCTCATCTACAACACCGGCGCCGACGATGCCGACCGAGCCGCGCTACGCAGCGATGCCATCCGGCTCACCCGTGCCCTCGTCGAGTTGATGCCCGACGAACCGGAAGCCGCCGGGCTCCTCGCCCTGATGCTGCTGAGCGAAGCGCGAATGCCGGCCAGAACAGATGCCGGTGATCTGGTGCTGCTACGCGATCAAGACCGGACGAAGTGGGACCGCACCCTGATCGAGGAGGGGCACACCATCGTGCGAGCCTGCATCCGCCGCGACCGGCCGGGTCCGTATCAGCTCCAGGCCGCCATCCAGGCGGTGCACTGCAACGCCCCGTCCTTTGCGGCTACCGATTGGCCCCAGATCCTCGCCCTGTACGACCACTTGCTGACGTTCGCGCCGACGCCGGTGGTTGCGCTCAACCGGGCCATTGCCGTCGGCGAGGTCGAGAGCCCCGCCGCGGCGCTCGCCGCGCTCGACGAAATCTCACCCGTTCTCGAGAGCTACCACCTGCTACACGCAACCCGCGGGGCCATGTTGAACCGGCTCGGGCGGCCCTCAGACGCCAAGGCGGCGTACGAACGGGCCGCCGAGCTGGCCCCGACCGACCGGGACCGGCGATTCCTTGCGGACCAGATCGCGGAGTTGGACGACGTTTGACTCCGCCCTGTTCTTGCGGACATCCCCGCAACATATGGCGCGGATGTCCGCAAGAACAGGAGTATCCCCCAGTCATTGACCACGGCGGGTGGCGATGCGAGACTCGTGCGTAGTCGAGCCGGAGGAATTGTGCGCGTCGTCGGGTACGTTCGCGACACACCAGACCCGTCCGAGGCCGAACCTGCCTTCGCGCAAGCGGAGCGAGTTAGGCGCTGGATCAAGGACAGTGGCCATCAGCTGGTCGCCATCTGTCAGGATGTGCGTACGGCGGGCCGCACGCTGGGACGGGACGGCTACAGGGCGATGATCGGTGTTCTCAGCACCGGCGAGGCCGAAGCGGTCCTGGTTCCGTCGCTCGATGCGCTCTCGCCGGACAAGGTCACCCAGGAGATAATGCTGTGGGATTTGCGAGCCCGGAACATCGCAGTGCTCTCGGCGACTGAAACCGATCTCGAACTGCTCGCCGACCCGTCGCCCGACTCATTGCGGATTCTGATTCGTGACGTCCTCGCCAAGGTCGTCGACCACGTCGACATGGTTGGAACGGGCGCCCTACCTTTGAGCGAACCCCAGACTCCGAGCCTGCCTGCGAGCGACGAGACCGACGAGATCGCACTAGAAGCGGATCACGACGAGAGCGGTGTCGTGGTGGAATTGATCCCGCCGCAGCCGGGAGATCCGTTCCGGCGCAGCCGGATCAATCCTGCGCTCTGAGGGCTCGCCACGCGGCGAGGCCAACTGCAAAGGTCTCGCCGGCTGAAATCACGGCCGAGCCAACCTGGCGACCAACGCCGACCACTTCGACCAACACGGTGACGATCAATGCGTCACCGGCCTCGCCGCGCTGCACCGCAATCAGGTCGACTTCGAGTCCCAGCAGCTCGGTGAGGGCTCCCACGATCGCGGCGTCCATGCCGTCGGAGCTGCTACCAACTTGACGGGTAACGGATCGGCCTCCGGCGGAGACCCGCACGGCGATACCGTCGCGGCTCTCCTCGACCGACACGCTCTCGAGCACTGTTGGCACCATTGGCAGCTCCTCCTCGATCACCTCGATCGGCTCGAGCTCGAATTCGCGGACGGGTTCCTGGGTTTCGGGCTGCACCGCGCCGGGGAGGCGGAAGACGGACCCGCCGCCGTCGGCCCCGGGCGGAGGTGGCGGACCGGGTGGCTGGAACTCGGGTGAAACCGGGGTGGCGTCGATCTCACCCACATCGGCCGACGAATCAAGGGCGGTCTGGTCGTCGGCCCGGTGGGAGCGCATCCCGTGGCTGGCAAGGACTCTTTGAACCTCCCTGCCGACCGAGTCGGCATCGGCGCCGGCGGCGAGTTGAACACGAACGCCCTGGGGGGCGTCCTCGCCACCGTCGAGTTCCGCCGAGGCGATGCCGGCGATCGAGAGTAGCTCGCTGCGCAGTGATTCAGCCAGAGGCCACCCCGCTCCGTGCCGTTGCTCGTCTGAAGCGGCGCCGCCATTCGAGATAGGCGATGAGGTCGGCGGGCGTCATGGGGACGTCGGAACTGCCGTACGCGGTGGCCTGTCGCCACTGTAGGTAGTCCGAGTCAGGAATGGGAAGGCGGGGCTTGCGGGCCCACCAGGCGCGCGGCGCTAGAGCCGCCAACGTTCGTACGGCTTCTCCCCAAAGTCGGGGGCGACGCAGTATCGCCCAGAGCACTCCCGATCCCGCCATGGCAGCATCGTAATCATTTCTGACGCTCCGTAGTCGTCAAGGAGCTTGTTGCGTGAGTAGAAACTTCGAGATCGTCCAGCCCGCCCGATTTCGGAACCCTCCGATCCGGGCCGGCTGCAGGCGATATGCGCGACCCCGGGCCGCACAGACTCTGCAATTGGATTGACCGCAGTTGTCAACTTCGCGAATCCATTAGTGTTCAAGCTCGCGCCGCCGGAGGAAGGAGCACGCGTTGACCGTAACCGCAGCCGAACTCGAGGAGTTCGGAAAGCGCTTCGACGCCATCGTCGACAACATCGAACGCGTCATCCAGGGCAAACGCGACACCATCGAGCTCATCACCATCTGCCTACTTTCAGGGGGGCACGCTCTGGTTGAGGACGTCCCGGGGGTCGGCAAGACCCTCCTGGCCAAATCACTGGCCCGCTCAATCGACTGCAGCTTCCAGAGAGTCCAGTTCACACCGGACCTCCTCCCCTCCGACGTAACGGGAGTTTCGGTGTGGGACCGGGACTCGGCGACGTTCGAGTTTCGGGCGGGGCCTGTGTTCGCCAACGTCGTGCTGGGTGATGAGATCAACCGGGCGAGCCCGAAGACTCAGGCCGCGCTCCTCGAAGCCATGGAGGAACGCCAGGTCACCGTCGACGGTGTCACCAGGATGCTCGACCTCCCCTTCATGGTCGTCGCTACCCAGAACCCGATCGAGCACGAGGGGACCTATCCCCTGCCGGAAGCGCAGCTCGACCGCTTCATGATGCGCCTCGCTATCGGATATCCGTCCCGCGACAAGGAACTCGAGATGCTCGACGCTCACGCCGACCACTCGACGTACGATGATCTCCAGCCGGTCGTGCACGCCGAGGACGTCATCGAGATGGCAACCACAGCGCGCAACGTGCACGTCGCGCCAGTGGTCAAGAGCTATCTGATCGACCTCACCGAGGCGTCCCGTAACGACCCGGAACTGCTACTCGGAGCCTCGCCCCGCGCCGCGCTCTTCCTGCAGCGAGCAGCTCGCACGATTGCCGCGACCAAGGGCCGGGACTACGTGTCGCCCGACGACATCAAGGCGATCATCCATCCCGTGCTCAACCACCGGCTCATCCTGCTCCCTGAGGCGCAGATGCGAGGGGTAACGATGGATAGCGTCATCGCCGGTATCACGGCCGGCGTGCCGGTACCGGGAACTCGAGCCAACGTCTAATGCCGACCTTGCGAGGCTGGGCTGCCCTAGGCGCTGCTCTCGCATTGGCCCTGCTCTGGGTCGGATTCGGTGAGCGTCTGCTGCTGGCACTGGCGGCATTCCTACTGATCGCAGTGGTGCTGGGGTCTATGTACGTGCGCCGGGCCGGCCTCAACGTGGCAATGGGAAGGGTCGTTACGCCGATCCAGGTACACGACGGGGATCGGGCCATCGTCGACGTCACGATGACCTCCTCGCGGCGGCTCCACGAAGCCGTCGTCGAAGATGTCGTTCACGGGCTCGGGGCTGCTTCGTTCGACGCCGGCCGCGTCAAGCCGGCAACCCCGATGGTGGCTCGCTACGAGGTCCTGTGCCGCCCCCGCGGCATATACAGGCTCGGACCGGCCACCGTGAGGGTGCG
This sequence comes from uncultured Acidimicrobiaceae bacterium, assembly GCA_947258375.1. GTDB lineage: Bacteria > Actinomycetota > Acidimicrobiia > Spongiisociales > UBA5794 > JAHEJX01. The sequence goes on from CAMYIJ010000110.1 coordinate 4,494, forward strand.
CGACCCGCTCGATCTGGCCGAGTATGCAGTCGGCGCCGGTGCGGCCGACCGGCTGGTCGTATATCCGAGGGTCGAAACGCTCACCGGTCTCCCCACCGTTCGCGGCCAGGACCCCAACGTCAATACCGCCACCGCCAGTTTCTCTCTCACCGGCGGTGAGGACTTCTTCACCTTGCGCGAGTATCAGCAGGGAGACGACCTGCGCCGCGTTCATTGGCCCTCCTCGGCACGGCGTGACAAGCTGATGATCAAGCAGCTCGAGATGCCGTGGCAGTCGCGTGCTCTGCTGCTGCTCGATCCACGATCACAGAGCTACACAACCCCAGAGGCCTTCGAGCACGCGGTCCGCGGGGCGGCCTCGGCACTGGCGCACTTGTACCGTTACGGCTACTCCCCCACCCTGTGGGTCGGAGAACCCGAGGTGACGACGGTGTCGTCGAGCCAGCTCTTCACGATGGCCATGGAGCAACTGGCCACCATATCCACGAGCCGCACGATCGATTTGAGGTCTGCCGTGGGACGGATGCGCCGCAGCGGCATGGCCGGAGGAGCCCTGGTTCTCGTCACCGGGATTACGGACGATTCCCACCTCGCCGTCTACCGCGCACTCGGCAGGGACTTTGTCAGAACTCTGCTGATGTCGGTCGCCGAAGATTCGAACGATGCGATACTTCAGTTGAGAGCGGCCGGAGCCGTCACGGTGCAGTCATCCAGTACGTCGAAGTGGGCCCCGGCATGGCAAGAGGCAATGGAGCGAGCATGGCATACCGCTACAGCTGGCTAGCCGGCACCGCCGCGCTGCTGTTTGTGCTCTATCAGCTCAACGGGCTGCTCAAGTCAACGGTCGACGGAACGCCGTGGCAACTGGTGGTCGTTGCCGCCCTGGTGTTGGGCGTAGCGATCACATGGACGGCGCTGGCCTATCGGCTCCCCACATGGCTCGCGGTAATCGTCAACGCGATTGCCGCCGTTATCGCCATCGCCAGAGTGTCGGCACCCGAGACGACATGGGCGCTACTGCCGACAACGGCAACGCTCGACTTGCTGCGAACCCAGCTATCGCAAGCGCTCGATATCGTCCGCAACGGGATCGAGCCGGTGATCCCCGTCGCCGGCCTCGTCGTGATGCTGCTGGTGCTCTTCTGGGTGATCGGATTCCTCTTCGCCTGGGGCCTCTCCAAAGGCCACCCGTATACGGCGTTGCTCCCGCCGCTGATCATCGCCCTCCAGTTCGCCACGATGGATCGCCAACGTACCACCGCACTTCGGGCCGCCATCTTCGTCTCCATCGTCGCCGGCTGTTTGCTCGCTGTCGCCCTCGACCAACGTCAACACGGAACCGGACGGATGGTTGCGCTCGGAGAGTTCGGGACCAGGAAGTCGCGGATTTCGAGATCATCGACCGGGTTGCTCGCCTCAATCGTCGTTGCCTCCGTCGCCGTCGTGTCCATCTTCAGCAGTGCGGTCCCAGCCGACGGCGTGCTCGATTGGCGCAGCCCCACAGGCCTCACGGGCGACTTCGAGGGCTCCATCGCCTACAACCCGTTCATCAGCATCAAGCAGACGCTTGTCTCCTTCTCGGATGCACCGGTCTTCGTCGCCAGGGTCACAGGCGACGTACCAGCCGACCAGGTTTACTTCAGCTTGCTAACCATGGAGACGTACAGCGGCGGGCAGTTCTTTGCCTCCAGCCCGGAGATTGCTCATCTCGAAGAAGACGAGTGGCAGGTAGAAGGGCACCGGTTCGCCGGGCCGGTCGACACGGTGCGCGCCGACGTCGAGATCAAGCGGCTGCTCACGGAGTGGCTGCCCGCCCCCTCCGTCGTGAGCGACTTCGGTGCCGACCGCAAGATCGAAGGTTCGGTACGGGTGCGCACCGACGACGGCGCCCTGCGATTTGAGGGAGGCCGCACGTACGACGGGATGCTCTATCAGGTGCGGGCCGACGTCCCCCGTCCCGATATCGCCGTGCTCGCCACGGGAACGGACGGCAGCCTGTCGCCCGCTTTCGTCGAGGCGGCCAGAGCAAACGAGCAGGTCCCGACTCCGGCAGTCGCCGAGTTTCGTGAAGAGCCACCAGATGTCGAGACCTACCTCAGCGTCCCGGATGACCTGGACACCGGTGTCCGGTTGCTGGCGCGTGCCCAAACCCGCAACCTCGGAACACCGTTCGAGAAGGCCATCGCCCTCGAGAGCTGGTTCAGATCATCGGCATTCAGGTACTCGACGAATATCGTCCCGGGTCATGGCGCCAGCGACCTCGCCGACTGGCTGCTCGAGCCCAGCAGCCCCAACTACCGCACGGGGTACTGCGAGAACTTCGCCACCTCGATGGCAGTGATGGCTCGTACAATCGGCATTCCGAGCCGCGTGGTTCTCGGGTTCACGCCGGGAACGCCCCAGGGCGACGGCACAATCGTCGTGCTCGACCGCAACGCTCATGCCTGGGTCGAACTGTGGATGCCGACCCAGGGCTGGGTCAGATTCGATCCGACTCCGCGCGGCGACGACGTCAACCCGACCACCTTTGAACAGGTCGAGACTCAGCTGGGCTTCCCGTTCACCGACTACCTCGACGTGCCCGATCCCGTCGCCCCCGATATCAGCGTGGCGCCCCGCGGGCCCCAACCATTCCCGCCAGATGACGGATTCGCTCCGGTCGGAGGCGGCCCAACTCCCGATCGCGGATTCGAGCTTCCCGGGTGGATTCTCCGCACGGTTCCATGGCTCGGCCTGAGCCTGCTGCTGCTCGGCGGGATACCGGTGGTCAAGTGGTGGCGGCGCCGTCGGCGCATTCGTCGTCTGCGCACAGGTGACATCGGGGCGGCGTGGGATGAGATCGTTGCCAGACTCGACGACCTGGGAACTCCGCCGAGTCCGGCCGATACCCCCGTTGAAGTGGCTTCCAAGGTCGACACGGTCATGGCGCCGCTGGCGGTCGTATACAGCCGCAGCCTCTACGGCAGCGGTGCGGCGGTTACCGATGAACTCGTCACCGTGGCGAAGACATCACTCGCCCAGACCGAGCAGCGCCTGGCAACGCGACACTCTCGCTTCGAGCGGCTGGTGGCAAGCTACCGCGTCGGCTCGCTGCTGCCGCGCTGGTGGCGACGGCGCTCCAGCCGCCGCCGGCCACCGAGCAGCTGACGATTCAGCCGGCCTCGGCTTCAGATATCACGTCGTCCTGAACACGACGGAGCATGTCGAGGAACCGCTCACGATCGAGCTCGAACCTGGTGACATCCTCCTCGACGGACTCGGCAATCTCGTTGATGGCGACGAAGAAAGCCAGCTGCCCCTCACGCAAGGCATCGAGCAGCTCATCTTCGTCATGGGCCACCCGGAAGATCGTCTGCCCGTCGGTGACGAGCTTGACCTCGGCGAGGTGGCCATCCAACTCGGCAGTTCTCCGCAGGTAATCCCACGCCCGGCGAACCCGCTGGACCGACATGCCGTTGTCGAGCAGGCTCTTGACAACCCGCAGCGCCACCAGATCCCTAAACGAATAGAGCCGGCGACGACCGGGGCGCCCGCCGGTGCTCTGTAGCGATGGCTCCACCAGAGCCACCTTGTCCCAATACCGCAATTGATGCGCCGTGCAATGCGTCAGCGCTGTCGCTTGCTGAGCTGTAAACCCTTCCAACAATCCCTCTCCCGTAGTCACGCACCCGGGGGCGACGACGGGTCTCGAAGAGGAGGCTGGCTCCGCCTTCCTACCGAGACGCTTTCCCGACCGGGAGCGTCACTCTAGCCGTCGCGTTGCCACCTCTGTCGTGCCCGCGAAATCCAACTTTCGACGGGGCTACCGACACTGCCCACGGAACTGCGACGACGAAGGTCCATGGCGATCCAGCCGGCGGAAACGACCATCAGAATGAACCCGGCGCCGGCAATCAGAACCTGGTTCGTGAAGAAGGCGAGCATGATGATGACGCCCACGACGAAGCCGCCGATTGCGACCGGTGTCCAGCGCTGACTCACCGACTCGAGGGTGGTCTTGGCGACAGTCTGTGCCAGCTTCGGGTCGTCGGCATAGAACTGCTTCTCGATCTCCTCGAGGATCTTCTGCTCTCTGTCGTCAAGCGGCACTTGGGCCTCCGGTGGACGGCTTGCTGTACTCATTATACCGGCAGCAGGAATTCAGCCTTGCGTCTTTTTTTCTGGGGGCTCTGCCAGGCGGGCGGGCAACACCGCATCATCACCGAAGCGTCCCCTGACCACGGCGGAGACATCGGCGAGTGCCGTTCGGTCTGAGCCGTCGATGGCGAGCTGGGTCGGCTCACCTTCAGAAAGGGCAGTCACACCTATGCCGAGGAGCCGAATCCCTTGCCCGGAGAGCGCTACCTTCCCGAGCAGCTCGGAGGCCAGGGGCCATATCTGCGATGTGTCCGAGAGGGGTTGCCGACCGGTCAGCGAGCGGGTGACTGTGGTGAAATCTCCGAGGCGCACCTTCAGCGTCAGCGTCTTGCCGGCGAGATGCGCCTTGAGAAGCCTGCCCGATAGGCGATGACACAGCTCGAGTAGAGCCCGGTCGATCTCGTCCGACTCCGTGAGGTCGGTCGGATACGTCTCCTCCACCGAAACCGATTTGGCCTCGCGACCCGGCTCGACGCTGCGCGGATCTCTGCCGTTGGCAAGCGCCGTCAGGTGGGCCGCGGCAGCCACTCCAACCTGGCGACGGAGCATGTCGTTTGGCACCTCTGCGAGCTGACCGATCGTCTCGATTCCCAGGCCGGCCAGTGACGCCAGCGTCGCCTGGCCTACCCCCCACAGCTCCACCACATTGCGTGGTTCGAGAAAGGCACGTTCCGTTCCGGCGTCGATGACGAAGATGCCGTCGGGTTTGGCCTCCTTGCTCGCCATCTTCGCCAGGAACTTCACCGCCGCGACACCGACAGAAGCCGGCAGCGCCAGCTCGTCACGGATCCGTTTCCGCATCGCAACCGCCACGTCGTACGGCCTGTCGTAGTGCAGCCGCAAGCCGGCGATGTCGAGGAACGCCTCGTCAACGGAAAGCGGCTCCACGAAAGGAGAGAAGTCGTCGAGGATGGCAAAGACACGCCGCGACATCGTCGTGTACTTAGCCATGTCGGAGGGCAGGTAGCGGGCCCTCGGCAGCCGCCTCCTGGCTTCGACTATCGGCATCGCCGACCGCACTCCGGTGCGCCGCGCCTCGTAGGACGCAGCCGCGACAACTCCCCGGCTTCCCAGGCCGCCAACGATGACCGGCACACCGCGCAATGACGGATCCGCCAGCCGCTCGACCTCAACGTAGAAGGCATCCATGTCCACATGGAGGAACCGGGTGGCGAACTGTTCCATGCGACAACGGTACAGTCTCCCGCACGGGTAGTCCGCGCCGCGAACTGGAATGCTCAACCGGCTCCAAGATGTGGTGCCTGCAGGCGTTGTCCACGCTCGGTACGGGCTTGTCGCATCATTTGAAGGGCCGAGCGGCTCGTTGAGGGCGCGGGCGAAGCGCTCGGGCGTCAATGGTTCCCCGTCAAGCGGTTCGTTCGTCGGTTGGTTGGGGTCGGGGTCGGTTCGCCCTTTTCGATGAAGTGGTCTCGGCGGTCGTCGAGCTGGGTTGAGGCAATGTGCCTCTAGTTGGGGGGTGGGGCTCGGGTGACACCGGGTGCGAGGAATCGTCTCCGTTTCGGTGGAGAGTGGGGGTCGATGGTGAAGCCTTGTTGGTGGACGACGATGTGGTGGTGGAACCAACACAACAACGTCACCCCGTCGGGTTCATGGGTACCGCCCCGGCTACGGGGACGGATGTGGTGCGGTTCGAGCCGGTAACGGCTGCTACAGCCATCAGCTGTACAGGCTCCGTCTCTGAAGAAGACATAGTCCCTTAGGCGGTTCGGTATGCGGTCCCCATCAGTCGGCACTGCCTTCAAGCCGTCTATATCGACAAGGGTGGTTTCGGTCTCCCCTATGCAGAGGATCTCATCGAGGGTGTTGGGCCCGACTTTGAGCCCCGACTTCGTGATAGCCCCGGCTTCACCGTTGGTGCGGTGGCATTGGTTGGCGTCTATGAAGATGTGAGCCTTTAGCCGTCGCGGCGCCGGGGCCTCGCTCCCTTGGGGAACTGGGACGTTGGCGTCTAGGGCCAACGAAACCAAAG
>CAMYIJ010000111.1 GCA_947258375.1 uncultured Acidimicrobiaceae bacterium
CACTGCGTGCAATCTGATGTCCGTATGCCTGCCAAAATGTCTCCGAACCCAACACCTCGGTGACATCCACGTTGGCCTCAATCACCTGATCCTTGCTCGGGCCGGCGACCCGCTCATCCTCGAAGTCGCCGGGCCGGATCCCGACCACGATCTCCTCACCCATGTGGTTCTCGATTCCCGGGTGACGATCGAGCGACCGTTTGTCCAACCGGACCTTGTTCCCGGCGAAGGACACGTATACGTCACCATTGTCAGACGACAACGAGCCATAGGCCATGTTCATGGCGGGTGAGCCGATGAACCCGGCCACGAACAGATTCACCGGATTGTGGAACAGCTCAGTCGGAGGAGCCACTTGCTGCAGATTGTCAGGGCGTTTCGCCGAGACGGCTTTCAAGACGGCGACTCGATGGCCCAACGTCATCGCCTCGACCTGGTCGTGGGTCACGTAGACCGTCGTGGTCTTGAGGCGCGAATGCAACCTCCCCAGTTCGGTGCGCATCTGCACTCGCAGTTTCGCATCGAGGTTTGACAGCGGCTCGTCCATGAGAAACGCCTTCGGCTCCCGCACGATGGCGCGGCCCATTGCTACTCGCTGCCGCTGGCCACCGGACAGGGCCTTGGGCTTCCGCTCCAGGAAGTCCGTGATCTCGAGAACCGCCGCGGCCTCCTCGACCTGCCGCTTGATGTCGGGTTTGCTCATCTTTCGCAGCTTCAACCCATAAGCCATGTTGTCGAACACGGACATGTGTGGATACAAGGCATAGTTCTGAAACACCATTGCGATGTCCCGATCCTTGGGTTGCACCTGGTTCACCAGCGTGTCCCCGATATACATCTCGCCCTCGGAGATCTCCTCCAGTCCAGCGATCATTCGCAGCACGGTGGACTTGCCACATCCCGAGGGACCCACCAGCACCAGGAATTCGCCGTCCTCGATCTCCAAATCCACGTTCCCGACGGCTCGGGTCCCGTCGGGGTAGATCTTGCCCAAATCCGTCATTCTGATGCCAGCCAACGTCGCCCTCCTGCAGCTCGTCCTGGTGTTCTTCCTGGGAGCGCTCCCACTGTATATCAAGTGTGACTAGCCCGTCAACTGGCAGGCTCCGTTCGAGCTTCGCAGCTTGTCCGGCTCGCCGTGGCATACTGCCCAGCGCATTTACCGCCGGCCCACGAGATCAAGCCGGCCTCACCACTGCGGAGGTTGCCGTGAGCAACTGGGTCGAAGAAGTGCTGGGTGCAATGACACTCGCAGAGAAGATCGAGCTGCTCGCCGGCCGCGACCACTGGGAAACCGCTCCGATCGAGCGACTCGGGATTCCCGCCCTCAAGATGACCGACGGTCCCAACGGTGCCCGGGGCGCAGATACCAACCATGGGCCCGGTTCGGCGAGTTTCCCGGTGGGGGCAGCGATGGGCGCAACTTTCGACCCGGAGCTGATCGAACAAGTCGGTCGGGCCCTCGCTCGGGAGACACGATCCAAGGGCGCCGACGTGCTCCTCGGGCCCACAGTCAACATACCTCGGGTTCCGGTTGCCGGACGCAACTTCGAGTGCTTCTCGGAAGACCCGATCCTCTCGGGTGACCTTGCAGCCGCATTCGTACGGGGCCTTCAGGAAGAAGGGGTCGGTGCATGCATCAAGCACTTCGTCTGCAACGACCAGGAGCAAGACCGGAAGACGATCAGCGCAAGCGTCGACGAGAGAACGCTACGGGAGGTCTATCTCGAGCCTTTCCGTATGGCCGTTGAGCAGTCGGATCCCTGGGCAGTGATGTCGGCGTACAACGCGATAAACGGCGTGACGGCCTCGGAGCACTCAATGCTCGACGACGTGCTCCGGGGTGAATTCGGTTTCGATGGCGTGGTGATCTCGGATTGGTATGGCACGTACTCGCCGGGCGTCGTCTCGTCCGGACTCGACCTCGAGATGCCCGGTCCCGCTCGATGGATGGACCGAGAGCACGTCAGCCGCGCACTCGACGACGCGTCGATCGACGAAGCGCTCATCGACACCAAGGTACGCCGGCTCCTGACCCTGCTGGATAGGACGGGGGCCCACCAGAGGAAAGGTCCGCCCGCCGAACGAGCCGAGGAGCTGGCCGACCATCGCGAACTAGCACGGCGGGTGGCTCGCGAATCGATCGTGCTGCTCGAGAATACGATCCTCCCGGTTACGGGTCCGTCACGGATCGCGGTGATCGGAGAGCTGGCGGCCGAGACCCCCGTGCAGGGAGGGGGCAGCAGCGGAGTCAACCCCCACCGCACGGTCTCGATCCTGGAAGGCCTAGAAGCGGCTGCTCCGGCCGGCTCAGAGATCGAGTGGGTGCCAGGACCACGTGTCCATCGCTATCCGCGGGCCCTTGACCCTCTGGCCGTCCTGCACCATGACCGGGAGCCCGGCCTCCTGGTCGAGTACTACGCCGGAGCGGACTTCGAGGGAGAGCCCGTGAGAGCGCTCCCGATGACAAAATCGCTCCTCTTCTTCTCCGGCCCCGGCGATTCCTGGGTCGATCACGATTCGTTCTCAGTGCGCCTCTCGGGACGTTATCGGGCGTCGAGTACCGGACGTCATGCTTTTTCGGTGTCGGCGGGAGGCCGCGTCAGGGCTCTGTCAGATGGCGCCGTCGTAGTCCACGCTTGGGACGGGGACGCCACCGATCCGCACCATTGGGAAGCAGACCTCATCGAGGGCCAAGAGCTCGAGCTCGTCGTCGAGTATGCATCGCGGCCCGCAGAGCACTGGCGTTGGATCCGACTCGGCTGTGAGCCTCCGGCACCTGCCGATCCGATTCGAGACGCTTGCCTGGCAGCCGCCCGAGCGGACCTCGCCGTCGTCGTTGTCGGCCTGACGGCGGACTGGGAAAGCGAAGGATTCGATAGAGCGAACCTCGCGCTACCGGGGGAGCAGACCCGACTGGTTTCAGAAGTAGCGGCAGCCCAGCCCAACACCGCCGTCATCGTCGTCGCAGGCTCAGCCGTCGAGATGCCGTGGCGAGAAGATGTCGGGGCTGTGCTGCACGCCTGGTACGGCGGACAGGAGATCGGCCACGCCGTTGCGGATGTTCTCATGGGCCGGGAAGACCCGAGCGGCCGTTTGCCGGTCACATTTCCTCGCGACTCCAAGCAGCATCCCGGCCTGCTCAACTACCCGGGAGAGGCAGGCAGCGTTCGCTATGGCGAAGGTGTCTACGTCGGGTATAGAGGCTTTGATCGGCTCGGACTCGAGCCGATGTACTCATTCGGCTACGGCCTGTCCTACACCACGTTCTCGATTACCGATGCCGGGATCGACCTCCGTGATGGGCGGCCCACGGCGTCCGCGGTGCTGACCAACGTCGGGGACAGAGCAGGCGTGGAGGTCCTTCAGGTCTTTGCTCGCGACATCGGCGGCGTGCCGCGCAAGCTGGTTGGCTTCAACAAGTACAGATTGGCCGCGGGAGCCTCCGTGGCGGTCCAGATCCCAATTCCACCCGACCATCTCCGCTGGTGGAACCCAGCCGTCCGTGACTGGACGCCGGCTACCGGTTCCGTCGAATACGAGATCTGCGGAACATTCGGAACGGTGCTGGCAAGCGCCGACATATCCGCGCCTTCGTAGCCCGGGCCGCGTAGTCGGCCCTGAACGTTCTTTCGGTTCAGGCTTTCGCCCGCACGGCTGCCTGCGCCGCGGACAGCCGGGCGATCGGCACCCGGAACGGTGAGCACGACACGTAATCGAGTCCCAACTCGTGGCACAAGGCAATCGAGCGGGGATCTCCGCCGTGCTCGCCACAGATGCCGACCTCGAGGTCCGCCCGAACGCCGCGGCCGGCTTCCACTGCCTGGCGCATGAGCTTGCCAACGCCGTTGCGGTCCAGGGTTGCGAACGGGTTGTCGTCGAGGATGCCCTCCTGCAGATAGGCGAGCAGGAAGCCGGACTCGGCGTCGTCCCGACTGATCCCGAACGTCGTCTGCGTGAGGTCGTTGGTTCCGAAGGAGAAGAACTCCGCGTACTCGGCGATCTCGTCGGCCGTCAGCGCGGCGCGGGGGATCTCGATCATCGTCCCGAACATGTAGTTGACTTCGATCCCCTCCTCTTCCATGACTTCCTGCGCCTCGGCCTCGAGGGCGGCTCGTTGGAGGGCGAGCTCGTTCACATGGCTCGTGAGCGGAATCATCACCTCCGGATGCACGTCGATCCCTTCGCGCGTCACGGCACATGCCGCCTGGAAGATGGCGCGTACCTGCATCCGCGTCAGATCGGGGAGCATGATCCCGAGGCGCACGCCGCGCGTTCCCAGCATCGGATTGGCCTCGTGGAGCGCGTCCACCCGGGAAAGCATGTGCTCCTCTTCGGCCACCTGGCCGAGTAGCTCCTCGACCTCGTCGAGCGTGGCGGCATGAGACAGCCGGATCTTGTGGTCCATCAGGAGCCTCGTCAGCGTTCGCTGCTCGGGGAGGAACTCGTGGAGCGGCGGGTCGATGAGCCGGATGATCACCGGGAGGCCGTTCATGGCCCGGTACAGTCCTTCGAAGTCGGCCCGCTGCAGGGGGAGCAGAGCCTCGAGCGCCTCGCGCCGCTCGGTCGGCGATTCGGCCATGATCATCTTCTGAACGATGGGGAGTCGCTCACTCTCGAAGAACATGTGCTCCGTCCGGGTGAGTCCGATGCCCTGCGCCCCGTATGCCCGGGCCCGTTCGGCGTCGGCCGGGTAGTCGGCGTTGGCGCGCACCTCGAGCTCCCGAAGCTCATCTGCCCACCCGAGCAGCTTCATGAGCCAGGGATCCTCGATGTCGGGCACGATCGAGTCGAGTTCACCGAGGTAGACGTCGCCGCTCGTCCCGTCGAGCGAGATCCAATCGCCCTCCTCGACCTCGACCCCGTCGACCTCCATACAGCGGCCCGTCAGGTCGATCTGCAGCTCGGAAACGCCGACGACTGCCGGCTTGCCGAATTGGCGGGCGACCAGCGCCGCATGGCTCGTGCGCCCGCCGCGACTGGTGAGGATCCCGTTGGCGGCGAGCATTCCGTGCACGTCGTCCGGTTTCGTCTCGGGCCGCACCATGATCACTTCCCGGCCCTCCTGCGCCCACTCCTCGGCGAGGTCGGCGTCGAAGGCGACGACACCGACGGCGGCACCGGGCGAGACGTTGAGCCCGGATGCGAGCAGTTGGCCACTCTTCAGGGCAACCGGGCTGAACTGCGGGTGCAAGAAGAAGTCGACCTGGTCGGGGTCGACGCGCATGACGGCCTCGGTGCGGTCGATGAAACCCTCCTCGGCGAAGTCGACGGCGATCCTGACTGCGGCCTGGGCAGTTCGCTTGCCGTCACGGGTCTGCAGCAGCCAGAGCTTGCCGCGTTCAACGGTGAACTCCATGTCCTGCATCTCGCGATAGTGCGACTCGAGAGTCCGGGCGATCCCGGCGAATTCCTCGTACAGCTCGGGCATTTCGGTGGCCATGTCCGCCATCCGCTTCGTCGGCCGGATGCCGGCAACAACATCCTCACCCTGGGCGTTCACGAGGAAGTCGCCCTCGATCTCGTTCTCGCCGGTGGTGGCATTGCGGGACATGGCAACCCCGGTCGCCGAGTCGTCGCCCATGTTGCCGAAGACCATCGTCTGAATGTTGACCGCGGTACCCAGGCTGTGGTCGATCCCGGCTGCGTTGCGATAGTCAATCGCGCGTTTGCCGTTCCACGACTTGAACACCGCCTCCGTGGCGAGACGCAGCTGCTCCATCGGCTCATTGGGAAACCGCACCGCGATTCCCCGGAACTCGTCGACGATCGTGCGCAGATCCGCCACCGTCAGCTCGGCGTCGGTCTCGACACCGCGCCGCGAGCGGGCCCGCTCGAGCACGTGCTCGAAGAGGTCGTCGCGTAGTCCGATCACGACGGATCCGAACATCTGTATCAGGCGGCGGTATGAGTCGTACACGAAGTGCTCGTCGCCGGTCAGCGCCACCATGCCTTCGGCCACCTCGTCGTTGAGGCCGAGGTTGAGAACGGTGTCCATCATGCCGGGCATCGAGAACTTGGCTCCCGAGCGGACTGAAACGAGGAGGGGGTTGGCCGGGTCTCCGAACCGCTTCCCGGTGTCCGCTTCGATGGAGGCGAGGGTGGCTTCGATCTGTTCCCAGGCCCCGTCGGGAAACTGCTCATCGGCGCCAAGATATGTCAGGCACGCTTCGGTGGTCACGGTGAACCCGGGCGGCACCGGGACACCGAGCCGCGTCATGTCTGCCAGGTTGGCGCCCTTCCCGCCGAGCAGACCTCGAACCTTTTCCCAATCGCCGTCGACGGAGGCTTCGGCGACCTCGACCTCGTCGAACCTGTAGACCCATTTCGTTGCGGACATGGATTTAGGACTCCTGTTGAGATTCATCGCAGCTGACTTGCTGACTGTAGTGGGGCGCCAGGGGGCCGAGGTTTCTCATCGGCGGGCGGCGGCGAGACAGTCCGCTCGACGTGCGCCAAATGAACCGGGGGATGGATTGGGGGTTCTCCCCTATGTGCCGGATTCTGTCGTTGGCGGACAATTGATGTACGGCTTGTCGAAAGGGTTGCGGTGTTTCGTGGCCCGGATCAAGGAGGTGATCACGATGACAGGTCGAAGCATCACAGCCATCGTATTGGGAGGAGTCGCCGCGCTCGTCGGTCTGGTCTTGATGGTCGGTGGGATGGGCCCCATGGGGGAGTACCGCGATGCGGATGGGTTCTATATGAGCGACCCGCTCACGGTAGACCGGCCGACCCACGCGATCGTCAGCGCCGACGTCAATCTCCTGAGGGGTCGGTACGAGACTCTGACTCATGACTCCGTTGTCCTGGCTTTCGTCGACGAACCGGATGACGTCCGAATGCAGGGTGTCGCATCAGAGCCCGGGGCCCTCTTCTTGGGAATTGGCCCCACAAGCGCCGTCGACGACTATCTCGGCGGCGTCGCTCACGACGCAATCACCCATTGGAATGCCGATCGGGCGGCCATCAATGAGGTCGAATACGCAACGCACCAGGGAACGGCCGCGCCGGGCCCTCCCGGCACCGAGAGTTTCTGGGTGACGTCGACTCTGGGCACGGGACGGCAGACGCTCGATTGGACGATCGAGTCCGGGGACTGGACGGTGGTCGTCATGAACGCCGACGCTTCGAGCGGCGTGTCCGCGGAGCTGGCGTTTGGGGCCGCGCCATCCTCGGACATCGCGGCGATTGCTCGGACCACGCTGATGATCGGGGCCGTTGCCCTGATCGCCGGCGGGTTGCTGCTTTTTGCGGGCATCAGCGCCCTGCCAACGGTGAGTGCCGCTCGGTCCTGATCGCCCGGAACAACCCGGCTCTATTCGGCCAGCGCCTGCTCGATGTCCTGCCGGAGGTCATCTACGTCCTCGAGGCCCACGGAGATGCGAATGACCGCATCGGTGATACCCATGGCGGCCCGCACTTCCGCGCCGAGGCGGCGGTGTGTCGTCGTTGCGGGGTGGGTGACGAGCGACTTGGCGTCGCCGAGGTTGTTGGAGATATCGACGAGTCGGAGGCGGTTGAGCATCGCAAACGCTTCCGGCGTGCCCCCGTCGATCTCGAACGTCACCACCGTTCCGCCGAGCCGCATCTGGCTGGTCGCCAGGGCGTGCTGGGGATGGCCGGCCAGGCCCGGGTAGACGACGCGCCGCACCCGAGGGTGTGCTTCCAACTGCTCGGCAATAGCGAGGGCGTTGGCCGCCTGTTTCTCGACCCGCAGCGTCAACGTCTCGAGGCTCTTGAGAATGACCCAGGCGTTGAACGGGCTCATCGAAGGCCCCGTGTGGCGCATCCACGGCTGCACCTCCTCGAAGATGAATTCCTTCGAGCCGAGGATCGCGCCGCCGAGGGTCCGCCCGTGGCCGTCGAGGTGTTTGGTGGTCGAGTAGACGACGACGTCGGCCCCGAGGTCGAGCGGCTTCTGCAGCACCGGTGTGGCGAACACGTTGTCGACGATCACCCGAGCGCCTGCGGTGTGCGCCAGCTCGGTCACGGCCGCAATGTCGATGATTTCCTGCATTGGATTGGATGGTGATTCGAAGAACACCGCCTGCGCCGGGGTCGCGAGTGCCTTCTCCCATTGAGCCAGATCCGGCCCGTCGACGAACTCGGTGGCAACTCCGTAGCGGGGGAGCAGTTCACTGAGGATTACGAAGCACGACCCGAACAGCCCGCGGGCGGCGACAACTCGGTCGCCGGCACGGAGCGTTGCCAGGAGGGCGTTGAAAACCGCCGCCATGCCCGATGCCGTCGCCCACGCGGCTTCGGCTCCTTCCAGCAGGCGGAGCCGTTCCTGGAGCATTGCCACCGTCGGGTTGCCATACCGGGAGTAGATGTAGCGCTCGGTCTCGCCGGCGAAAGCGGCCTCGGCTTCCTCTGCCGAACCGTATACGTATCCGGATGTCAGGAACAGGGCCTCGGCTGTCTCGTCGAAGCCGGTGCGCTCCAGGCCCCCCCGAACCTCAATCGTGGCCGGGTTCCAATCGTTCATGACTGTTTCCAGGGAAGGCCGTCGACCTTCCAGCCTTCCAGGGTGCCCCGGTGGCCGGCCGTGTCGAGGTTGCCCTCAAACCCGTGCAGTACGTTGTGGGATTTGGCGAAGCCGACCTGGGTGGCCAGCTTGGCAGCATGTACCGAGCGGACGCCGGAGCGGCATATGAAGAGAAGCTGATCGGTCGGCTGCACTCCTTCCGCGGCCAGTTGCTCGGCGAGTTGCTCGCCGGTGAGTTTGGGGTGCCACGGCACGGCAACGACCTGCTTGCCGATCCCGCTGAGGTCGGGCAGGCCGACATACGACAGTTCGACCGGCGTGCGCACGTCGATCAGCACCGTGTCGGGATTCTGCTCGAGAAGCCCGTACGCATCGACTGGAGTCACGTCGCCGGCGTAAGTCATGCGTGATTCCCTTCGGTGGGCAGGCGGTAGGTGAGTGGTGGTTCGGAGGCGATCATATAGCTCGTCGAGATCGGGGGACGATACGGGCCGATCGTCGCGCGTGTCAACGGGAACGCCTTCGGCGTTCCTCGGGAGTTGCTGCGCAACTCCTGGGAACGGGTATCGCGGTCTGCGTGCGGTCGGTCCCGAATAGGCCTGACGTTCCGCGATCTCGGAGATCCGTTCCTTCAGCCACTCCGTGAGTTCGCCGCGGTCGAATGCGATGTCCTCGTTGTCGAGTCGGATCACAGTGAATCCTCGCGACTCCAGGTAAGAGGTGCGGGCGGTCTCGTCGCGGTGGTCGTGCGACTCGCCGTCGACCTCGAGTACCACCCTTGGGTTCAGACAGGCAAAGTCGGCGATCCAAGGTCCGATCGGGACCTGACGGCGGAATCGGTAGCCGAGCTGATGTCGACGGATTCTGGACCAGAGCGCGGCTTCGGAGATCGGCATTTGCTTGCGATTGTCCTTGGCGAGCTGTCCGGCGTTGTGTTGGTGACGTGGTCGGGGCATGAGGTCACCGTGCCATCGCCGGACCACCAATGGAAGAGGTTCGGCGCGTTCGTGTTCGCGCGGATAGCTGTCCGCCGCGTCTTGGCTTCCCCCTCCGCCCTCGTTCCTCGGGCACCTCCCCCAGGTGTTGCCCGCCCAGAGCGGCGTGCAACGGGGGAGGAGACACACACCGTGTCTCTCCCCCCGTTGAGCTACGGAGTCGGGAAACGGTTGGGGGGAGTGCCGAGCTTGCGAGGCGAGGCGGGCTGCGGAGGCGCGAGACCAGCGTCTGGCGCGTATGCGCAGTCGCGCGTGAGCTGTCCGATCTACCTCAGCTTCCCCCTCCGTCCCCGCCCTCGTTCCTCGGGCGGTGCCACCTCCGCCAGCCATCGTCCGCCTGGCGGCGTCTGACGGGGGAGGAGACGCTTAGCCCCGTGCTGGTATGACCTCGGAGCCTGCGACCTCGGGCTCATTGTCGGTGAGTTCTGAGGGGAAGCCGGGGGCGCGCAGGTCGATGCCGCAGGCATCTTCGAGGCGTTTGACGATCCCGGACGACCAGAAGCGGGAGCCGTAGGCGTCCGAGCCCTGCTCGAAAATGTCGAGCACGAGTGGCGACACTTCGAGGGGGATGTCGTGGCGGTCGGCGATCGCCTGGAACAGCGACATGTCCTTGATAACGAGATCCATCGTGAAGTTGATGTCGTAGCTTCCGTTGAGGATCACCTGCGATTCCGTTTCGTGCACAAAGGAGTTGCCCGAGCTGATACGAATCGCCTCGTATGTCGTGTTGAGATCCATCCCGGCTGCCCGGGCGGTGGTGAGTGCTTCACCCAGGGCGACCAGATGCACCGACGCCAGGTAGTTGGTGACGACCTTGAGAATGGAGGCTGCACCGAGCGGGCCGACGTGGAGGATGCGACGGCCCATCGTTGTGAGGAGCGGCAGCACACGATCGAACACGGCGCGGTCGCACCCGGCGAAGATGGAGATGTTGCCGGTGGCCGCCCGGTGGCAGCCG
>CAMYIJ010000112.1 GCA_947258375.1 uncultured Acidimicrobiaceae bacterium
GTCACCAAGATCGCCGTGACGGTGGTCCTAGCCGCGGTCGGGGTGTGGCGAGCATTGCGCGGCTAGGTGCCCGTCCTGCCGTCCTGCCGTTCTCCGTTCTTGCGGACATGCGCGCCGATATCAGCGCGCAGATCCGCAAGAACTAGAGGGGGTCGAAGTTGTTGCTACCGAACATACGTTCGCCTAAACTCGCTTCTACTCACATTGCTGTAGTTTTGTCATACCCGGCCGGTAGCTTTCCAACCATTCGGTGAATGACAACTTGAAGACCGGGAAGGGAACCTGATGGCCAAAGACGAGAACAAGGACCGCGACAAGACCCTCGAGATGGCGATGTCCCAGATCGAGCGCCAGTTCGGCACGGGCGCCATCATGAAGCTGAGCGACTCGACCGTCCGCAACGTTGCCGCGATTCCCACCGGCGCGCTATCGCTCGACCTGGCCCTCGGCATAGGTGGGCTGCCGCGAGGCCGCATCGTCGAGATCTACGGCCCGGAGTCTTCCGGAAAGACAACCCTGGCCTTGCACGTGGTTGCCGAAGCACAGCGCAACGGCGGCATCGCAGCGTTTATCGACGCCGAGCACGCCCTCGATCCGATCTATGCGAGAGCGCTGGGAGTCGATGTGGACGAGCTGCTGATCTCCCAGCCCGACACCGGGGAACAAGCTCTCGAGATCACCGACATGCTGATTCGCTCCGGAGCGCTCGATG
Source organism: uncultured Acidimicrobiaceae bacterium (assembly GCA_947258375.1). GTDB lineage: Bacteria > Actinomycetota > Acidimicrobiia > Spongiisociales > UBA5794 > JAHEJX01. The sequence goes on from CAMYIJ010000112.1 coordinate 713, forward strand.
TAGTCGTTATCGACTCGGTCGCCGCCCTGGTTCCTCGAGCCGAGTTGGAAGGCGACATGGGTGACACCCACGTCGGTCTCCAGGCGCGCCTGATGTCACAGGCGCTTCGCAAGCTGGCAGGCACGATCAACCGATCCGACACCACGGCCATCTTCATCAACCAGCTGCGCGAGAAGATAGGCGTGATGTTCGGATGCTTCCAGTACACCACCAGGGTGACTCTCGCCGACGGTACTCAGGAGAAGATCGGCAAGATCGTCAATCAGAAGATGGACGTCGAGGTTCTTGCCGTGGATCCCGACACGGGGAAGGTGGAGCCGAAGCGAATCGTCAACTGGTTCGACAACGGGAACGCCGACCGGTTCCTGCAGTTCACCGTGTACAAGCCGGAGGGCAATGGCCGGGCCCAGTTCGCCGCCACGCCGGCACACTCGATAGCCACACCGGTCGGCTGGCGCACCGCCGGTGAGCTCGAGGTTGGCGACAACGTCTTGATGCCGCTTCCCCACTACCTGTCGGGCCAACAACGCCAGATTGTCATGGGCGGTCTGATGGGTGACGGATCCATCTCCAGAAAGCGGATGAGTGGGGCCGGCGCAACCGTCAAGTCGCGCTTCCGCTTCGGTCATGGCCCCAAACAGAACGACTACGCGCTGTGGAAGGCCTCCCTTCTGGAGGGAGTGCCCACGACTGTGAGTCGCCACTCCAAGGGCGGCTGGATGGTCGAGACCACGCCGCTGGCCGAACTGGATGAACTGCGTGATGCGGTCTACCTGGGTGGCAAGAAGGTCCTTAGCTGGGACTACCTCAAGGAGCTGACTCCACTGGCTCTGGCGATCTGGTACATGGATGACGGTGGATTCCAGGTGCGGCGCCAGGATGGTTCGGCAGGCCGCTCGGAGATATGCGTCCAGGCGATGGAGAGCACGACCCGAGATCGTCTACACGAGTATCTGGTCGACACATATGGCCTGAGTGTCAAGCTGGCCAGCCGTGGCGGAAACGCCTTCCTCGTCTTCGATCGCGACGGTACAGAGGCATTCCATGCCCTGATCAGTCCGTATGTGCCTCAATGTATGGACTACAAGTTGCTCCAGCACCATCGAGGCAAGTTCGATCTTGAAGTCGAAGGCTCTCAGCCCGAGCTGAAGCTGACGCCGGTACCCGTGCTTTCGATCAGCACCAAGCCGCCGACCAGGAGCATGCGCAAATTCGACATCGAAGTCGAAGGTCACCACAACTACCTCGTTGACGGCGTCATGGTCCACAACTCACCTGAGACGACGCCGGGTGGTCGGGCGCTCAAGTTCTACTCCAGTGTCCGTGTCGACGTGCGCCGCATCGAGGCGATCAAGCAGGGCACCGACAACGTCGGCAACCGGGTGCGGGCCAAGATCGTCAAGAACAAGGTGGCCCCGCCATTCCGCCTGGCCGAGTTCGACATCATGTTTGGTGAGGGCATCTCCCGTGAGGGCAGCCTGCTCGACGTTGCGGTGGAACACGGCATCGTCCGCAAGGCCGGCGCCTGGTTTACCTATGAAGGTGATCAACTCGGGCAGGGTCGGGAGAAGGCCAAGCTGTTCCTGCGGGAGAATCCGGAGATTTCGATGCAGCTCCAGGACCGGGTTCTGCGTGCCGTCGGGTTGATTGTGGACGAGGGAGAGGAAGCTCCGGCTGCCGACGCCAATGCTGAAATCGCCGGTGAAGCCCCGTCGAGCGGTCCCGAAACCACCGACGACGAGTAATTCCGGCCGGAACGGCAAAAAAGTCGCGAAAACCGTCTCCGCGGATCAGGTTTGTGGGTTACGATCAATGAACCACACACTTGAAACATAAAACTGACCAAGAACCGAGACAAAGGTCGAAGATTGGCTACGAATCACCACGGGGGTGCAGACGCCTTAGGGCGCTGATTTTCTGAGATTCGTTGTCGATGTGACTCGTGTGTGCCGAGCCGTTGGGCTCGGCATGCTGCGTCTTGGTACTGGAAACGAGGAGAAGATGGAGAACCCATGGCTCATCACCGCATTGATCGCAGTCTCCGTCGGTTTGATCGCATTCTTCTCGGGCCGAGAGGTACATAGGCGCCGTACCCACGAGGCCACCCAGACCGCTGAGAAGCTCCTCAGTGAGGCCCGCGTCGAAGCCCAACGCACTCTGTCGCGGGCTGAGGAGGAAGCCCGGGCTCTGGCTGAGAGCTATCGCGAGCGCGAGGTTGAATCGCTCGAACACCGTCGGCTCGAGGTGAATTCGCTCGAGGATCGCCTCGAACAGCGCGAGTCGACACTCGAGCAACGGGCCTCCAACCTGGCTCAGCGCGAGGAGCGGATTCTCGGTAAAGAGGAGGAGGTCGTCGGTACGCAACGTGAGGCCGAGTCGATGCGCGAGGAGGCCAGATCCCACTTGGAACGGCTCGCCGGATTCGATGCACAGGCTGCCAAGGCCGAGCTGCTGCAGAAAGTGGAGGACGAGGGCCGCCGCGAGGCGATGGTCCTCATGCGCGACCTCGAGATGAAGGCCCGTGAAGAGGCCGACCGCCGAGCCCGGCGCGTGCTTGCTACCGCCGTGCAACGGCTCTCCGCCGAGGTTGTGTCTTCGACCACCGTCTCGGTCGTAACGTTGCCTTCCGACGATATGAAGGGCCGCATCATCGGCCGCGACGGTCGCAACATCCGCACCTTCGAGGCGGTCACGGGCGTCAACCTGATCGTCGACGACACCCCGGAAGCGGTATCGGTTTCCACATTTGATCCGGTTCGTCGCGAAGTCGCTCGAATCACATTGGAGCGATTGATCGAGGACGGACGGATCCACCCGGCGTCCATCGAGGAGAACTACAGCAAGGCCCGCGACCAGGTCGAACAGAGTGTCCGCGACGCCGGTGAGTGGGCGTTGCTCGAAGTCGGGCTGAGCCGGCTCCATCCCGAATTGGTCACTTTGCTCGGCAGGCTCAAGTACCGCACCTCCTATGGCCAGAACGTGCTCAACCATTTGGTCGAGTCCTCCCAGATCGCTTCCATGCTCGCCTCAGAACTCGGCATCGACCCCGACGAGGCGAAGCGAGCGGCTTTTCTGCATGACATCGGCAAGGCCGTCACTCATGAGGTCGGCGGCAGCCACGCTCTCATCGGGGCTGAGATCGCCCGCCGCTTTGGCGAAGATGCCTCAATCGTGCATGCCATCGAAGCGCACCACAATGAGGTGGAGCCACGTACGCTCACAGCCATCCTCGTTCAGGCGGCCGACGCCGTGTCTGCGGCCCGCCCCGGAGCCCGCCGCGAGGCGCTGGAGAGCTATGTGCGGCGTCTCGAACAGCTCGAGAAGATCGCCGCCTCCTTCGAGGGTGTCGAGCGAGTCTTTGCGATGCAAGCCGGCCGCGAGATTCGCGTCGTGGTCGACCCGGGAGCCATCGACGATCTCGCTTCGGCCGATCTGGCCCGCCAAATCGCCAGGCGCCTCGAGAATGACCTGCAGTATCCCGGCCAGATCGAAGTAACCGTGATCCGCGAGTACCGAGCCCGGGACTACGCCAGGTAGGGTTTCGGTGAACGTCAGCCTGCTCATTGTCAACAAGTCCATCGCGGAACCCGGGATCATCGTCAATGCGGCCTTCGTCCTCGGCCTGACCGTGGGGCGCCATTTGCCGGACGAGACATTTGGGCGCGCCGTCATCGACGGGGACGGAGGCCGCCACGAGTCTCTCACGTCGATCGGGCATATCGTGAGGAAGGCGACGAGCGCCAAGTTGAGGACCTTGTGGAACACGTTCTCAGCCGATCCGGACGTATCGGTTGTGGACTACACCGAGGCGGCGGCTCCAGCCGACTACTCGGCATACACGATGGCGCTCGAATCGATTGCGGGTGACGAGATCAGCTTTCGCGCGATTCACGTCTATGGACCGGATGAGAAGATAGTGCCACTGACCAAGAACCTCAGCAGCCTCTAGAGATACTCCGTCGGTCTTTCATCCACATCCGGTCCATTACCCTTGCCGCCATGACCGACTCTGTTCTTCTTGGTATGCCGGCGCTCAAGTCGCCGCGGGAGCCTGCCCGGGTGGGGCGCAGCTATTTCGTGCGCACGTACGGCTGCCAGATGAACGACCACGACTCGGAGCGGATCAGTGGGCTGCTCGAATCCGACGGCATGGTCGCGGCGGCGTCGGCCGAGGATGCCGATGTTGTCGTGCTCAACACCTGCACGATCCGGGAGAACGCCGACAACAAGCTCTACGGCTACCTCGGCTCACTCAAGGCCGTGAAGCAGCGCCGCCCGGAGATGCAGATCCTCGTCGGCGGATGTATGGCCCAGCGCGACCGGGACATCGTCCTCGACAGGGCGGCCTGGGTGGATGTCGTGTTCGGAACCCACAACACCCATCGGGTGCTCGACCTGCTCGACCACTCCGAGGAGTGGGGGCCGATTGCCGAGGTGTGGGATGAGACCACTTCGGTTGAGGACATGCCGTCGATGCTCCCGGCCAACCGGGATTCGGAGCACTCGGCGTGGGTGACGATCACGATCGGCTGCAACAACTCGTGTACGTTTTGCATCGTTCCCATGGTGCGAGGGCGAGAGATCAGCCGGCGTCCCGGTGATGTCATCAGTGAGGTTCGGCAGCTGGCACGAGACGGTGTCGTTGAGGTGACCTTGCTCGGCCAGAACGTGAATTCCTACGGCAGGGATCTCGACCTCAACGGCCGTAGCCCGGTGTTTGCCGGCCTTCTTCGCCGTGTCGGAGAGGTCGAAGGGATCCGCCGGATCCGCTACACGAGCCCCCACCCGAAGGACTTCAAAGAGGATGTCGCGCTGGCGATGGCGGAGACCGAGACGGTTTGCGAGCAGCTCCACCTGCCATTGCAGAGCGGAAGTGCCACGGTGCTGGCCGCGATGCACCGCGGCTACAACGGGCAGCGCTTCCTCGAGAAATTGGCCATGGCCCGCGACATCATTCCCGGGCTGGCCGTGTCGACCGACATCATCGTCGGCTTCCCGGGGGAAACGGAAAGGGACTTCCAGGACACGCTGGATGTGGTCGAGGCGGCTCGATTCGACAGCGCGTTCACGTTCCAGTTCTCGCCGCGCGCCGGTACGCCGGCGGCCGACATGGATGGGAAGGTGCCGCAGGAGGTGATCCAGGAGCGGTTCGACCGCCTCGTCGTGATGCAGAACGAAATCACCTTCGCTAGGAACCGGGAACAGGTGGGACGGATCGAGGAGGTCCTCGTGGAAGGACCGTCGAAGAAGAACGGCGACGTGGTGACGGCCCGCACCCGAGGTAGTCGGCCGGTTCACATCGCCGGCCACTACCCGCCGGGCACCTTCATGATGGCCGAGATCGAGCGAGCCGCCCCCCACCACCTGCACGCCCGCGCGGTCTGACGGTTATCCCATGGGCGCCATTGCCGTCGTCGGGCCGACAGCCGCCTCCAAAAGCGCTCTCGCCATGCGGCTCGCCGAAGCCCTCGGCGGGGAGATTGTGTCGGTCGACTCGATGCAGGTTTATCGCGGCCTCGACATCGGCACCGCCAAACCGTCCACCGCGGAGCGGCAGGCCATACCGCATCACATGATCGACGTCGCCGAGCCGGAGGAGACCTTTACCGTGGCGCAGTTCCAAGAAGCTGGAGTTGCCGCGGTCGATGACATTGCGGCGCGTGCCGCGATCCCGGTCATCGTCGGCGGGTCCGGCCTCCACTTCCGGGCCATTGTGGACCCGCTGGAATTCCCGCCCACCGACGCGTCCGCCCGAAGTGAGATCGAGGCAATCGATCCGGCAGACGCTGTCGTCGCACTGCTCGAGGCCGACCCGGAAGCAGCCGCGACCGTCGATCTGGCGAATCCGCGGCGGGTGGCGCGGGCGCTCGAGATCTTCCGGATCACCGGCGAGACCCCAACCGGCCGAGCATCGACAGCCGCTGCGACCGCGGTGCGCAACTACGAGGCCCGGTTCCCGTTGCTCGTGTTCGGTATGGACCCGGCCGATGAATTGGCCGACCGCGTCGTGCAGCGTTTCGACGCCATGCTCGGCGCCGGGCTACTCGATGAGATCGGGTCCATGCAGGACCGGCTTGGCATCACCGCGGCGCAGGGTGTCGGCTACAAGGAGTTGCTCCCCGTCGTCCGCGGTACCGCCTCTCTCGAGGAAGGGCGCGAGGCGGCAATTCGCGCCACCATGGGGCTCGCCAAGAGGCAACGGACGTTCTTCGGGCGAGATCCTCGCATTCGCTGGATTCCGTGGCACGATGGTTTTGACGCGGCAGCCAAAGCTTCACTGGCCATCGCAGCCGAGACAGTAAAGGAGACGGCGTGGACTTCGTGAAGATGGAAGGGCTTGGAAACGACTTCATCGTCATCGAGGGCCCCGCTGCGATCTCCGCCGCTCAGGTCCGCGCGTGGTGCGACCGCCGCTTCGGCATTGGAGCTGATGGTGTGCTGCTGGCATCAGCGCTCGGCAGTCAGCGAGTTTCCATGGAGTACTGGAACGCCGACGGAAACAAGGCTGAGATGTGCGGCAACGGACTGCGATGTGTTGCCCAACTGGCGCGGCGGCGCGAGTGGGTGAACGACGGGCCAATGGAGATTGAGACCGCGGTCGGACCGCTCGGTGCCGAGGTGCTCGAAAGCGGCCTGGTTCGAGCGCTGATGGGCTACCCGAAGCAAGGCGCGGTTGACTCGATCGACGTAGCGGGCGTCACGGTGCGGCCCGTCACCGTGGGCAATCCCCATGCCGTCCTGTTTGTCGACGACCCTCTGATGGCCGACGTGGGGGAGTTGGGCCCCCGCATCGAAAACGATCCGCTGTTTCCCGAAGGCACCAACGTCGAATTCGTCAGGGTCGAAACGGGGAGCCGGATCCGAATGCGGATCTGGGAACGCGGCGTTGGTGAGACGATGGCGTCGGGCACGGGAGCGACCGCGGCGGCTTTTGCGTCGGCGCTCTATCAGGGCAGTCAGTCGCCTGTCGAAGTGCTGCTGCCCGGGGGGACACTCGTCGTTGAGCTGGTCGGCGCCGAGGCCTGGGTCACCGGCCCGGGCAACTTCGTGTTCTCGGGTTCGATCGACTAGGAGCCTGCCGGCGGCGGGGTCTTCCACGTTTCGTGGACGTGGCGCCACAGCAGGCCGCCGGGAGCGGATTCATCCTCGGTGAAGAGAACGGTCGATTGGCGGACGGCTGTGTAGTCCGGGTGATCCTGCCATTCCTCGTATGTCGCGAGCACGGAGGAGTCGCTACTCCAGCGCACGACGACATTTTCGATGCGAATCCGGATATGCATGGAGCCGTGAGATGCGAGTAGGCCGCCGAGAAGTGCCGCCGGTTCGACGATATCTCCGCGGGGTGAGATGAATGTGAAGTCGTCGGCCATCGATGAACGGATTCGCTCGAAGTCATCGATGGACCCGGCGAACCACTGCTCGAACTGGACGTGGAGCGCTTGGATCTCCGCAGCGACTCGCGCTGTCGGGTCATTGCTCGCCTCATGCGTCGCCGACGGCATCGGCACCGGCCCCCGGCGGGGGACTATTCGACGCGGCGTAGAACGGCTACAACTACGCCGAGGATCTCGACACCATCACTGAACACCATGGGCGGATAGTCCGGGTTCTCCGCCTTGAGGACCACCCTTCCGTCGAGCCGTTGGAGGCGTTTGACGGTGGCTTCGTCGCCGTTGATGAGGGCGGCGATCACCTGGCCGTCGCGGGCCGTCGGCTGACGTCGCACTACCACGTAGTCGCGATCAAAGATGCCGATATCGATCATCGAGTCGCCGCGGACCCGCAGCATGAACACGGGGTCATCTCCGACCAGTTCCGTCGGCAGCGGATAGATTTCCTCGATGTCCTCCTCGGCGAGTATCGGCGACCCTGCGGCAATGTTGCCCACAAGAGGAACGTCACGTACCGGCGCCCGCAACAGCGATGCCTCACTGTGGCCGGAGTCGATGACCTCGATTGCGCGGGGTTTGCTCGGATCGCGGCGGATGTAGCCGGCCTTCACGAGGGCGGAGAGGTGGCTGTGCACGGTCGAGGGTGAACTCAGCCCGACGGCTTCGCCGATTTCGCGCACCGACGGTGGGTATCCCCGCTCATTGACCGTCGCCATGACCAGGTCGAGGATCTGCTGTTGTCGTGCCGTGAGTGGGTTGTCGACCATCTGGTGCTCCTGTTGGTATGCAATCGGCCGGTTTCGCAATCGGCCCGGCAGGAAGCTTCGTGCCTTGCTCGAATAGTACGCGAAAAACGACTCAAAACCAAACATATGTTCGACTTGACAGGCGAACATCTGTTCGCTTACGATGGTTCTTCTCGAACAGATGTTCGAGTCAAGCAAGTCGATCCAAGTAGCTGGATTCAGGTAGTTGGAATTCAGGTAGCCGGATTCAGGTCGGAACCGAATCTGTCACACCCGGCAGATACGGTGACAACAGAGCTTGAAGGAACCGCATTGGCGGCTCCCGACAGCCCTACACGGAAGCGTTGGAGGAGGAACCAGATGCCACGACATACGGTCATCCCGTCAAGAGTGTTGATCGTCATCTCCACGGTAGTTGTGGCGCTGGTCCTCCTCCTCGCTTCAAGCGTGATGGCGACATACGATCCGGCAGGTGCTGCCGACCCATACCTCGTCGCCGAGTACGAAGTTCGCTCGGGTGACAATCTGTGGGACATCGCCGGACGACACACGTCCGCCGACCGCGACATTCGCAACACGATCGAAGCGATCAAGCGGCTGAACCACCTGGACAGCTCGACGATTCACCCGGGCCAGGTCCTGGAGATCCCGCTGGCCAGCTCGTCCTAGACGGACTCGGGCTGGAAGGAACACATGGCGCTCTTGGTGGGCGGGAACGCCTTCGGCGTTCCTTTCGAGTTTGGCTGGCGCCAAACTCGTGGGAACCTTGGGTGGGCGCCATGTGTTCCGTCGGTGGGAACGCCTTCGGCGTTCCTTTCGAGTTTGGCTGGCGCCAAACTCGTGGGAACTGAGACGACGTGCCACAAATAGCCGCCCCTTGCGCCATGTGAACCAACGCCCGCTACGCTCCGGCACATGCGTTGTCCTACATGTGCCGACGACGACACTCGTGTCATCGATAGTCGTCCCGCCGACGGTGGAAGCGCGGTGCGGCGCCGACGGCGCTGCGAGACGTGCTCGCACAGGTTCACGACATATGAGCGGTACGTGCCCGCTGCTCAGGTCCGCAAACGTGATGGCTCGGTGCAGCCGTTTGACCCGGAGAAGGTGAGGTCGGGCCTCGAAGCGGCGCTCGCCGATCGGCCGGTACCCGTCGACACCGTGGAGCTGCTCGTTGCTCGCACGGAGGCGCTGTTCGACTCCGCGTCCTCAGTTGCGACCGACGAGATCGGACGGGTGGTGCTCGAAGGACTCAGAGCGGTAGACGAGGTCGCCTACCTGCGGTTCGCCTCCGTGTACAAGGATTTCCAGGGCGCCTCAGACTTCGAGCGCGAGATGGCCGCGATGGAGGGCTCTCCGGAGCCGGCTACCTAGCCTTTCGGGGGTACCGGCGACCTACGGGGCGAGCTGGATGGCGCGATCGACGCCGTCCGCCAGATCTAGGATTCGC
>CAMYIJ010000113.1 GCA_947258375.1 uncultured Acidimicrobiaceae bacterium
ACCACCGTCACGCCGAGGTAGCGGCGCTGTGGCGCGTCGCCGTTAGGGTTCGATCCCAGTAGCGCCCACCGGGTGAGCGTTGATCCAGTCGCCGCACGCGTTTACGCGTGCGGTGACTTTGTGTATTTGGGTCCGTGCCGTGAGCTCTATTGGGCGGCTTGTGACGACGATACGTTCGTCGGGGCTTCACAAGTTCTGTTGCACTGATCTATCGGGCGGCTGTACGCTTGGCCTCCGTGGTTCGAGGCGCTACTCGGGATCCACATCCCGTCGGCCACGTTTTGGTGTTTGCCGTCCGGTTACCACCTGGCTTCCTCCTCGATAACGACCATGGCGAGGAGCATGCAATGTCAGAACCTCTGTCAATGGCTCGGACGCGGATCGCGTTTCCCAACCCGGCCAGCCGAAGCATTCGGATGCACGTCCTGGCGGTTCTTCTGTTGGCTGCATCTTTGGTGGCTGTCTCTGCACCTATCGTCGCGGCGGCTGGTACCACCTGCGCGGGCCAACCGGCCACGATCATAGGTACCAGTGGGCCCGACCTCTTGGAGGGAACTCCCGGCGACGATGTGATTGTTGGCCTCGGGGGTAACGACGAGATCTACGGGCTGGGTGGTCTTGATGTCATTTGCGGTGGCGGCGGGAATGATCTTCTCCATGGAGGGTTCAACGCGGATCTGTTGATCGGGGGCCCGGGACGTGATGTTCTCTATCCGGGTAACGGTTTCCCGCCGAATGTGTGCTGCGACGCGGTAGATGGTGGTAAGGGCAACGACCGCATTGTGGTGACCGACCAGTTCGCTGCGACGGATGGCTTCGGGCCCCACTTCGACGGGGGACCCGGGTCGGACTGGCTCGATCTCCGCAACCTCGGGGGCAGCTTCGCGGAGGTCGACCTTGGTGCCGAGTATTTCCGCTTCTTCGATGAGTCCGGTGAGACCGGCTTCGGGGAGCTGGATTCGATCGAGAACGTCTACGGCAGCGGGCTGGGCAATGCCATTTGGGGTAATGCTCGGCGTAACAAGCTGATCGGTGGTCCCGGCGACGACTACATCGTGGGCCGTGGCCGCAGTGACGTCATTAGGGGGCGATCCGGCGACGATCTCCTGGAAGGCGGCCCTGGTGGTGACTCGATGGAGGGCGGTGGCGGCGGCGACGGACTGTTCGGCGGTGGCGGCAACGATTCGATGCTTGGCGGCAACGGCACCGATTCTCTGTTCGGCGGAGGCGGCAACGATTCGATGCTTGGCGGCAAGCACGGAGATGGCCTGATCGGAGGCGCGGGCTCGGACGATCTTCACGGGGGCGGGGGCAGTGATTCGTTATACGGTGGAAGCGGCGACGGTGGCTTTTTCGATGGCGACAGCGATACGCTGCGGGGCGGTGGCGGCAGCAACGACGGTTGACATAGTCCGAAGGGGCTGCGAGTTCGTCATCGAGACACCCTGATCGACATGTCACCGAGGTGAACGCCGTGTCGTTCACAGGCAGCATCGTGAGACGGATCCTTGTGTATGCCGTCGTCGTCGCGTTCCTTTTGGCGGCATGTGAAAGCAGCCAGCCAGACTCAGAACCGGCCGCGGGCACCCCCAGTGAAACCAGGGGGCAGGACCAAGCCGAATCGCCATCCACCACCGCTACGACGTTGGCGACGACGACATCTGTCCCGACGACGGCATCTGTCCCGACCACGACCCTGGTCACGACGACCAACGCCTCCGCGACGACGACCCCAGTTGCGGCAGAGGCCACCACCTCCACGACAACGACGGTGACGTCCACCGTTGCTCCCTCCACCACGACAACAACAGTCACCACCACGGTGCCGCCGCCGCGGGAACCCGAGTTTCTGGTTTCTGGTCCCGACGGGATCTTCCTCGCCGACAGCACCGGAGCAGCAGAGTTGCTGATCGCAGGGCCGGGCCTCTTCGCCATCGACGATCTAGACGGAGGGGTGCTGTTCACGCAGACCAGGACTCCCGGCGACAGCATCGTGTACCGGGTCCGTCAAGGAACCGATCAGGCAATTGAGACTCTGGTGCCCGCTGTCGACCAGGGTCTGAGCCTCCGCGGTATCGTCCGCGACGGCTCCACCTATGTCTACTACAGCCGCCACGAGGGAAGTGGTCCGGAGAACACGCGAGTGACTCTGCGCCGCTACAACCTAGAGACCCGAGAAGTGACGGAACTCGGCACACTTGCCGGTTGGCACTGCGGGACGCACCTTTCGATCAGCGAACGCCTGATTCTGTTCAACACGGGTTGCGAGGGAGAGGGCGGCTACAACTTCTCCGATCTGGTGGGGAATGGCGTCAGCGTTGCCACTAACCCAGGAGACTGGTACGAGGGCTGCGAGAGCTGCCGCCTCAACGGCGAGCTATCCGACGACGGTACGCGCCTCGCCTACTCCACCGTGGTCGACGGCAGCACGTTCGCAGTGATCCTTGATGTCGCCAGCAGCGACGAGATACGCCGCATCGAACTGGCGGCCGGCGACGAATGGCGCGTGCAGTCTTTCGACCTCACGGATGACGTACTCCTGGTCAACCGGTGGCCCCTGGCCGCCTGGGTTTTCGACCTGAGCCTGGCAAACCCGGCGCCGGTCACACTGGCCGTGCCCGGTACCGCCTACGTGACGCAGTCCGCAGTTGACATTCGAGGAGTTGTGGCAGCGCCGTAGCGCCGACGCTTGAGATGGTCGGGGATGCCGGCGTGGGATTTCCGACCGTGCTGGCAGTCGCCTGCTGAGAACGCGACGACAACACGTGCCGGGCACCTCTAGGCCTCAGGGATGACGACCGTCACTTGAAGCTCGTCGGTTCCCCGCAGCAGTGTCAGTGCGAGCTCCTCGCCGGGTGATGCGGCGTCGAGTGCCTCGTGGAGGTCGTCGACTTCGGCGATGTCTCGGTCGGCCACTTTGACGACCATATCGCCCTCGGCGATTCCCGCCGCGGCCGCGGGGCCGTCGTCGGCCACGCCGCGAATCAACACGCCGGTAGCGTCGGGAAGACCGTCGGCGAGCTTGTCGACCTTGCCCTGCAGCTCGGCGCCGGCGGCGATGGCCAGGTAGAAACCTTCTCCAAGACGGTTGGTGTTGATCCCGAGAAGCCGGCCTGCCTCGTCGACGATCGGCCCTCCCGAAGACCCGGGCAGTAGGGGTGCGGTGTGCTCGATGCTGCCGCTGATACGCCGTCCTCGTGGCCCGCGGAAGGTGCGATCAACGCCGGACACATAGCCAACCGTCACACGCAGGCCGCGCCCGCCGGGATTGGAGAGGCCGACCACCGGGCTGCCGAGGTCAACCGGGGCGTCGCTCCACACCACAGGTGCCACGTCACCGGTATCGACGCTGACAACGGCGACATCGGAGTCGGCATCGAGACCGGTCACATCGCCCGTTTCCGTCCGCCCATCGCCGAACGTGACGGCGACCTGCCGACTGTGGATGTTGTGAGCATTGGTCAGGACCGTGTTGTCGGCAATCACCACGCCCGACCCCACATGACCGCGGCGACCGACGCCCACAACGGCACCGCCGATGGCTTCCGAGATCGCGGAAATCGTTTCCTTGACGCCTGTCAGCATGTCTACTCCCTCAGATAATAGTAACTTGCAAGTTGCAAGTGTACTCGATGTGAACGTATGACGATGACGATTGGAGGTACGGTGTTGTTGATGCCTGACCCTCACTCACCGCTGCATGCCGCGCTGTCCAAGGTCGGTGACCGCTGGACCCTTCTCGTCATCGAGGCGTTGTTGACCGGGCCCCGCCGTTTCAGCGACCTGCAAGATGAAGTGGCTGGGATCGCCCCCAACACTCTGTCTTCGCGGCTGAAGGCACTCGAAAGCGAAGCGCTGGTGGTGGCCCACACCTACAGCGAGCGGCCGCCACGGTACGAGTACGTCCTCACTGCTTCCGGCAAGGAACTCGCCGGTGCCATCAGCCTGCTCACTGCGTGGGGCTCCGGCCACGGCGAGGAGTCCGGGGCTCCGCGACACGGCCTGTGTGGTACGCCGCTCGAGGTACGCTGGTATTGCCCCACCTGTGACCGCCAGGCCAGCGAGTCCGAGGAAGCCTGGGAGATCTAGAGATCCCGACAGCTGCTCCGAAGCCGATTAGTCCTCCGCAGTAGACTTCTACCGCCGTTACCGCTCCGCGCCAGGAGTGGCGTCGAGCGCTGATTTGTACTCGTCTAGCACCTCGGTGCGCTGAGCGGTCCCCGCGTTCTCGAGTTCGGTTGGGGCAGTCAACCCTTCTTCACATCAAGCGTGGCAGCCTCGAGCAGTTGTCCGACAGTGGCGCCTTCGACCGCACGCATCGCTACCGAGACACTTCTCAGCTTCGACCGCAGCGCCGGTGCCTTGCGCCCTATCCGGTCGGCGAGGTCCCGGAAGTTGGACACCAGCTCCGTGTCGACCTCGGCGTCGAGGAGATCGGCCATCGAACGCTGGCGAACCAGAGGGCCAAACGTGCGGACGGCGAGTCCGAAGATGATCGGATCCTCGTTGATGGCCTTCGAGAGAATCCCGACCTCAGGCAGCAGCAGCTTCCCGAGCTCGCTGCCGAAGGGCGTGGACGGCATGACTGTGTCGCGGAACTCCCGCAGCTCCGCGGCCTTGGCGGCGCCGGCCGAGCCGGAGCTCGCCTCATCAATGCCGAAGATGGCATTGATGATCGCTCGGAGAGCACACGCACACACCGTGGAGAGGTTGAGCTGCGCAAAGATGGTATTGATGTCGTTGTGCCACGTCGTGACGCCGTTGTTCGAGACGGCGAAGAACATACCGAGCACCGGAAAGGTGCTGTTGAGCGTGCCCTGGTTGGTGTCGAATATCAGACTTCCTGAGTCGCCCCGGTTGGCGAATGCGTTGCCGTCGGTCGAGGTCACGATGAAGGAGTTGCCGATCCGCCCGATCACAGGTGCGGCCACCGTCCCGTAGTTGACGTTGACCTGCACGTTGACCGACGTGATCGTGCCGTTGTTCGTGTATTGAGTCGTCCGTCCCCGCTTCTGCACCGTCATGCCCAAGGCGGGTGTACCCAGCTCGTAGATGGCGGGGCCGATGTTGAGCACATCGTCGTCGCGCTGAACGGTGATCGTTCCGACCGCGGCGTCCACGGGTGTCACGGGTGGATTTGGATTGATGTTGATCGGTATGAACCGCTTTAGGGCACCGATTAGGTCTGCGGGAACGACGCCGCCGTCGAGGCGGCCCGGCTGGACGATTCCTCCGGGAACCGAGGCGACATTGAGGCCGGCTATGCAGTGATTGCAGGACAGAAGAACGATGGAGTCGTCGGTGAGGTCGCATGCCCAGCCACCCAACGTGCTGGCATCGACGGCGTTCTGGTGGCCGATGCTGCACCCGCCGGGAACCGGGCGATAGCGGGTCGTGTCCTGGGCGGCGTACACGAAGCCGACCTCGACCACGTCGACGCTGATGCGCGCTCGATCGATGCCGGGAAGCTCACGCGGGATGCGAGCCCAGTCCGGGAGCTCTGCGTCCGGATACTTCCGCTGAACGAAAACCTGAACGACGGGTCCCCTCGTGGTTTTGAACTCGCCCCCCGTCTGAGGAAACCCCGTACCTAGCCCGATTACGTTCGGAAGCTCGTATAGACGCTCCGCGTTCAGGTCTTGGACGCGCTGCGTCTCGAGGATCCGGGCTGTAGAGCGGTCGACCATGGTGCACCTCCAGAGTGTGTCAGTCGGTGCCGGCAACCACCTCGCCCACCGTTACCACTTCGAAGGCCACGTGCCCGAGGACCGCCGCGGCACCTGTTTCAACCCTACTGACGTCTTCTCGGTTTGGGACAAAGATCTGGATCGTCGGTCCACCCTTCCCAGAGGTGGGCAGGCCGATCCCGGAACCAACGACCCCATCCAGTGCCTGCAGGTTGCCGCGATGCCGAGCGAGTTCCTCATTGAGTCGGCGGATCACGTCATCGTGCGTCATGGTGTGGCTCAGGGTAGCGAGTGCCCGGCCGGTAACGAGGGCAGTTCAGAGGAATCAAGGGCGAAGGGCCCGGGGCTGGTCATGCGTTACACAGTCGGGTGAGCGACCCTACGGTCGGCAGGAAACCCGACAACTAGGAGCCACGGCCGCATATGATGAGGTCAGGTTGGCTGTCGCGGCTCGAGGTTCGACGGCTACGGGGTTGGACTTGGGAGGCAAATATGGCAGCTACCGTCACTGATCGCGACATACGTCCCGGAAGGCGCAAACGAGCCACCTGGCTGGTCGCCATGTTCACTCTGGCATCTGTTGTGATCGGCATCGCCGGCACGACAAGTGCGGTCGGCCAGGAGAACGGAGCAGCCTGCGGTCTCGACGTGGCTTTGGTGGTGGATTCGTCGGGGAGTATCGACGACGTCGAGCTGGGCCTGATGAAGGACGCGTTCGGCGGGTTTGTCGATGCGTTCTTGCCGGAGACGCCGACTCAAATGGCGGTGGTGGAGTTTGATCGGGCCGGCAGGGTGTTGCAGGACTTCACGAGCGATCCGGGAGCGTTGAAGGATGCGCTGGATTTGCTCGAGAGTGATCGGCGTACCAACTGGCAGGATGCCTTGCTGGTGGCGCGGGGGTTGTTCCCGAATCGGGCGGTGCCTGATTTGATTGTGTTTGCTTCGGATGGTCGGCCGAACAAGGTGAACGGTTCGAAGGTGTTTGATAGGGCCGCGGGTCTCGCGGCGGCGGTCGTGGAGGCTGACGCGGCGAAGGCGGCCGGGGCGCGCATTATTGCCATCGGTATCGGTGACAAGCTTCGGGTCGACAATCTGGCAGCCATTGCTTCGAGCATCGAGGACGTTCATACCACCGACTTCGCGGGCCTCGCTCAGACCCTCGCCGAACTTGCCATCGATCCGTGCCGGCGCCCCCCGCGGTCCTGCGGAGCCGACGTGGCCCTGGTGGTCGACTCGTCAGGCAGCATCGACGACACGGAGTTGGCGTTGATGAAGGACGCTTTCACGGGGTTCGTTGATGCGTTCTTGCCGGCGACTCCGACGCAGATGGCAGTGGTCGAGTTCGATCGAGCCGCCGACGTGCTGCAGGACTTCACCAGCGATGCGCCGGCATTGAAAGACGCCCTGGAATTGCTCGAGAGTGACCGGCGCACGAACTGGCAGGATGCCCTGTTGGTGGCGCGCGGCCTATTCCCACATCGGGATGCCGCGCCTGATCTAATCGTGTTCGCCTCGGATGGCCGGCCGAACAAGGTCACCGGCTCGAAGGTGTTCGACCGGGCTGCCGGCCTGGCGGCCGCGGTGATCG
This sequence comes from uncultured Acidimicrobiaceae bacterium, assembly GCA_947258375.1. Classification (GTDB taxonomy): domain Bacteria; phylum Actinomycetota; class Acidimicrobiia; order Spongiisociales; family UBA5794; genus JAHEJX01. The sequence continues at coordinate 7,276 of CAMYIJ010000113.1, forward strand.
AGGCCGACGCGGCCAAGGCGGCCGGAGCCCGAATCATCGCCATAGGTATTGGGGACAGGCTACGGGTCAACCCCCTGGCAGCGATTGCTTCGAGCATCGAGGACGTTCACACCACCGACTTCGAGGGCCTGGCTGAGACCCTCGCGGGGCTCGCTACTGATCTGTGCGGCGGCACGATCACGGTGACCAAACTCATCGACGAAGACGGCACGCTGACGACAACGGACGACCAGACACCGGCAGAAGGCTGGGTCTTCTGGCCGGAAGTCCCGAGCGGCTCGACCGACAAGGAACGGGCGGCCACCGATGAGAACGGTATGGCCGTCTTCACGATCACTCCCGACATCGCAGCGGCCGCCGGGGACGGGACCTTGGTCAATCTGTTCGAGGTTGCCCAGCCCGGCTATGGGCTGCTCGAAGCCAGCTGCGTTGATGCGGCCGACACCGGCACATCGAACGAGTTGGACGCAGTGACGGGCATCATCGTCGGTCCCGAAGACAACGTGCAATGCACGTTCATCAACGCATTGGAGATAATCACCAGCACCGGCGACTAGTTGACGGTCGGGCGAATAACCGCACTGAGGGTCGATCAGTGCCGCCTCCTCCGTCGAACAGTGCCACGCGCCGTCCAGTAGAATTTGTGTGATCGCCCGGGAGCTGGTCATGGGTCACACGAACCGGTCGGAAGAGACGGGGGGCGAGTTCGCTTCGTCGCGTGTCTCGCTCATCACCAACGGCGTGACCTGGTACCTCCGTTCGTCGCTGGAACTGGACGACTCCGCTCTCCGCATATCCACCCCGCGGACTGTTCTCGGCTTCGTGCCGATCGGCACCAGGCAACTCGAGAGCAATCTCCATGGGGCCAGGCGGGCTGCCATCGGCGTCAAGGTGTTTCCGGAGCGCCTGATCGTTGCCGTAGTGCTGGCGTTGATTGCGGTCCTTGCGAACCTCGGGACCGCCTTCACAGTCGTTTTTGCAGTCGCAACGGTGGCCATGCTGCTACTGAGCGTGATTGCCGTCCTTCGCGTCGAGTTGAACGACGGGTCTCGGTTCATCGTCCCGGTGTGCCTGGCGCATCTGGGTCGCGCCGGGCGATTCGCGGCCGACATGGAGGCGGCACTGGGGTCGTCTCGAACTAACGAGGTGCCCTGATGATCGACGGGGCCGAGCAGACTGTCCGGTTTGTCGGAGCCGCCGGGTTGCTGGCGGCCTGGCTGGTGTCGGGGTCCCAAGCAGTGCGGACGCGGGACAGGCCGCCGGGGCGGGGGCTGGGCCTCGCCCCTCGATTCGGGGCGCTGGCGACCTACCTGATGGCGGCCATTCCGTACTTCGTGGTCTGGATCGTCCTGTGGCGTCACTTGCCGGGCACGCCTCCCGACTGGTTTCGGGTCGGCGCCCTGATCGTCGGCGGGGCACTCGGGTCCTGCGGCCTCGCCGTGTACCTCTGGGGGCGGCTCACGCTTGGGGCCAACTACAACGTCTCTTCGGTGCTCGGCTCGGAGTTGTACGCCGACCAGCAGCTCGTCGCGGCCGGACCCTTCCGCCTCGTGCGCCATCCCATGTACTTCGGTATCGCGTTGGCCGCCGTGGGAGCGCTGCTGGTCTATCGGACCTGGGCCATGGTCTTCGCCGTGGCCGCGCTGCCGGCGTTTGCAGTCAAGGCCCACCATGAGGAGCGGCTGCTGGCGGCCGAATTCGGCCCCCAATGGAAGGAGTACACGCAACGCGTTCCAGCATGGTGGCCACGTCGGCCGCGGCCTCATGCGCTGATCGAATGAGGAGAGAAGAATGACTGAACCGCAGGAGCCACGGGGTTCCTCGCCCTGGCTCAACACTTTGCTGATCATCCTGGCGGTGCTCGTCATCGGAATCGGCGTCTGTGTCTTCGTTGTCGCCGGCGGCTGATGGTCCCGGTTCTGATCCGCATCGGGAACGTGGAGATCGGCACTCACGAGGTGTTTGTGGTGCTCGGTGTCCTCACCGCCGTGCTCGTGTTCCGGCGCGAGAACCAACGCCGCGGGGTGATCGATCCGCGGCTGTGGACCATCGCGGCCGGGGCGATACTGACGGGGGCGCTTTTCGCCAAGCTCGGCACCGGATGGCGCTACCTGGCTGAGGATCCCGAACCGAGCCTGTTCGGGTTGTGGATGCACGGAGGCAAGACGGTTCTCGGTGGCCTTGCCGGGGCCTACCTGGGTGTGCTGATCACCAAACGCCTGATCGGCTACCCACACCGGACGGGCGATCTGTTCGCCCCGGCCGTAGCTCTGGGCATCGCCGTCGGCCGGATCGGCTGCTTCCTCACCGAACCGATCGGCACGCCGACTTCTCTGCCGTGGGGAATCAGCGTCTCGCCGGAGGTGGGCGCCCAGATCCCCAACTGCCCGCAATGCGCCACCGGGGTTCCCCTCCACCCGTCGTTCCTCTATGAGATCGCAGCGCTCCTTGGTCTTTACGTGGTGCTGCGCCTGCTGCAGCCGCGCATCGAAATTCCGGGCGAGCTCTTCAAGCTCTTCCTCCTCGGGTACGGGAGTTTCCGCTTCGTGGTGGAGTTTGTCCGGGGCAACGATACGTTCGCCCTCGGCCTCAGCGGCTCCCAGATCTTCCTGCTCATGACCATGCCGTTGCTGTACGGCTACTTCGCGAGGCAGTTGGCCCATCACGCATACAGCCGGCCCCGGAGGGCCCGGCAACCAGCTGTCGCCGGGGAGTCCCCGTGAAAGCGCCAGCCGTGTTCGATCGGATCCGGCGGCAGGTCGTTGCCTATTGCCCGCACTGCCACGCCGCGGATCGGTCGAAGACGCGCCGGCTGGAGGCGTCCCTCGCCGACGGGGCGGGGTCGGTGTGGTTGCTGAGGGAGTGCGCCAAACACGGCCCCATAGTCACGCTCTATGAGGAAGACGCCGAGTTGCTCGACTATCTCGAGCAGTGGACGGCCCCCACCAAACCGCCCACCCCCGACTCGCCCGACAACACCGATCCGATTCCCGGGTGTTACGCCCGAGGCCTCGGAGCCCAACAGATCCAGCACACGTGCATCCTCCTCGAGGACATCACGGAGGCGTGCAATCTGAATTGCCCGACCTGCTACGCCGGGTCATCGCCGCAACTCACCGGGGTGGCTCCCTCGTCCGAAGTCATCGCAAACGTGGACCGCCGTCTCTCCCTCGAGGGCGGCAGCCTCGACGTCCTGATGATCAGCGGAGGCGAGCCAACCCTCCATCCCGAGCTTCTCCCGATGCTCGAAGAGCTCTGCAGCCGCGATATCACTCGAATCATCCTCAATACGAACGGCGTACTGGTGGCCCGCGACGATCGGCTGCTCGACTTCCTCGCCCGGAATCGCAATCGCCTGGAGTTGTATCTGCAGTTCGACGGCTTTGATGAAGCCACCTACAGGCACCATCGCGGCGCCGACCTGCGCAGCCTCAAACAGTCCGCGGTTGAGCGCCTCACCTCTGCGGGGGTGTTCACGACCTTGACAATGACGGCGGCTCTGGGCGTGAACGACCACGAGATCGGGGCAGTGGTGCGGTATGCGCTGGAGACGGCCTTCGTAGGGGGTGTGGCGATCCAGCCCGTGTTCGGATCCGGCAGGCTCGAGCGGATCGACCCATGCAACCGGCTGACGAACACCGGGGTGCTGCGCCGGCTCGGGCCCCAAACCGGCGGGACCGTCGACGCCCACGATCTGATCGCTCTCCCGTGCTCTCATCCGCACTGCGCCAGCGTCGGTTACATGGTGCAGGGCGAAGCCGGCGAATGGTCGAGCATCGTGCGCCTTCTCGGCCATGAGAAGCTGCTCGACCAGCTCGGCCTTGTGAGCAACTGCATCGTGCAACCCGAGCTTGACGCCGACCTGCGGGTGCTCGTCAAGGAGTCGCTCCACGGCCTCTTCAGTGAGCGCTCGTCGCTGACGCATCCCAAGATCGGCGACCTCTTCGAGGTTGTGTTGCGTCGGTGCGACGTCGGTGTCACGACACTGCTCCGGCTGGCGGGACGAGCGGTTCGCGACCCCGAGGCCCTCCGCCGGCTGGCAGGAACCCGCGTCAAGCGAATCACGGTCAAGCCATTCATGGACATCAACACGATGATCGAGGAGCGCCTGATTCAATGCTGCGTGCACGTCGGGACGCGGGGCGACCGGCATCAGTGTGTCCCCTTCTGCGCCGCGCAGGCCTGGCCGCAGTTGGGCGCCATGAAACTCGCCACCGCGGCCCGCCGGCTACCCATGCCACAGTCCGTCGTGGTCTGATCGCCGTCGGCCGCGAGCTCTATTCGCCTAGCTTGCCAGGCTTCGGTCCGGACGAGTGGCCACCCGCAGCGCCAGGACGGCGGCTATGAAGAACACCGTTGAACCGGTCATCTCGAGAAGTTCTTCTGTGATCATTGCCGGGTTGTAGATCGAGGCGACTGCGGGCTCTCCGCCCCAGAACTCGACCAGTTCGAGGATCAAGGTGACGGCCCAGGCGGCCGCCCCGGCGAGCAGCAATCGATCGATGCGCTCCTGGTTTCGATATCTGCGCAGCATGCCCCACCAGGCCATCCCGGCGACGGCGAGGATCGGCAGGTAGAGGATCTGCCAATCGACACCGGACCACTTCTCGACACGTTCGTGGATTGCGTTGCCCTCGTCGATTGCCAGCCAGGCGAGGGCGAGCCACCACACCCAGACGGAGCGTGCCGGCGGCTGCGCTGCAAGTGCCACGAGCAGCCAGCCGGCGGCCGCGGCCCACAGAAGCGTTGCGGCGAAGAACGTAGCTACGGAGAGCTCGGAATCGAGGTTGGCAAGTCGCCAGCTCGGAAACGCAGTTCTCTGCAGAATACCGAAGATCGCGAAGACGGTCATGGCGGCGCCGGCGGAGCCGGCGATGACGCGCACCGGGAACTTGGAGACTGCTTCGATGAGTCGGGGGATGCCGAATCGAAGATGGCGTCGCGGTTTTCGAGGGGCCTGACTGTCCATGGTGCAACCGTGGAGGCTACTCCTATGGGTGGACGGCGACTCCGGGCCACGCCGCGATTGTGCGCCATGGCCCGGAGTCCGATGTCAGCTATCGCCGCTCGATAGTGACCTCTTTGCCGGTCACCATCAGCAGGCCGAAGGCGCCCGCGGAGATGATCAGAGTGAGTAGGACGACGGTCAACGGGTTCACGCCGTCGCCGTCTCCCGTGGCGGCAGTCGCGGTGTGGCCGCTCTGTGCCAGGGACTTTGCGGCCGTCACCATCGCCAATTCGCCGGAGACGGCATCTCGAGAATCGAGATGTATGGTTCGACCGGGATCGGCCGGAGGCGCTGCTTCGCCGACGACGCTCCAGTCGCTGAGGGCCGGTGTAGCTGCAGCAATCGCCGTCCTCACTATGGCCACGCTGTCACGGCGAGGCGGGCTGGCGTCCCCGGCGATCGAGCGCTTCCCGGATGGAGTGCTCTTCGGGCCCTGCTGGGCCGCGACCGCTGCGGTCGGCGGCCGGGGAGCTTTGGCCGGGCGCTTCACGCGGATGCTGACCGTGGCGGCTTTCGAGTACTCGGCACCATCGAAAGCTCGATACGTGAACCTGTCGCGACCCACGAAGCCGTCGTCCGGCGTGTACGTGAACGAGCCATCGGAGTTGAGCGTGACGGTGCCGTGCGCGGGGAGCCGCCCGCCGATTGCGGCCGTTAGCTCGGCCCGGATCTGCCGGGCGCCGTCGTTGGCGAGCACCCCGGGCGCGGCAACCTCGAGCGGGCTGTTCTTGACGGTCCTGTACGAATCGCGGCGGGCCGCGGGGCGCGCCGTTTCGGGGCGTGTGACCTCGATCTCGACCGTCGCCTCCTCCGAGTGATCCGCGCCGTCGAACGTCCGATACGTGAAGTGATCGACTCCTGCATATCCGCTGTCGGGGACGTAGGTGAACGACCCGTCGGCCCCGAGGACGACAAAGCCGTGCACCGGCAAGGTCGTCCCGATATGCACAGTCAGGCCGTCTCCATCTTCATCGCGGTCGTTGGCGAGCACACCGGGGGCCCCGACCTCGAGCGCGGTGTCGAGCTCGGTCCGGTAGGAATCCGCATGCGCTTCCGGGCGGCGGTTTTCGTCTGGAGGCAGTGTCGTGGTGGTCGGCGGCACGGTTGTGGTCGGGGGGACCGTTGTAGTGGTTGGTGGCACTGTGGTCGTTGGGGGAGTGGTGGTTGTTGGCGGGACCGTTGTCGTGGTAGTCGTTGTCGTAGTCGCCGGGGGAGAGGTGGTTGTTGGCGGGACCGTTGTCGTGGTAGTCGTTGTCGTAGTCGCCGGGGGAGAGTCGTTGCGATCACCCGGGAAGGTGAACGCCCGGATCTCCTCGATGTTTGTCGCGCCATCACCGTCGGAGTCGAGGTTTTCGATCGCGGCGAAGCTCGCGCCGTCCCAGTCTTGACCGTAGGAATTGCGGTCGAATCCACCGGCGACGTGACACAGAGCGCAGTCGTCGATGCGGCTGCCCTCCGCTTCGGGATACTCAGCGGTGAAGTCGCCCAGGAATGAGTTCTTGGCCGATGCGTCGGAGGGTTGGGCGATGAGAATCGCGGATAACGCGAACAGAACGCCGAGGCCGACCACACCCACCTTGATCAATCGCACCCTGCGAAGAACGTCGTGCGATTCCCCATGCAGCCATCTACCGAATCGGTTCCAGATGATGCCGCGCTTCATCGCCTTGCGGACTTGGATCTGCTTCACTCCTGGCTCCTTGCTCGTCTCATCGTCTCGACAAATCGCGCACGGAACCTCATGGGCCCAGTGAGTCAAACATGACCCAAAATGGGTTAACGGCGTGCAAAGCGACGAATAACTGAGTGCCGCGGCGCCCTCAACGAATGGAGCCGCGATGCCGATAGTCAGGGGGACATGGCTGCAAACCCCAACAAGCCGACGCGCCTATATGTGGTTCGCTGGATGGTGGCGGGGGCGCTGTTGGGCGCGTTCTTCACCCTCGTCACATGGCGACTCGTCGGAGGCGACGCGGGGTCGGTGACATATGCGGAGCTCCACGAGACGTACCCGACGCTGTGGATGGTCGATCTGGCTCCGTCGGTGCTCGGCATATCAGGTGCTGTGATCGGGGTGCTGTTCACCCGCCTCGCGGAGTCGAAGGAGCGGATCGAGGCCACTGCCCGGGAGATCTCGGCCGGATGGATCTCCGAGTTGCATGCCACGAACGTCGAACTGGCCGAAGCGCTCGAGGCACGCGGCCGGTTCCATGCCGCGGTCACTCACGAACTGCGCACACCGCTCGCGACCATTCTCGGCTTCGCGGACCTCGCCGAAGGTGCTGCGTCCGAAGCTCGGGACATGTCGGGCTACATCGCCGAGATAGCCAAAGCCGCGACGGCCATGCAGGATCTCGTGAACGATCTACTCGACGCCGCCAAGCTCGAATCCAATGGCATCCCGATCGAGATCGGGTTCGTGTCGTGCGAGGAGGCAATCGACGAGGTGGTCGGCCGGCTGGCGCCGCTCGCCGGGCAGAAAGGCCTCGAGATTCTCGTCGACATCGAGGACGGCCTGGGATGCCGGGCCGATCCGCTGCGACTGCGTCAGGTGCTCAGCAACCTCGTTGCCAATGCCATCAAGTACTCGGAGGAGGGCACGATTCGGGTCTCGGCGTTCCGGCAGATGAATGGTGTCCCCGTGATTGCGGTCAAGGACGAGGGAATCGGCATCAAGGCCGAGGATCTCGATCGGATCTTCAGCGCATTCCAATCCGGCGGAAACGGACAATCTCGGGGCGACAGCAGCGGACTTGGCCTGGCGATCAGCGAGTCTCTCGCTAGGGCGATGGACGGCGAGCTGACTGTCGAGTCCGCCGGGCCGGGCCAGGGGTCGACGTTCCGGCTGACGCTGCGGGCGCCCAATCACCAGGGTGCCGAAAGACGGACGGCCCATCTAACGCGTGACTGAGCCGTCGGCCGGGACGGTGCGGGCCGTCAGATGATGGCGGCGATGCCGCCGGTGTCGAGATACCGCTGAAACCAGGCCGCCGACAGCTCGGCCACCCGTTCGAGCGCACCCGGCTCGGCAAATAGGTGCGTGGCTCCCGGGACGATCTCGAGCCGGACGCCGGCGCTGATCATGCTGCTCATCGCCTCGCGGTTCATGTTGATGACCGGCCCGTCCGCCCCACCGACGATCAGCAGTGTTGGCGATGTCACCACCGCGAGCGTGCCCCCCGCCAGGTCGGGCCGGCCGCCGCGAGACACGACGGCCTCGACCTTGTCTCCGAGAGCGGCGGCTGCCGCCAGCGCGGCCGCGGCCCCGGTGCTGGCGCCGAAGTACCCGATGGGAAGGTGAGCCGTCTCGGCCAGCGTGCTGACGAAGTCGGTCGCCGCTACCAGCCGATCACACAGGAGCTGGATGTCGAATCGATGGTGCCGGGTGTAGCGCTCCTCGTGTTCTTCCTCGGCGGTCAACAGGTCCATCAGCAGCGTTGCCAAGCCGGCCTCCTGGAGCCGGGCCGCGACGGCCTGGTTGCGCGGGGAGTGGCGGCCGCTTCCGCTGCCATGAGCGAAAATGACAATCCCGACGGCGTCCTTCGGCAGAGCGAGTTCGCCCTCGAGGTGAACCGTATCGGACGATATCAAGACGAGTGAGCTGTCCATTTCGCCTCATCTGAGTCCTCTCCAACGTAGCTCCTGGCGGGCTCGTTGCTTAGGGCCAAAGGACTAGACAGTTTGCAATCGCACCTTTTGATGACCTACACGGTCAGTGGTTGCGGCCTACAATCCGCATCAGCAGATAGAGGAGGGTGCACGTGGCTGGAGAGACCGGAAGACCTTTCGAAGCCGTGGAGTTCCGCGAACCGGCGCTGGTGCCCGGCGAGCGGCCGTCCGATCCGATCGAAACGTCGCTGGGTCATTTTGCCGATGAGGCGGACGCGGTCGCCGCCGGCCGTGCCGCCTGGCACGGTTTTCGCGAGAATCCGACGACGGATGTCGCCTGGTGGCTGGTGCGGGCCGAGGGTGAAGAACTGGCCAGGTGGATCGCTGAGAGCCGTAGCGATGTGGAACGTGTGCTCGACCTCACGACTCTCCAGCTCGTGGCCCTGCCGCGCTGAGCGGCCAATCGTAATGCGGCCAGCGGTCGCTATCCTCTGACCTGAACTCAACCCGAAGGAGCCGGTGCCGGTTCCTGACGCCATCCGACATAAGGAGCCGTCGTGCCCGCCGATACCATCCCTCACAAGGTACTGCTCCATGGAGAGCGGACACCGAACCTGCCGGCCTATCACGTGCGCGAAGGCGGTGTGTGGAATGCGACATCGTGGGGCACCTACGCCGAAGAGGTGAAGACTGCTGCCAAGGCACTGATCGCCCTCGGCCTCGAGATCGGTCATCCTGTCGGGATTCTCGGATTCAACCGCCCCGAGTGGGTGATCATGGACATCGCCGCGATGGCCGTCGGTGGAGTCCCCGCCGGGATCTACACGACCAACTCACCGGCTGAGTGCCAATACATCATCGGCCATGCCGAGGCTCCGATCGTTCTGCTCGAAAACGAGGATCAGTGGAACAAGATCGACGAGGTTCGTGACCGGCTTCCGGCGCTGCGCCACGTTGTGATGATGAAGGGCCCGGCGATCGACGACGAACTGGTGATGTCCTGGGAAGAGTTCATGGCCAGGGGCTCGGAAACGTCGGACGCCGAGTTCCAGGCGCGGCTCGACGGCCTCGATATGGACCAGTTGGCCACCCTGATCTACACATCCGGCACGACCGGTCCGCCGAAAGGCGTGATGCTCTCGCACGACAATCTGGCGTGGACGGCCGCGCAAACGGTGCAGATGTTCCAGGTGGAGTCCGGCGACACGACGCTCAGCTACCTGCCCCTGAGTCACATTGCCGAGCAGATATTCTCGATCCACGTACCGGCCTCGTCCGGCGGTTCGGTCTACTACGCCGAATCCATCGAGAAACTGGCCGACAACCTGCGTGAGGTGCAGCCGTCGATATTCTTTGCCGTGCCCCGGGTGTGGGAGCGCTTTCACGCGGGCGTCGTTGCCAAGCTCGATGAGGCAACCGGCGCCAAGGCGAAGATCGCGGACTGGGCGCGCGGCGTCGTCGGCAAGGTGACGGATCTGCGCTGTGAGGGCAAGGAGCCGACCGGGCTGCTGGCCGGGCAATATGCCGTCGCCAAGAAGCTGGTAATCGACAAGATCAAGCCGCAGCTCGGCATGACGAACAGCCGGGTTCTCGGAGTAGGCGCAGCCCCGATCAGCGCCGAGATCCTGGAGTTCTTCGGCAGCCTCGACATGATCATCTATGAGGTCTACGGCCAATCCGAGGACACCGGCCCCAGCACCACCAATCGTCCCGGCAAGGTCCGTTTCGGCAGCGTCGGCCCCAACTGGCCGGGCACCGAAGTTGTGATCGCCGACGACGGTGAGATCCTGGTCAAGGGACGCAACGTCTTCCTCGGCTACTACCGGGACGAGGCTGAGACCAGGGAGACGCTGATCGACGGCTGGCTGCACTCGGGGGACCTCGGAGCCTTCGACGACGATGGCTTCCTGTGGATCACCGGCCGCAAGAAGGACATCATCATCACGGCGGGCGGCAAGAATGTCGCCCCGCGGCCGCTCGAAGCCGCCTTGAAGAACCACCCACTGGTCAGCGAGGTCGTGCTCATCGGTGATCGCCGCAAGTTCCTTTCAGCTCTTGTGACCCTTGACGAGGAGACCAGCGCGGCGTTCGTGGAAGAACACAACATCTCGGGGCCGCCCCACGAGTCGGAGCAGATCATCAAGGAGCTCGACGCGGCGGTCGAGGAGCTCAACAAGAACTTCGCCCGGGTCGAGCAGATCAAGAAGTTCACGGTGCTCGCCCGTCAGTTGTCCATTGAGGGCGGCGAGTTGACCCCGACCCTCAAGGTCAAGCGCAACAAGGTGTCCGAGCACTTCGCCGCCGAGATCGATGCGATGTACGGGGAATAGCCCGGTCGCCGCCCCGGTTTGTAGCACCCGGACTCCAAGTAATGTCCTGACTCAGGACACCAGAATTGAAGATTATGGAAACTAGCTCCAACATTGTTGAGATAAGTGAGGTCGCGCTCGAGCAGATACTCGAACTGCGCACTCTCGAGGCGGTTCCCGACCTCACCCTTGGCCTGCGCGTGGCCGGCGTCGGGGCGAACGGCTTCATCTATGAGACGGCCTTCATGCGAAGTGAGGACGTCGCGGAGACCGATCACAAAGAGCTGCACGGGGACCTCCCGGTGGCAATCCCACTGACGAGTCTCGAGCAACTCCGGGGCTCGGTTCTCGATATGACCGAATCCGGCGGTTTGGTCATTCGCAATCCGAACCCGGCGACGCCGGAGCTGGCAACGGCCGGACCGGCCATCGAACTGACCGGAACCGTCGAGGAGCGGATAACCCAGCTCCTGGACACTCACATCAACCCGGCGATCGCATCCCACGGCGGCTACGTTCGTCTGCTCAGCGTCGACGGATCGACCGCGCAACTCGAGATGGGTGGCGGCTGCCAGGGCTGCGGTATGGCGGCGATGACCCTGCGCGACGGGATCCAGGCGGCGATTCTGCACAACATCCCCGAGATCGAAGAGATCGTCGACGTTACCGACCACATGGCCGGAACCAACCCGTACTACTAGGGCTCCGAAGCCTTCAAACCTTGAACGCCCCCGACTGGGTCGGGGGCGTTCTTTTCGTGACCGAACCGGCGCTGTCGTGCAGCCGTGCGCGTGCGGGCCATTCGAGGCGCACCGGATCAGTCCCGACCCGGTGAGCCCCTATTCGTCTTCCACAGGCATTCCCCGCGAGGCGCCTCTGATGGCGTTGGCGGCTGCCAGGGCGTTGCGGCCGGCCTCGTTGCCGATGCGAGGGAGCTTGGCCGAGCGCCGCGAGTAGTACGACCCTTTCCGCCTGCCGTCGTCCTCGAACGGCGCCGGGCGGGCGACCGCTCCGACCGCTACCGGCACCCGTTCATTGTCCTCTTCCTCATCCGATTCAGCGGCCGCCGCCGGCTCCAGCACGACCTCAGGGTCCTCTGGCGGGTCATCGTCGGATTCGGCTGCCACCTCGTTGGGGGCGGTCGTGTCGTGGTCATCCTCAGGAGCGGCATAGTCTTCGCTCGCCGTTTCCTCGACGGTGTCTTCGGAATCGTCTGCGATGGGTTCCACATATGTGTGCCCGTTGAGGTTCGTCGGCATCTCGACAGCCGCCGCCCGCCGTTTCGCTTCGGCCATCTCGATGGCCCTCATGTCGGCGGCCGCGAGTTCCGCAACGGCGGCCTGTTCGGCGGCGATCAGCTCTGCGGCTGCAATCTCTTCTGCCGTGCGCCTTGCGTTCTCGATCGGTGCAGGCCGCGACGCCTCCGCCGCGGGGGCGGCCACCTCGGTCGAGGTCGTGGTCGTTTCCGCCGCGGGTTCGGGTTGATCCGCGCTCAGGTAGGCCTCGGTCAGTTCCCGTCGGATCGGCGGCCGCGCCTTGGGCTCTGGCCGCGCCGTGGGCACCGGCTCCGGGTGGGACATTGGTTCAGCCTTCGTCACTACCGGTACGCGGGCTACTTGCGCAGGCGCCGGCGGTGGTGTCGGCAGTTCCGACACCAGGTGAGTGGCGGCTCCCAAGGATCCGGCCGCGATCGCTTTGAGTCGGGTCTCGAGGTCGTTGGCCGCCGTCCTGAGGACGTCGATCCTCGCCATGAGCTCCGCCTCTTCCTCCTCGTATCGCGTTTTCATCTCTACGAGCGCCGCCTCCCGCGCTGCCAGGAGGCTCGTCGTGTCTGTCTCCACCGAATTGATCATCTCAATTGCTTCGAGGCGCGCTTTGTCGCGGATGCTCTCCGCTGCGGCTTGAGCCGCCGCCCGGACTTCTTCCGAGCTTGCCCGCGCCGCCGTCGTTGTCTCCTGTGCGGTTTGGCGAGCGTCCGTCACCAAACGGAACGCTTCCTTCTTCGCCTCACCGAGCAGTGCCTCGGCCTGTTCTCTTGATCGGCTGGTCAGCTTCTCGGCCTCCTGCCGGGCACCGACCAGCATCTCTTCTTTGGTCTTGGTGGCCGCAATCAACGTCAGATGGACGGCTTCTTCGCGCTGGTGCGCTTCAGCGAGGGCGGTTTCGAGGTTGGCGTAACGCGCCTCGGCGACTGCCACCCGGTCGGCGAGCTCCCGTTGCAGTGCGGCCATGTAGCGGTCGACGGAGTCGGGGTCGAAGCCACGACGGACGATCGGGAACTCGGGCTGGCTCGGCATGTTGTTTGGCATCTGACCCTCTGGCGTAGTTGTACAGAGTCGTCCGCCTACCTCATAATGCTTGCCCACGTAGAGTGTAGCAACAGATACCCTTAGTGGTCAATGACCTATTCCGGGAATCTGAGCATCGATCGCCGAGGTCAGAGCCTCGATTGCCCGCAGGTGGCCCACGATCCGGCGGAGCTCATCGGCGAAGGCAATGCGGCGCTCGATGATGTCTGAGCCCTGAACGAAGAGCTTTCGGTTCTCCGCCAGCTTGATTGCGGCATCGAACAACACCTGCGATACCGATTCTTCGCTGTGAACCCGCCCCTGCAGCACGTACTGCCTTCCGAGATCGATGGCGCGCCGACCCAGCGCGTCGACGTCGATCTGCGAGCTATACGCGTCGGCTTCTATCAGGTCTCCGATCACCTGGTACGCCTCGAAGAAGGGTCGCATGACGACATCTGCTTGGAACGGCTGGAAGTCGAGCAGCAGCATGTCGGTCGAGCCCGCGGCCAGAAGGTCGCGCCAGTCGGGATTGTGGAACCGGAGCTCGGCCTTGATTTGGTCGATGAACTCGTCCGTCGGGGCGAAGAAGAACTCGAACTTGAGCAGATCCCTAATCGCCAGTGCCTCGGCCAGCACCGCGGCTTCCGACGCCGGTTCGTCACTGCCTCGCACCGCGATCAGGGCCAGCTCGGTGATTGCCGCAGTCATGAAGTGATGGATGATCGTGTTGCGGTAGTACGCCGCCGCCAGATGCTGGTCGCGTCCGATGGCGTAGACAGTGGCCGTGGCCCCCTCGAAGCGAGATACAACACCGTGATCCGTGAGGCTGTCGAGGGCGGCGCGCACCCGCCCCGGATCGTCAAGAGCGAGCTTCTCGGTCGTCGGCAGATTGCGAGCACGCACGTAGTCGAGGTACGGGCTGAGGACCGTCATCACCTCGTCCAGCGTGAGTGAGCGGTCGTGAATGCTGAGTAACGCCAGCGTGACCAACGATATGGGCGTGATCGGCGTGACCTCGTTGATGCGGTTGGAGATCTCGAATCCCAGCTTGGGGACGATGGGGGAGCGGCCGTCGTCGAGATCGTCGGGCAGCTCCGCCTGATCTCGCAGGAACGTGTTGAGCGAAACCGGCGCCCCGAAACGGAGATGGGCTCGGCCGTAGCGGCGGCGTAGCGACCGGACGGCGCGCACTAGCCAGCCGAGGCTTTCACTCTGCTTGCGGCCGCCGGCGGCCTCGGTGGCGTACGAGCCGACGTCCTGGATCTGATCGTATGCAATCGACACCGGAATGAAGATGACGTCGTCTACCGATCCCCTGAGCGCGGAGTCGACGACGTATGCGAGCATGCCGAGGCGCGGGGCGCGCAGCTTGCCGGATCGAGATCGCCCGCCCTCGAGATACCACTCGAGGGGGAATCGTTTCTCGAGGAGGTAGTCGATGTATTCGCGGAGCGCGAACTTGTAGGGCTCATTGTCCTTGAATTCGCGCCGGATGAAGAACACGCCGCTGCGTCTCAGCAGGGGACCCAGCGGGAAGAAATTCATGTTGATGCCACCCGCGGTGTGATTGGGCGGCAACTCGTTCTCGAACAGGACGTATTGCAGGAGCAGGTGATCGAAGTTCGACTTGTGCGAAGGCAGGAACACCAGGGGGTGTTGCTGGCTCATCATGTAGAGCGCCTGGAGTTCCTCGTCGTCGTAGTTGATGTCGACGTACGCCTTGGTGATGAGCCAATGGAAGCCGCCGGTCACAACGTCGATGACGTATGGCGAGTGGTAGGCAGCTATCTCCTTGACGTAGCGCCTGGTGCGCATCGTCATCTGGTTGTAGGAGACACCGGCCTCCTTGGACAGCGTGGCCAGGCCGCGGATCGGGAACTTGGGAACCTTGTAGCGAGACCCCCGCAGCTTCCGTTCTGCCCGTTCCAGTGCCAGCCAGGCTCGCGTCGCGGTGAATTCACCGAGGCTGGATCCCGCATCCTGACCGCGGGGATCGGTCTTCCAGGCCTCGCCAATCTCGCTCGAGAGCGCCTGCTCGCCCATGACAATTCGCAGCCGCTCGGGGTGGAAACGGTAGAGGATGTGCTGGCGAACCGGGTTGGGATCGCGCGGGTCACCGAAGACCAGCATGTCGCGCAGCCCTACGGTGCGTTTCCCGCCGCGAACCGAGCCCGGCAGCCACGCAATCCGGAGCGGCACGAGCAGGGCATCCCCGGCCGCCCCGACGAAGGCATCGAGCCTGCCGTCGAATCGACGGCGTCGCCGGCGCCGCCGGGTCTGGGGCAACGTGGCTATCTGGACGCTGCCGGGCTCCGCGTCAGCGGGCCGATGGCGCGCGATCCAGCCTTCGAGCACCTTCCGTTCGGCGCCGCCGCTTTCCTCGATGAGGAATACCACTGGGCCGCGGGCATCTGGCCAGTCCGGTTCATCGATCAGGCCCAGAGCTCCGTAGGGCGCGTCAGTAGGCGTGTTCACGCCACCGATTGTATCGGGGAGCTCATCCGGCTTTCACGCCGGCATACGATGTGTGATCTGAGGTGTGATCTGCTGCCGGTCAGTCGCCGCCGAGCAAGCCACCCAGCGCATCCTTGGCCTTGTCGAGAAGACCGCCGTCGTCGTCGCCACCCGAGTCCGCGCCGCCTTCGTCATCGCCACCGAGCAGCTTGGTGACCTGGTCGCCGATCGGGCCGGGAAGCTTGTCGCCCAGGAAGTCGGCGACGCCGGATATAACCGATTTGATCTGGTCGACTCCGAGGCCTGTCTTCTCCTGGAGCTGCTTGAGTAGTTCGTCCATCGTTCCTCCGTATAGCTGACCGGGCACGACCATTCTACGGGACGATCTGGCAGGAAATTCGCCCGGGGGAGGGCGACTACTGGGTGTTGGAACTCAAGGGGATCCGGCGGGGCGCCGGAGGAAGAGCTGCCGACCAACTGGGTCCGGCCGGGGCTTCCTCTTCGCCGAACAGTTCGGCGAGGCTGAGGCCGCGTCCGAGGTCGTGACGGCAGCGCTCTTCACAGCGCCGGTACGGGTCTCTCGTGGTTTCGGGGCTTTGTACGACCATGTATTACTTATCGGCAAAAAGACGTAACTAGTGAGCACTTTTGTCACTCTTCGCGACTTGCCAATCCGGTCGGCCACCGCCCGTGTTCGGGACTCGGTGGCGGTAAATCGCGCAGACAGGACCCTCGATCCGGTGTCGGGCGCGGACGGACCGCTAGCCCCAGCCGAGTTCGTGGAGTCTTTCGTCGTCGATCCCGAGATGATGCGCCATCTCGTGGAGCACCGTCTTGCGGATTTGAGCGGCAAGGTGCCGGGGCCCGCGGGCGTAGCGCAGATGCTGCTCGCGGAAGATGCTGATGCGATCCGGAGCCGCGGCGAAGTAGTTCATTCCGCGGTCCTTGAGCATCACGCCCTCGTACAGACCGAGCAGATGATCGCCGCTCTCGGCCTGCGCCGATGTCGGCCGATCCTGCACAACTACGTGCAGGTTGTCGATCTCGTTGACCACCCACTGGGGGAGCTCGTCGAGGACGCCGTCGACGATCCGCTCGAAGGCTGCGAGGTCGCCGCGATAGGCGAGTTCGGCATCTGAAGGTACATCCACGGGCGAAAGGTTAGGTCACCCGGGAGCGGTATTGGAGCAGCCGGAGCTGTTGCGGCGGTCCTAGAACTCGACCGTCTTGATGACCTCGACCTGGTTGCCGATCGATGCCGATGCCACCCTGTCGGCCAGCCGGGTCCCGACGGCGCCATCTCCTGACTCGTCGTCGTCGTCGACTTCGGCGGCCGCCACCACCTCTTCAACAGTGTGGGTCAGCGGCTCCGCCAGCTCGGCGCTGTCGACCGGGACGGGGGGGCCGTCCTCAGTGCGCTCCTCAGCCTGGTCGCCGTCTTCAACGGCGTCGTTCTGCGGCGGGTCGTCCTCTGGGAATTCGTCCTGGGGCTCGTCATCTTGTGGGAGTTCGTCCTGCGGGTTCTCGTGGATCTCGCCCAGCGCGTCGGCAAGCACCGGCTCGGCCTCGAGCGAGCCCTCGCGCATGCCGCCTCGAATGGTCTCGTGGGCCACCTGGAGACGACGGTTGAGGTCTTCGATGGTGTCCCATGCGATGGCCAGCTCACGTTCCATTGGCGCGTCGGCGCGGCTCTCGCTCAAGCGCTTGCCGATCTGGACCGACTTGGCCTGGCTCAATCCGTAGCCGATTCCGCCTCCGACTATTGCCGAGAGGAGGATCCAGAAGGTGATTTCTGATGCTGCGTAGAACATGGACCCTCTACTGATCGGCCGGAATCAGCTGAAACCGAAGCAGTTCTCCGGTGCCGGCGGCATTGGTGGCCGATATCCGGTGTGGGTCGATGCCGAGACGGACGAGCCGGGCGGCCACCGCCTCGGCCCGCCGCATCGCCAGGTCGGTCGCGTCGACGTCACCCTCCCGTGGGTCGGCGTGCACCTCGATTTCGATGTTGAGATGGGGATCCAGATGCAGGAAACGCCCGAGTTCGTCGAGGAGTTCGTTCGCCGGCGCGCTGACCTTGACACGATCGTCGACGAAGAATCGGCCTCCGACTGCGGATCCGCCGAGGCTCTCGCCATCGAAGAGGAGCGTCCACTGATCGGCTGCGCCCAACGTCGTCACAATTTCCGGGATCCGCCGCAACGGATAGACGTCCGCCGTCGTGGCGCCAATCGTGATCTCATTGGTGGTTTCGAGCTCGGAGCCCGTCTTGGCGACGGCGCGCACGATCGCTTTGCGTACGTCGGTGTTGGCGACTGTGCCCTCGAGGGCGACGGTTCCGTCCCCGGGAGAGAGGATCTGGATGCGGGGCAGTTCCAATGGAGTGACGGTCACCTTGTTGTCGATCTCCGTATCGGTGCCGAGGGCTGCGGCAAGCCGCGAGATGGCTTCCTCGAGAGTTGACTCATCGATGGCGCCGCCGGTGATAGTGGCGCCTTCGCCGTCGAGTGTGAGTTGCGGGTCGATCAGCATTGTGAGCACGACGATGGAGTCTTCTGCCGTGGCGAGCCATGGGTGGGCCAGCACCGACTCATCGACGAAGAGCTGGTTGACGACGGCGTTGCCCCAGACATCGCCGGCGGCATCGCCGATGTCCTTGATCGCGCGCGCCGCCGGAACGATGCCGCGCAGGGTGATCCGCCCGTCCTTCACGGAGGCGGTGAGCCGAGCTCCCGGTTCAGGAGTCTCGGTCGTCGTTGTGGTCGAACTGGTGGTCGTGGGAGCGACGAGAAGGCCCGAGCCCTCCTGCCACGTGACCTTGGCGACGCCACCCATCTCGGCGAGGACGGTGACGGCGGTGTTCTGCTCCTGCGGGGTGAGGTCGGCGACGATGGTGGCCCGGCGCCCGGTGAAGGTTATGTCCTCGATCAGTATGCCGGCGTCGGCAAGTGCCTCGCGGCTCGCTGCGTCCAAGCTGCGCTCCTCAGCTCGGATTCCCCAGGGTATTGCGAGCATCAGAACTGCACCGAGCGCGGCGAACCATGGCCAGAGGCCGCGTACCATCGGCCAGTGTTGCCAATTGCTCGGGCGCGCCTCTTTCAGGCGACGGCGCAGTTCGTCCATACGCGGTACGTCCATATGCCGGTTCTTCGGCAGGAAAGCCTGGCGACCAAAGGGCTGATCGCCCGGCCGGGGCTACAGAGCGATGAGCGACAACACCAGGAGGGTTTGGCCCGTGTGATACGTGATCATCGTGATCAAGCGGCCCTTGGGGATCGAGGTCACGAACCGGTTCCAACCGAGCACCGCGTCGGAGGCGAAGAACGAGATCGCGCCGGCGATCGCCAGGAGCGTCGTCGTGGCCGCCGCCGTAACCACCATGGCTGAGATGACCGCGATGTACGCGGCGACGGGGATTGCTAGTCGCTCGTCGGTGGCGCCGGCTCCTTTGAGGATGGAGCCTCCGATCAGTGGAAATATCGCGGCAACGACGACGAGGGCGATGAGTGCCGGCACAGGCGCGAAGCCGGCTAGAACGAGCCCGACGATGTACGCCAGGTGGGCGCCCAAGAATGACGCTAACCCGGCGACGAACTGGTCGGGCTCCAACATGAGGAACACGTCGCCGGCCAGGCTGAGCACGAG
>CAMYIJ010000114.1 GCA_947258375.1 uncultured Acidimicrobiaceae bacterium
GCCGACGGCGAGCCGTTCGGCTACCGGGAGCTCGCCCCTTCGGGACGCTGGCTCGTGGGCGTCGGCTTCATGTCCACCGGCAACAACTTCCTCGTCGAGTCGGCGGTGACTGTGATCGCCGGGGCCCCCGCCCTGGCGCTTGCCGGCTCGGCCAAGCTGGTTGGCCAGCCGATCCTGGTGCTGGCTCAAGGCTTACGATCGGTGCTGGGGCCGCCGTCCATGGAAGCCGCGAAGAACCGGGACCGGGCGGCGGCACGCCGGGTCGCCAGGACGTTTGGGCTGCTGACGGCCGCGGCCGTCGTTGGCTATGGCGCGATTGCCGGTTTCGATTGGATACTCAACCCGCTGGGGCGCGTCATCGAGAATGCCTATACCGTCCCGGGCCTGGTAGTGCTCAGCATCGCCGCCAATGGCCTCAACGGGGCCGCTTTCCCGGGGCGACTCGAATTGATCGGCGCGGGCCGTGAAGCACGGATGTTCGGCGCCGAACTGCTCGCCAACGCGACCCAGCTCGGAGTTGCGGTTGTTGCCTCCTTCGCCGCCGGTTCGTCGACCGACGCCGGCGCTTTTGCCCGGCCCATCGCGTTTGCCGCTCTAGGTTTGACACGGATTCTCGGCTTCGAGCGGGCTCTCAACACCTACTACGCGGAACCGGCGGGGGCAGCAACCCCGTCAAGTACGATCCCATCCTCGTCCGACCTGCCGCCGGAATAGCATGAATCCACAATTCAAAGCCTTCCCCCCGGGGTGGAACAACATCAAGGTGCCGACGCACCGCAAGGGAGCCACCCTTGCGGGGATCGCCACCTACGGGCCGTGTGCCCGCCGCGGCGAGCTGGCGCAGCGTGCCGCATGGAGACTGGTGACTCTGGGAGGTCCCCGGCTGCTCCCCGGTCGAGCCGCCGGCTGGCGTCCCCCGCTGGCACCGGACGAATGGCAGACCCTGCTGGACGATCTGAAAGCCGTTGTCGGGCCTTTTGACAGTCACACCGTCTATGAGCGCCGCGACAATCGTGAGGGCCTGCTGATGCTGCTGCTGAATGGGGACAACTCGGTGGGCTTCGTCAAGGCCCGCACCGGCGAGGCTCCCGGGCTCACGCGCGAAGAAGAAGCCCTCCATCTCGCAGAACTGGCCGACATCCGCTCATTCCTCTCGCCACGGGGACTCGGGTCGGGCACCGTGGCCGGGTGGCGCTACCTGGTGACGAGCGCAATGCCTCCCCGGATGCACCGTATGCCGGCCGGGGCACCGGCACCGGCCATCCTCGAGGACATCGCCAAAGTCCTGGCCACGCTCGACCGCCCGGACGGGGCCCCGGATGGCTGGATGCCGTTCCACGGCGACTTCACTCCATGGAACCTCCGCCAGATCGGTGACACGACTCCGTGGCTGATCGATTGGGAGGATGCCGGATGGGCCCCGCCACAGGCCGATCGGGTGCTCTATCTCATCAGCGCCTATGCCGTGGGGCGTCCGGTCGGTGACATCCCCGACGACGCCGCCGAGGCGGTCGATTACTGGTGGGACGAGATCACCCGCCGCATCAACGAGAAGCTGGCCGCCGGGGTTGAGCCGCAGCAGGTCGACTACGGCATGATCGAGGCGCTCGATTCCGGAAGGCGGGCCTCGGAATGGTGAAGGTCATCTCGATAACGGGCGCCGGACGAAGCGGGAGCACCATCCTCGACAACGTGCTGGGCGGGATCTCCGGAGCCTTCTCAGGCGGCGAGCTTCGCTACATCTGGCAGCGCGGCCTCATAGAACAGCGCCTGTGCGGTTGCTCCCGACCCCTGCCCGAGTGCGAGTTGTGGCCACAGATTCTCGAACGGGCGTTTCCCGATGGCGTCGATGCTGCGCAGGCGGTGGCCCTCAGCCATTACGTACGCACCCGCTTCACGCCGGCGGCTCGTATCGGGGCGCTGCACGGTTGGTACAACAAGAAGCTGCAGCCGCTCGCAACGATCCTCGACGCTCTGTATCCCGCAATCGCGGAGCACACCGGAGCCCGCTTCATCGTCGACTCATCGAAGCTGCCGACATACACCTATCTTCTTTCCAGAGTGCCGTCGATCGATCTTCGCATCGTGCACCTCATCCGCGATCCGCGGGCGGTGGCCCATTCCTGGGGCCGACCCAAGCAGCAGCTCGACACGGCCGAGGCGCGGGCAATGACAGCAATCGGACCGGCGCGCTCGGCCCTCGACTGGGTCGTGTGGAACACCACGATCCGGTCGCTCTTCGCCGACGCATCCGTGGGCTACCTGCAGTTGCGCTACGAGGATCTCATCACGAGTCCCGAGACCGCCGTGCGCCGCATCCTCGAGATGGCCGACGAGGCAGATGCGGCCACTCCGCACCTGCAGGGCAATACCGTTGAATTGGCCGGCAACCACACCGTCTCCGGCAATCCGGGTCGATTCACGACCGGGACGATCGAGTTGGCGCTCGACGAGGCCTGGCGGCGCGATATGCCCGCATCGAAACGCAAGCTGGTCGAGCGAATCACGGGACCCTTTCGCGGGTCCTTTGGCTATTAGACCTCGCCGTGGCGTCTCTGGTCACGATTGCGCCGGTGTCGCTCGCGGGCCAGCCGCAGCCGGTACTGCAGGATCCTCCACAGGTAGGGCCCGCGACTGTCGGCGTGCAGGTAATCGATCAGCACCGTCGGTGGGAAGACGAGCCGAAGCCACCACTTGAGGGCTTCCCAGCGGCGGCCGCGAATCGAGAAGGGAATCCAGTAGTGGGTTCTTACTCGCCGCGTCATTCCGACGCTGCCCGCGAGACGGGTGCGCTCCCCCCAGATCACCCGCCAGGCGCGTGACCGCTTGCCCTGGGCCACTGGCAATTCAATCCCGAGCGTTTCGGAGACGACTCGCAGTGACTCGTTCAAGTGCATGCTCAGGCCGATGTCCTCAGCAAAACCCTGGATCCATGCCCAGTCGAGATCCGGTTCCTGAGCGATCCGCACGACATCGGCGAAGCCGTGGAGACGCGAGAAGCGGTCCTTCTGGAGATGGATCGCGGCCTGCAGCAGGGAGGCTTCGGCGTCGAGGGCGCGGATCCTCGTTGAGTCGAACACCAGCACGTCATGGCGTTCCCAAAGCTGCTCGATGCCCGGCAGCGGAATCCCGATCTTTATTGGATCGACGTGGAGGTCGATCCAGATGTCCTCGATGACGAAGTCGACCGACTGGATGAACCCGTGATCGATCAGAGCCTGGGCCCGGCCGGTGAGGGTGTGGCCGGCAGCCAGGGTCGCGAGTATTTCGTTCACGCTCGCCGCGCCGGCGGCGTCGAGTAGGAGATCGGCATCGGCGGCCGGCCGCGTGCCGCTCTCGGGGTACCAGCGTCGTTCGGTGGCGATGCCCTTGAAGAGAGCCGCATCCCAACCGTTGGCGCGCAGCACCGCAACTGTGGTGGCAGCGGCCGACGCCACCTTGGCGCTGTGGGCGGTGGCTGCCAACTTGATCGCGGCGAGCCGCTGCCGGGTCGCAGCCCCGACGACAAGACTGCCGTTGTTCGCGGCCCACAGCGCAAGGCCGGCCATACGATGCTCCAGCGCCGACTCCACGAACGCTTGCTCTGCGTCGACGGGCCGAGCCGTACGGCCGGCTGCGATATCGATGAGAGCTGGGTGCGGGCGCGCCATATTGCCTTCAGTTTTTCGTGCCTCGGCTGCGGTCGCTCGCGCCTTCGGCTGAGATGAGATTATCGGTGCAGGTTTCGCTCAACTGAGCAACTCGGTGTTTCGATCATTAATAGGCGCCTGATGCTGCCCATTTGTGCGGACGTGATAAATTCCGGCCGCACTTCGCAAACCCGCTCCCGGCCCCTCATCCAAGCAAGGCATTGACTTGAACGACGACATTCTTCTCGAACCGACACTGCTCCGAGCGATCTGGCGCTACCGGTGGCTGACGCTCCTCGTGGCGATCGCCGTCACCGCGGCGGCGTACGTATACGCCGTCACCACGGCCAGCGAAGAATACAGCTCCGAAGCATCGATCGTGGCCGAGGATCCGCTGTCGTCGATCATATTCGAGAACAGCTCGGTACGGCGCGCCGACTATCTCTCGGACCAGGTCGACTTCATGGGATCGGGAACTGTGGCCGACGAGGCGGTCCGGCTGGCGGCCGCTGAGGACCCGACCTACCCCTATTTCGGCGCTGAGCTCCTCGACCGCGTCCGCGTCTTCGAATCCGGGGCGCGGATCACGGTGCGGGTCGTCGCCGACAGCGAATCGGCATCCATACTCGGCGCCAACTCGATGATCGCCGCCTACCAGAACCTCGTGCGCTCCGAGGCCCAGACGTCGTTCACCAACACTGTGGCCGTCCTCAATGTGGTCATGGCGGAGCTGGAAGAGGATCTGGTGGAGGTGAGCGGCGAGATCCTGGCCGCCCAGGAGATCGCCAACGAGGATCTGCTCAGGCTCAAGCAGCAGTACGACGAAGCCCTCCCCCGCCTGTCCGAGTTGTTCGACGAGTTGGAAACCGCCACAGAACTCCAACGCGATTCGATTCTGCTCCAGATCGACGACATCTCGACCCAGCTGCGTGTCCTCGAGGTGGTCAACCGCCTGGAGGGAACGCCGCCGGAGATGACGGCGCTGCTGGAACGGCAACGCCGCACCATTGCGCGCCTGGACGACCTGGCCGACCAGCGGGACCAGTACCGCGTTGATGAGAAACTCATCGGGGAGGCTGCCAGCAGCACGACCACGGCTACTTTCGCCACCCGGATCGCGACCGACGTCCCCCGCCTCATCGCAGCAGGAGCCTTCATGGGCCTGCTGCTGGGATCGGGCCTGGCGTACGTCCTGGCCCTGCGACGGCGCACCATCACCGATCGGGCTCAGCCGGAACTCGTGCTGGCGGCTCCGCTCATCGCCGAGGTGCCGAATTTCCGGCAGGAAGGCATCCGGACGGCTCTACCGGTCCGCACCCACCCCCGATCCGCTTCGGCCGAGTCATTCCGGTTCGCCGCCGCCGCGCTCGACTTGTCGCGAGCGGCACCCATGGGCTCGATCATCACCGAGGGTAAGCTGGTCATCGTCACCTCGGCCGGCGTCGCCGATGGCAAGTCGGTGATTGCCGCCAATACGGCTTTGGCCGCGGCACGCGAAGGCAAGCGGGTTCTCCTCATCGACGTCGACTTCGGCAGCCAAGCGGCCACGACGATGTTGACGGATACCCGGCCCGAATCGGGCCTCACTGAGGTGGTGGAGACGGGAACGGCCCTGTCGGAGGCAGTGGTGGCGATCGAGGGCAGCGGGACAACCGGCCTGCATCTGCTCGCCCGCGGGTGGCGGTCCACAACCGCCCCGGAGTTCTTCCGCAACCCGGCCACTCGCGACTTTCTCGACCAGATCCAAGAGTTCTACGATCTGATCCTGCTCGACGCCCCGCCGTTGCTCACCGTCGCCTATGCCTCGACACTGGCCGGGATGGTCGACAAGGTCCTCGTCGTGACCCGGCACAACGGACCGGCCTCCGCGCTCGAAGAGCTCCAGGATCGGCTGGATCTCATCGGCACGCCCACTGTGGGCTACGTGTACAACCTCGCGCCGCTGCGGCTTGACATCTCCCGCAACGAGGGCTCGATGCGTGACGTTCTCGGCCAGCATCAACCGGAGAAGAATGGCGACGGCGACGGCCACGCCTAGCGGTCGCGACACAGCACTCGGTGCCTATGGCTTGCGCCTGAGCGGCGATGCGCCCCGGTCCACGCTGCTGGCACCCGTGGCCGAAGATGCCCCCGAAATCGTCATCACGCGCCGTATCGGTGCTGGCGGGGTTCCTAACACTGTGGACGACGACAGTGCGACCGTGCCTCTCCTCGACGGAGGCAGCCTCGAACTCGACCGGGCCACTCGCAGCGCCCGGCTGACCACACGCCGACCGATCACTGACGACGAGCTCGCTCACCCCTACCTGGCTCCAATCGCCGCCGTCCACAGCCACTGGCTCGGCCGAGCCGCCTTCCACGCCGGGGCGATCGCGGTCGCCGGCCGAACCTGGGGAGTGATCGGAGAGCGCCAGGCCGGCAAGAGCACACTGCTGGCGGCGGTCGCGTCTGAAGGGGGTGTTGTGCTCGCCGACGACCTGCTCGTCATGGCCGGGGGTGACGTCTTCTGTGGTCCCCGTACACTCGACCTCCGCGAGGAAGCCGCCCGCTGGTTCGGCGGAACCAGGTCTCTGGGTATGGCGGGCGCGCGGGAACGGTGGCGGCTGGATCTCGGCCCGGCGCCCGCGGCGGCACCCCTGGCCGGCTGGATCGTGCCGGGGTGGTCGGAGGAGATCTCGATCAGACGCCGGCCGGGCGCCGCGGCGGCCCACCACATTGCCCCCGCCCGATCGGTGACCGGAATCTCGATCGATCCCGAGGCGTTTCTGGCCGCAGCCTCTCATCCGGTCGTCGAATTCGATCGGCCCCGAGATCTAGCTCAGATCGCGATCGGCGTGCGCGAACTCCTCGAGGAACTGGTGTCGTGAAGAGCTTGACTTCTGAGGAAAGCTAGCCGGCTTCGGCCAGGAGCCCGCGGCTCTTCAGACCATCGAGGAAGGCGTCCACGTCGTGGACCGCGATCGTCTCTTCGATACCAAACTCATCCGTCAGGTCTCTGACCAGCTGCTCCCTGTCGGCACCCTCCACAAGATGGCGCCACAGCATGGCCGCGGTCGGGTTGAGCGCAATCGTCCGCGCACTCGAGTCGAGTATCACGACCTGTCCGTCGTGATCGTGCCATTGCACGCGCCGTAAACGCAGACTCTGGTTGATTGATTTGACTGGCGCCATTGTTGCTGTCTCCTACAGCGGCGCCCCCGTGCCGCCCGCTCTCACCCGGGCGAAATCATCTGCTTGCAGCTCACCATGGTACCTATTTACCGGCCCGTTGCCTAGGAGCCCCGGCAAATAACTCATAACCACCGCCGTGCGTGCGACGATGCCCTGTGCACAAAACCGTTGACAGAGCCCGGCGATGAGCTGGGAGGCATGGCTGACGCTGCTCGTGGTGGTGATCGCCATCGGACTGATGGTCCGCGAGGTTGTGGCGCCCGTGATCGCGATGCTCGGGGCCGCCATCGTGCTCCTGCTCGCCGGCGTCATCGACACCCCCGAAGCCTTCTCCGGGTTCTCGAATCCGGCGCCTCTGACCATCGCAGCCCTGTACGTGCTGGCGGGAGCCGCTTCGAAGGCCGGCCTGATGCAACCGGTGGTGTCGACGGCTCTCGGCTCCGGCCAGTCGGTTCGGCGCGGCCTGGCCCGGCTGCTCCCAACGGTCGCCGCCGCGTCATCGGTTCTCAACAACACGCCGATCGTCGCCGTGCTCGTTCCCGAGGTGGAGGCATGGGCGACCCGCCACGGCCGGGCGGTGTCGCGCTACTTGATGCCGATGTCGTTTGCCTCGATCCTCGGCGGGATCGTGACGCTGATCGGCACCTCGACGAACCTCGTTGTTTCAGGATTACTCGCCGAACAAACCGGAACTGAACTCGGGTTCTTCGAGATCACCAAGATCGGGCTCCCCGTGGCAATTGTTGGCATAGGTCTGCTGATTCTCCTCTCCCCGCGCCTTCTGAGAGAGCGCCGCTCGGCGCGGGACAACCTCACCGAATCGGCCCGCGAGTTTGTGGTCGACATGGAGGTCCGGCGGGGCGGGCCCCTCGATGGAGTGACCGTGGACAAGGCCGGCTTGCGGCAACTTGCCGGAGTCTTCCTCGTCCAGGTGATGCGTGATGGTGAGTCCACCGCCGCCGTGGGCCCCGAGTTCCGACTGCACGGCGGGGATGAACTCCGATTCGCCGGCAAGGCCGACGACGTTGTGGACCTGCACTCGATCCCGGGACTCGAATCGCTCGAGCGCGATCAGTTCCACGGTTTCGATCTGGCGCGTTCCTCGTTCTTCGAGGCCGTGGTCGGAGCCTCTTCGCCGCTGGTCGGCCGCACGCTCAAGGAAGCCCGCTTTCGCAGCAACTATCAGGCAGCAGTCGTTGCGGTGCACCGTGCCGGCCACAGGATCGATGCCAAGCTCGGCGAAGTGCCGCTCCGCGTCGGCGACACTCTGGTGCTCCTCTCGGACCGGGGGTTCCGGGACCGGTGGCGCGACCGGCGTGATTTCCTTCTCGTGTCCCCGATGGCGGGAGCACCGGCAACGGGTCACCACCTTCGAGTGCCCGTTGCTCTGATCGTCCTGGGAGTGATCGCGCTGGCGGCAACCGGAACGCTCCCGATCATCAAGGCTGCTCTGCTCGGAGTCCTCGTCGTCATTGGATTCGGGATCCTGACTCCCGGCGAGGCGCGCCGGGCAATCGACCTCGACGTCGTGCTGCTCATCGCCGCCGGCTTCGGTGTTGCCAAGGCTCTGACACAGTCCGGCCTCGCCGACCAAATCGCCTCGGGCCTCGTTTCGTGGTTCGGGTCCGTGGGCGACATCGGAGTGCTCCTGGCCATCGTCGTCGCCACCATGTTGCTGACCGAGTCCGTTTCGAACACCGCGGCTGCAGTTCTCGTTTTCCCGATCGCGACCGAAGCAGTCAGGGCGACCGAGCTGGAGTTGACCGCAGTTGCAGTTGCCATCGCGGTGGCCGCGTCGGCGTCGTTCCTGACGCCGATCGGTTACCAGACCAACGTCATGGTGTACGGCCCCGGGGGGTATCGCTACACGGACTACACCCGACTGGGATGGCCTCTGACGACGGTGATGGTCGCCGGGATCCTCATTGGGGTGAGCGTGTGGTGGGGTTTGTAACGCGTCGCCGTCGCCGCCATTCGACGACGAGACCGACTACGAAGCCGGCCGCCAGCGAGTAGAGCGGCTCCTCCACCACTTCATCGAGGTTGGTGCCGCTCCTGTCTGCGATTACGTCCCCCAACACCGCCGCCACGAAGATCGCCGCCAGCATGCCGATCATCGTCCAGATGGCCCGCCGTAGCCAGACGGGTGCCCGCCATCCCAGGTAGAGGGTCGGGCCGAGCAGGGCAATCATCGTGAAGCCCCGCCGCAGCAGCTGCTCATTCGAGCCGCGCGGGCCGCTCCGAATGCCGCCTTCCTCGATTAGCCAGGCACCGAGCGGAGCGGTGATGCCAACCGAGTCCTCCAAGACAATCACTGCGAATATGAGAGCGATCAGACCAAGCGCCCATACCCGCGTTTCCCAGGCCAACCAGCCGATGCCGACGACGATGACGAGGATCTTCACGCCGCTCCACACCATGATGGGGGTGCCCAGGAAGTCTGATTGGCGGAGCGCCACGTAGAAGGCGGCGTCGATGAACAAGGCGACGGCCGCCGTGAAGACGGCGGCCTCGCGGGCCGTTCGGTGCGGGAAGAGAGGCAGCGGGTCTCGACCCCGGTGATCAGTCACCGCCGCAACCTAGTTCACCGGGAGACGACAGCGAACTCCGGTGCGGTATTCCCCAATCGTACATTTCGGTATAGGCTTCTTCAGTACCGCGGCAGCCCCGTCGTCCGCGGGCCCAACTTTATGAATAGAGATCACATGTCAGCCTTCCGCCCACGTCTCGCGGTTATTGCGATACTCAGCGTGTTCGTGGTGCTCTGGGCAGCGGTGGCGGTGTCAGCACCCGCGACGGCGGCGATCACTTCCTGCCCAAGCGCGGTGGTCGATGCCGGCACTTCCGTCGAAGTGACCATGAGCCTCAACTCACCCGAGAACGTGTATCTCATCAGTGGAGCCCCAACCGGCGACTTCTCGGCGAGGATTCTCCCACCGACCGCATGGCCGCCGGGAGGAGTCTGGACCAACGACATTCAGATCCGGGTGCCCGGCAACGGAGAAAAGGATGGATCGGTCACGATCAGCGAGTGGTCCTCCGACAACGACAATGCTCCGATCGACTCGTGCGCTATCGCGGTTGATGTGGTCCCCAAGACAACGACCACAACGACAACCACGACGACTACTACGACCACGACGACAACGACGGCCTCCGACGACGACAACAACGACGACAACTACGCAGCCGCCGACGACGACCTCGTCTACCAGCACGACGGTGGTCGCCGACTCGACGAGCACCAGTTCATCGACGTCGACTTCCTCCTCGACGACGACAACCACAACAACGCTGGAACCGACAACAACAACTGCCGCTCCGGTCCCAACCACCTCGGCACCCACCACGAGTCTCGCGGCGCTGCGGCCTGTAGACGTGACGGGCGGAGGCGGTGGACTCGGCTGGCTATGGATCCCGGTAGTGACCGCCGCGCTGGCCGCGGCCGCGTGGTTCCTGGTGGCCTACCGGCGGCGCGAACCTGCGCCGGCCGGTGCCGGATCGCAGTTGGCGGCCGGCGGCGCCACCACTCTTCCCTGGCGGCAACGGCTCCGGGCCGCAATGACGCCGGGCATTCGCAAGGTTCGCGGCCCCAACCTGTGGCAGCGCATTCGGCTCAGCGGGTTCGGTCGGACACTCTTCACGCGTTCTTCCAAGGTCGACAAGGTGCCGCTGTCCTATCGCATCCGCAACTCACGGGCCGCCGCCAAGTTGAAGAGCACCGAGGCGGCCGACTCCTGGCGAGCCCGGCGGGACGCCAAGGAAGTGCAGCAGCGCATCCGGGAACGCCACTCCGACAGCTAGCTGTGCAACTGACGTTGTCGGCGCCCGCTGGCCTCTCGACGGGCGGCCGCAGAATGCAACTAGCCTTCTTATCACGAAAACGAGGAACGCAGATGTCGGACGCTGTGAACGAACCGCGGCTTCCTCCCCGATGGTTCATCCGTCTTGCCTGGCGAGTCCACCGTGGGCTGTACCGCATCACCGGCGGTCGCTTCGGGCTGAGACGCCCCAAGGGCGACCGCTACGGGATGATGCGTCTCACGACAACAGGGCGACGCAGCGGTCAGGAGCGAGCAGTAATCTTGGCCTACTTCGAGGATGGCCCGAACCTCGTCACTATGGCTATGAACGGTTGGGGTGAAGCCGAACCCGCGTGGTGGCTCAACCTCCAGGCACAGCCGGAGGCGAGCGTCGATATCCCCGGGGGCCATCGTAAGGTCACCGGACGCGTCGCCGCCGGCGACGAACGGGCCCGACTATGGGACCGCTGGCGCGAAATCGATTCCGATCTGGATGCCTATGCGTCGCGCCGGCCCACCGAAACCGCGGTTGTGATCCTCGAGCCACAGCCGGAGACCAACGAATAACCTCCCTGAACGCCGCCTCGAGTCGATGATCCGACTGAAATGCAACGGGATGGCTAGGACGTCGACGATCGCGGGGCACTCTGCCTCTGGCTTACGCGGGTCGGACCCACTGAGGCTTCGGTGCGACCGGTGACGCCATTATGTCGACGGCGGTGTGGTCGGTTGGCCTGCGATGGCCCTCTGTGAACCATCAGCCAGCCCGCGAAGGCAGCCGACTCACCATGACATGCTCGAGGTGAAGGCCCCGACGGGACCGTTACGTGTTCCGCCCTGACGGAGCCCCCGAGACCTCTGGACTGGACAACAGGCCGTCAGTCTCAGCGTGCTGTCGGTAGCATGCGCTGATGGCGAAGCGGCCGGTACAGCAGATGCCCGACGATGTACGGGCGGAACTCGAGGAGTACCAACTGCTAGCCCTCTACGAGGAGCGCCCGTTCTACCAACGAAACGACTACCTCGCCTGGATTAGCCGGGCCGCGAGGGTGGAAACGCGACGCAAGCGAATCGAGCAGATGCTCGAAGAGTTGATACAGGGTGGCGTCTACATGGGTATGGATCACCCCCCGAGCCGGAGGGATTGAGACCTGGGTGGACTGCAGGCTGGCTGCTGATGTCGCCGCCCACGGTGCCCATAACTGCATGGACAACGCAGCTAGGACTCCGGGACGCGCCTCACATGGCGCACCGCGCCCGATCGAATCATCTCTTGGCCGGCTGCCGTCTCGACGATCAGGGCTCCGTCGACCGAGATCCCGACGGCGCGGCCCTCTCCGTCCGGCATCCATGTGATGCGGTGGCCAATGGTGTCGCACACCTCGACGTAGGCGGACCTGTCGAAACTCGTCGCGAGATCGTCGAGCGCCGTCAGCAGGCGCGATGCCCAGGCCAGTGCCAGATCGACCGGTGCCTGCCTACCCGGATCAGATTCCAGCAAGGCTCCGGCTCCCTCGGGAGCGTCCGGCCACCACAGGTTGATACCTCAGCCGACGACAAGTCTCGATTCGTCGCGCTCCGACAGGATGCCCCCAACCTTGGCGCCTCCCATCATGATGTCGTTGGGCCACTTCAAGGTCGTCGCGATCCCGAGCTGAGATCCGATTGCGTCGTGGGCCGCCATCCCGGCAGCGAGCGGCGCCAACGTCACATTCTCCAGATACGGACTGGAGAGCGCCACCGAGGCGAGCATCGCGCCCGGAGGGTTCCACCAGGGATTGTCGGCCCGGCCTCGACCCGCATCCTGGGAGCGAGCAATGACGACTACGGGCATCCCGTTGGAGGCCGTCGCATAAGCCGTTCGAGCGAAATCCTGAGTCGAGTGAACTCTATCCTCGATGTGAGTCACGTATGGTGTAGCCATCTGAATGCTCCGCGAGTCAAATATGAGTATGACAATCGACAATTTGAGCCTAATTGTGCCTCCAGGAAGTAGGGAGACGAGGTGAGCACAGACGAGAAGATCGAGAAGCTGCGCCGCCTCCGCTCCGAAGCTCTCACCCCGAATCAGCGGGCGGCCGACCGCCAGCACGACCTCGGGAAGCTGACGGCACGCGAACGAATCAACCTGCTGCTCGACAAGGGCAGCTTCCAGGAGTTCGATGTCTTCGCCAGGCATCAGGCGACCGGCTTCGGGATCGAGGACCGCCGTCCTCTCGGCGATGCCGTCGTTACGGGGCACGGCACGGTCGATGGCCGGCACGTGTTCATCTTCGCTGAGGACTTCACCCAATTCGGCGGGTCGCTGGGGGCGGTCGTCGCCGACAAAATCTGCAAGGTCATGGATCTCGCAATGGATACCGGCGCGCCCGTCGTCGGGATCAAGGACAGCGGTGGAGCCCGCATCCAGGAAGGCGTCGTCTCCCTCCATGGCTACGGGCGGATCTTTGAGCGCAACGTCCGCGCCTCGGGGGTGATCCCGCAAATATCCGTGATCATGGGCCCCTGTGCCGGAGGTGCCGTCTACTCCCCCGCGATCACCGACTTCGTGTACCAGGTCGCCGACACCTCCCACCTGTTCATAACCGGCCCGGACGTGATCAAGGCCGTCACCGGCGAGGAGGTCTCATTCGAGGAACTCGGTGGCGCTTCGGCGCACGGTTCCAAATCGGGAGTCACCCACTTCGTGTCGCCCAGCGGCCGGGCTGCTCTCGAGGAGGTGCGCTACCTGCTGTCGTTTCTGCCGTCCAACAACATGGAAGTCGCCCCCTACTTCACGCCTATGGACCGTGCCGATCGGATGGATGAGAAGCTCACAGAGATCATCCCGGACTCGACGAACCAGCCGTACGACATGGTCAAGCTGGTCGAGTTGGTGGTCGACGGCGGTGAGTTCTACCAGGTGCATGAGCACTTCGCAGGCAACATCGTGGTCGGCTTCGCCCGCCTCGACGGGTACACGGTGGGGGTTGTCGGCAATCAGCCCGCCGTGCTCGCCGGTACGCTCAACATCGACGCATCGGTCAAGGGCGCCCGCTTCATCCGATTCTGCGATGCGTTCAACATCCCGGTCGTCACCTTCGTCGACGTGCCCGGGTTCCTCCCCGGCGTCGACCAGGAGCACGGCGGGATCATTCGCCAGGGCGCCAAGCTCCTGTATGCATACGCGGAGGCCACGGTCCCCAAGCTCACCGTCATCACCCGCAAGGCCTACGGCGGCGCCTACGTGGTCATGGCCCAGGGTGCGGTCAACGTGATTCACCGCCGTGACATCAACGATGCCGGGGACCCCGACGGCAAACGTCAGGCGTTGATCGCAGACTACGAGGAGCGCTTCAACAATCCGTATCTCGCGGCCGAGCACGGCATGGTCGACGAAGTGATCGAACCGCGCGAGACCCGATCCCGGCTGATTCGATCCCTCGATATGTTGCGCACCAAGCGCGAGTCGATGGCGCCGCGCAAACACGGAAACATCCCGTTGTGATACCTGCCCGGCCCCGTTCCCTCACCCCTAAGATGCTCCGGTGGAATCTGTTCTAATTGCCAACCGGGGCGAGATTGCCGTGCGAGTCATCCGGGCCGCACGCGAGGTTGGCCTGCGCACCATCGCCATCTACTCGGAACTCGACCGCAACGCGGTCCACGTCACGCTCGCCGACGAGGCGTGGCATGTCGGGGCACCTCCGGCCGCGGAGTCCTACCTCAACATCGACCGGATACTCGAGATCGCCCGCGAATCGGGTGCCGACGCCGTCCATCCCGGCTACGGGTTCCTGGCCGAGAATGCCGGCTTCGCCCAAGCGGTCATGGACGCCGGTCTGATCTGGGTCGGGCCGTCTCCCGAGGCCATCGCGACAATGGGAGACAAGATCGCCTCACGTAAGGCGGCCGATGCGGCCGGCGTAGCGAGCGTGCCCGGCACCGTCGAACCGCTCGAGTCCATCGACGAGGTCGTGACGTTCGCCGATGAGCACGGCTACCCACTTGCGATCAAGGCGGCCCACGGCGGCGGCGGCAAGGGCCTCAAGGTGGTGCGCGCCGCCGAAGACCTGCAATCGGCCTATGAGAGCGCCGCCCGCGAGGCCGACGCCTGGTTTGCCAGCCCCGAGGTCTACATCGAGCGCTATCTCGACCGCCCGCGGCACATCGAAGCTCAAATCATCCTCGACACCCACGGCAACGCCGCCTTTCTCGGCGAACGAGATTGTTCGATCCAGCGCCGCCATCAGAAACTCATCGAGGAGACCCCCGCAGTCGGATTCTCCGAGGAACAGCGGTCCGCTCTCGGCGATGCCGCGCTGGCCGTGGCTCGCGCCGCCGACTACGTCAACGCCGGAACGGTTGAGTTCCTGCTCGATACGGCCGGTGAGTTCTACTTCCTGGAGATGAACACCCGGATCCAGGTTGAGCACACCATCACCGAGATGGCCACGGGAATCGACCTCGTCAAGGAGCAGCTCCGCATCGCCGCCGGGGAGAAGCTCTCCTTCGACGCCAACCCACCGGCCACCGGTCATGCGATCGAATTCCGAGTCAATGCAGAGGATCCCGCCAGCGGCTTTCTTCCCAATCCGGGTGACATCGTCGAGTATCACGAGCCCGGCGGGCTGGGCATCCGCCTCGACAGCGGCGTCCGAGCAGGCTCGGCGATCAGCCAGTACTACGACAACCTGATCGCCAAACTCGTCGTTTGGGGACGTGACCGTGAAGAGGCCATCTCCCGCGGCCGGCGGGCGCTCGAAGCCTTCCAGATCTCTGGAGTCGAGACCACCATCGGGGCCCATTTGATGATCCTCGATACGCCGGAATTCCAGAGCGGCAGCTACTGGACCACCTTCATCACCGACGAGATGGACTTCTCGGGACTCACCAAGGGCACCACTCCGGCGGTCCCCGAGGAGGAGGAACTCGAGGAGCGCAACATGACCGTCGAAGTCGGCGGTCGCCGCTTCGTCGTGCGCTACTGGGCTCCCGTGATGGCGGCCAGCCAGTCCTCCGGACAGCGAGCGGCCCCTCGCCGCCGCGCCCCCAAGCTGGAACGGCAGGAGGCCAGCAATGAAGGTGCCGGGGTCGTCGCCGCGCCGATGCAGGGCACCATCGTCAAGGTCCACAAGGCGGCCGGCTCCGAAGTGGAAGCCGGCGAATCCATCTGCGTCCTCGAAGCCATGAAGATGGAAAACGAGATCAAAGCCCCCATCAGCGGCGAAATCGTAGATCTCCGCGTCCAGCCCGGCGACACGGTCGCCAGCGGCGCAGTCATCATGGTCATCCGCTAGGCGTTTCGCTCGGGGATCACGAGAACCGCGAACCGAGGCGCTGATACCGCGCTGGACGCGCTTGAAGGGCCGGCGCGCCTTATCGCCAGCGAGGCCGCCGGTTCGGGTTGGTTGGGAGGTGTGGTTTCGGTGGTTGCGATCAGCGGACGGAGGCAATGTGCCTCTAGTTGGGGGGTGGGGCTCGGGTGACGCCGGGGGCGAGGAATCGTCTCCGTTTCGGTGGGGAGTGGGGGTCGATGGTGAAGCCTTGTTGGTGGACCACGATGTGGTGGTGGAACCAACACAAGAGTGTGAGTCCGTCGGGTTCATGGGTTCCGCCCCGGCTGCGGGGTGTGATGTGGTGGGGTTCGAGCCGGTACCGGCTGCTACACCCATCAGCTGTGCAACCTCCGTCTCTGAAGAAGACATAGTCCCTGAGGCGGTTGGGTATGCGGTCCCCATCAGTCGGCACTGCCTTGAGTCCGTCTATGTCGATGAGGGTGGTTTCGGTCTCCCCGGTACAGAGGATCTCATTGAGGGTGTTGGGCCCGACCTTGAGCCCCGAACGGGTGATAGCCCCAGCCTCACCACTCGTGCGGTGGCATTGGTCGGCGTCTATGAAGATGTGAGCCTTCAAACGTCGCGGCGCCGGAGCCTCGCTCCCCTCAGGAACAAGGACGTTGGCGTCTAACGCCAACGAAACCAAAGCGTCTAGACGGCGTTGCTCAAGAGCCGGCCGATTGGGATCGTCGGGGTCGATGATTGCGTCGGCCCGGGCGTCGAGGGCCGTG
>CAMYIJ010000115.1 GCA_947258375.1 uncultured Acidimicrobiaceae bacterium
CTGGACGGGTAGATCCTGGCGTCTGTTGTGCATCCCGCAGGGAATAGCCCGCCTGGATGCACAACAGACGCGATCAACCCGCCTCGTCCCAGCGGTGAGGGCGGGCCAGGAGCTGGGTAAAGCCGAATTCGTCGCAGAAGTCGGTGAACTTGCGGCGGGGGACTCCTTGCCACTCGAGGTCGCCGAGTGATTCCTCGAGCGGCACGTCGCGGCGCAGCGTGGCCAACTCCTTGAACAGGAGGGCGTCGGCCATGTTCTCCCGCAGCGTCGCCGCCAGCTTGGCGGCGCTGCGCACGGTGAGCCCCCAATCCTCTTGATCCAGCGGGATGTTCTCAATGTGACCGAACTTGGCGAGCACCGTCGATGACGACTTCGCTCCCCATCCGGCGAGGCCCGGGTAACCGTCGGCACTGTCGCCGACCAGGGCCAGGTAGTCGGGAATCGACTCCGGCGGCACTCCGAACTTCTCGACGACATCGGAGGCGTCGACAATCAGCCGCTCCCGCCGCCTGTAGCCGAACACCCGGGGGTGACCGTAAAGCTGAGCCATGTCCTTGTCGGGGGTGTGGACCACAACACGATCGACCTCGTCGGCCCACAGCTCTACGGCGGTCGCCAGCGCATCGTCGGTCTCGAACTCGTACATCGGCCATACCGTGATGCCGATCGCATCCATCGCCCTCTCGGCGAGCGGGAACTGATTCCACAAATCAGGCTCGATCCCGGCACCCGTCTTGTAGGCCTGGTAGCGCTCGTTGCGCCAGGACTCGATGATGCTGTCGAATGCCGCCGCCACGTGAGTCGCATCCGACTCCGCAAGCATCGAGAGCGTCGCCGCCGTGATCCCGTACGTGCCGCCGACCTCCCGGCCCGACGGCGCCCGCCTCTTCGGAGCGCCGTAGTACGCCCGGTAAAGCTCGTAGGTGCCATCGATTAGGTGCAGCTCCATGGCCCCGACCCTAATCCGGAACGGGCTATCCGCGTATCTGAGTATTGACATTTCACAGTTCTTGAGCATATGCTTAAACCGATCGCTCAAAGCGAACGCTCAAGGAGCCGGAAGCGATGTTCAGGAGAAGTCAGAGGGTGGCAACGGCCAACGACCACGCCTCGCTGTGGCCCTTCTATGCGTTGCGCCGCCTCACTTTCTGGGCGGGGGTTCTGGGCGCAGGCTATGGCGCCTTACTGGCCCTCCTGGCCGATGCACCCGCCGCGGTTCCGCTTCTCGGGCTGGGAGCCGCCGTGGCGGTGTTCGCCCTGGGACTGATCCCGGCGGTAGCGCTGTCGGTTCTCGATACCGTCTTCGTCAGGCCCCGCCGATTGCGCGGCTCGCTGCCGGCGCGGAGCCGCACTGGCAGCCGCCGCCAATCCCTGTTGCATTGGGCGGTTGCGGGCGGAGCAACCGGAGCTGCCGTCGGCCTCGGTTATGCGGTCGTGTATCTGAACGCTTTCGCCCCGACCGTGGCCATCGACAGACTGTTAGCGACCTCCGTCAACGTCGCAATGGGCGCCGGTTTGGCCACCGGTCTACTGACGGCAATCAAACTCGACACCATCGACTACTACCTCCCCGCCACCGGGTTGACACCTGTGCTCAAGCGGGGGGCTTTCCTCTGGGCAACCACGGTGGCCGGGACGGGTGTGCTCGGCTTTGTAGTTCAGCGCTCCTCCTACGAGAAAACGCTCCTCCCGGCCGCCATCCTCGCCATCGTCGGCGCCGGAGTAGTGCCCCAGCTGGCCGCTTCCCCTGCGACCCGATTGATTTCAGACTCGAGCGGACAGTTCCCGATCGCTCCCTCTCCCCGCCCGATCGACCCTGAAGGGGGCCAGGGAGAGGGAGCAAAGGGGGCGCCGAAGCCGGCAGGTGAGAGGGAGCACGCGGGGGACCGGCACTCCGCTCCACCTCCCGAGTTCCGGAACACGACGCGACCAACCATGCCGCCACAAGTCTGGCCCCGATACCGACACCCACGGAGGTGACAAATGGATAACACACTCATCCTGATCTATGCGCTGTACGGCACGATTGCCATTGCGCTCGTCGTGTGGCTCGCCCGCACACTGTTCGCCAACGGTTCCGTCTTCCTGGAGGACGTGTTCACCGAACGGCCGGCGATGGCGAACGCAGTGAACCGGCTGCTCGTGATCGGCTTCTACATGCTGAACCTCGGATACGCCCTGCTGCTTCTTCCGGGTGGCAGCCGCCCCGAGAACAACCTCGAGGCGAGTGAACTGCTGATCCGCAAGCTGGGCATCCTGCTGGCGAGCCTGGGCGTGATCCACTTCATCAACATGTACGTGTTCTGGAAGATCCGCCAGCGTCGCGAAATCGACATCGCCGAGCCGCCGGTGATCCATCGCAGCATGACGGCGGGCATCTCGGAAAGCTGACGATGAGCCTTACTGCAATCGCCGTCCTCTACGACGAGTCATGCGGCCTGTGTCGCCGGTCGGCCCACTGGCTGGCCGGTGAAAAGGCACACATTCCAGTCGAGATCCTTGCCGCCGGCAGCCCGGCGGCAAGGGCGCGTTTCGGCGACATCCCGGTGCTCGGCGAGGACCTCGTCGTGGTCGGCGATGACGGCCGGGTCTGGTGGGGCAGTCCCGACGCCTACATAATGGCGATGTGGGCGCTCCGCAAGTGGCGGCCCTGGGCCATCAGGCTGGCGCGGCCGGGCATGAGCCGGTTGGCCGCGGCAGTATTCAAGCGAGTGTCGACTCATCGCCGCGCCATCGGAGCCATACTGGGAGAACCGTATTGCGCCGACTGCGTTACCAACCCCCCGGAACGATTATGAGCCCAGACACCAAGACCCGCATCATCGAGGCAACCGTCGCCACGATCAAGAGCGAGGGCATCACCGGCACCAGCGCCCGGGCCATCGCCCGCCACGGCGACTTCAACCAGGCGCTGATCTTCTACCACTTCGGTAGCATCGAGGAGCTGCTGCGGGCCACCATGGAACACACCTCCAGCGCCCGGATCGAGTTGTACCGCTCCCGGCTCGAAGGCGTCGAGACCCTGGCCGACCTGGCAGCGGTCGCCGGCGATCTCCACAAGGAGGATCGCGAGCAGGGCAACATGACCTTGCTCACTCAGCTGATGGCGGGCGCCGCCAACGACGAGGTGCGCGCCGCCCACCTGATGACGACCTTCGAGCCGTGGATCGGTTTTGTCCGCGAGACGTTGGACCGCCTCATCGCGACCACGCCGTTTGGCGGCATGTTCGACATGGACGACATCGCTTTCAGCATCTCGGCATTGTTCGTGGGTGTCGAGCTGATGTCCGACCTCGACCCGGAACGCTCTCGCGACACGGTCTACGACACCATGCAGCTCCTTGCGGGCGCTTTCCAGGCCGTAATCGGAGAACCCGGCCAGGACACCGCTTCGCGAGAGCGCCAGGAAATCCCGGTGGAGTAGCCGCGGACAAAGGCGTAACCTGAAGCCATGGCCCGGAACCAATCTCACCAGCACCTGATCCGCGGCGAAGCCCAACTGGTGAGCCCGTGGTTCTCCAACCAATGGAGTCTGTTCAATCAGGATGTCGAGATCGCTCGATTGCGGCGTATGCCTCGCCTGTATATCTCCACCGCCCAGTTCCCGGATGGCACCGAGTGGACGATCGAACCCGACGGCTTTGCGGTCGTCAAGGCGATCGATGCACACGGGACGGAAGTGGCCCAAATCACCCGCCGCTCCTGGTGGGGTCGGCGCTGGGATGTATCGGGCACCGGCTTCGCGTACGAGCTGGTGAGCGACCCGATCCCGCGCCGATGGAGATTCGAAGTCGGCGGGTCGCCCATGGCCGAAATCAGGGGCTCGCTGATCTCGTACAACACCGTGACGATCGATGCTCCTCTTACGGTTCCCACGTCAGCCGCAATCTTGGCATGGCATGTGATCGCCCGCCCCTGGGAGGCCGCAGCAGCCCCCCGCGGCTTGGTACCGCGCACTGCGGCCGCCGACTCAGCCGTCGTAACCGCCACCGATATCTCCACACAGCTCTGACGGTGGATTCTGGGCCCCTTGTCAGCGCCGGGTGGCTGGCCGCCCACCTCGATGACGACACGCTCCGGACCGTGGATTGTCGCTGGTACCTCGGAAAGCCGGATCGGGGCCCGGCGGCCTACCGGTCATCACACATCCGCGGCGCGGTCTACATGGATCTCGACCACGACCTGAGCGCACCACACGGCCCGGGGCGACATCCACTCCCCGACCCGACCGTCTTCATGGAAACCCTCGGTCGCAACGGCATCGCGCCCGGCACCCGGGTCGTGGCCTACGACGATCGCGGTGGAGCCGTCGCCGCCCGGCTGTGGTGGCTGCTGCGCGACCTGGGACATGAGCAGGTGGCCGTGCTCGACGGCGGGTTGGCACACACCACACCCGAGCTGATGGACGCCGAGCCGGTAGCGCCGCCGCCAACCAGCTACGAAGCGGCACCCGGCCATATGCCGCGGATAGATCGCGACCGGCTCACTGCGGCGCTTGGCA
The DNA here is from genome assembly GCA_947258375.1 of uncultured Acidimicrobiaceae bacterium. Classification (GTDB taxonomy): domain Bacteria; phylum Actinomycetota; class Acidimicrobiia; order Spongiisociales; family UBA5794; genus JAHEJX01. Next base: position 4,502 of record CAMYIJ010000115.1, read on the forward strand.
GCGTGACGCTGCTCGATGCTCGTGCCGGAGAGCGATACCGGGGCGAAAGCGAGCCGGTCGATCCCGTGGCCGGGCACATCCCGACGGCACTCTTCGCTCCGCTGACCGACAACCTGGAGCCGGACGAGCGTTTCAAGTCGCCGGAGTTGCTGGCCGCCCGGTTCACCTCGCTGGGCGGTACCGGCGATGACGTCGTTGTCAGCTACTGCGGTAGCGGAGTCACCGCGTGCCACAACATCCTGGCTATGGAGATCGCCGGCATGACGGCGGCGACGCTCTATCCCGGTTCGTGGAGTGACTGGTCGACCGCCGGGGGCCCGGTCGCGGTGGGACCGGACCCCGGCGGTTGGCCAGTTTGGTGAGCCGCCTCGCACTTCCCCCGGATACCTGTGCGACGCGGCTCACTTATACACGTCATCGCGGAGCTGATGACGCGGACGCCCCCAGCGGCGGGTTCCAGCCGAGCCCGATAGGAACCCGCGTACCCCTCCGTCCCGACACTCCGTCGGATAGGTTCAAGATACCAGATTCAGCTCCCGCTGCCTACCCCCAATTAACGCCGTTAGCCTTTAATAGCAACGGATTCCGGGAACGCCTCCGGCGTTCCTTTCGGGTTTTGGCATAGCCAAAACTCGTGGGAGCGTGAGTTGCGCAGAACTGTCTCCTCCCCCGTTTGACACGTAGTGGCAAACATCTGGGGGAGGTGCCCGAGGAACGAGGGCGGAGGGGGTAGCTGAGGCGCGGTGGACAGCCCGAGGTGTGCCCGCATATGCGCCTGACTGAGGCTGGTCTCGCGCTTCTGCTGCCCCCCTCGGCTCCTCCTTCCTCGTCGCCACTCCCCCCAACTGTTCCCCGACTACGTCGTGAAACGGGGGGAGAGACACATAGTGTCTCCTCCCCCGCGGACGCGATGGACAGCTCGCGGTGCGGTCGCGCTCGCCGTCCCTACAACCCCAGCGCCGACTCGGGGCCTTCGAGACGTTGGGAGCCGGTGAGCACGGGAGCGTAGAGATCGCCGTGGCGGCGGAGGCGGTCCCAAATCGTGGCGATTGTGAAGTCGGCCGGATCGATGTGCTCGACCTCGTCCCACAGCAGCGGGGTCGACACCGGGGCCCCGGGCTTGGGCCGCACCGAGTAGACCGCCGCCGTCGTCTTGCCGCCGACATTCTGGTTGTGGTCGATGAACACCCGGGGGCCACGTCGCGCCATATCCCACTCCAGGGTGGCGGCATCCGGGTCGGCGGCGGCAATCATCCGGCCGACCGTCTCGACGAATCGGCGCACCCGGGCATAGTCATAGGCAGGCTCCAGCGGCACGAGGATATGCATTCCTCGCGACCCCGACGTCTTCGGATACGCAGCAAGCCCGAGACGCTCCAGCAGCACGTTGATGAGACCCGCCACGTAGACCACCTGCTCCCACGACGAGCCCTCCTGGGGATCGAGGTCGAACAGCGCATAGTCGGGATTCTCGGGGTGACTCACTCGTGACAGCCACGGGTGCATCTCGATGGAACCCATATTGGCGACCCACATCAACGACTCGACATCGGGCGCGGTACAGAACTCGATCGCCTCCCCGCGGTGCCCTGAGTGGATCGGGGCCCGCACCATCCACTCGGGCGCATGCGAGGGGCATTGCTTCTCATAGAAGGAGTTCCCGTCGATCCCGTCCGGATAGCGGGACAGGGAGAGCGGCCGACCGGCCAGGTGCGGCAGGAGGACCGGAGCGATCGAGGCGTAGTACTGCACTAGGTCGCCTTTGGTGTATCCGTCCTCAGGCCAGAACACCTTGTCGACATTCGACAGGCGCACCTCCCGGTCGAATCCGGTTGTGAAGAAACCGTCACCGTCCTTGACCACCGTCACCTGATCCGGCGGGTCGATCCGACCCGACCCGAGCGGCCGGCCCGTCCCCCGCGGAGCCGGACGGGCCGTCTTCTGGGCGGTCCGCAGCTCCTCGAGGATGGCGGCGTGGCTCGAATCCTCCTTGGCCTCCGAGATCACGATCATCTTCAGGCCGGCAGCAACCGCAGCCTCCACCATCGGGGCGACCCGCAGCGTGCCGGCTCCGTACGGCACGTGGCGGATCTCGCCTTTCGGGCCGAACTCATTGTCGGTGAACTGTGTGTGGAGCGGATCGATGGCCCAGCCCGGGAACTGGTCGCGCAGGAAGGCGATCACAGAGGCAAACGCGTCCGGCGTGGTGAGTCCGCCCCCGCTGATGGCATGCACATGCGCCCAGTCGATGACGGGCCTCACGAAATTGAAGTTACCGGCTATCAGCGCGATGTCTCCGAGAGAACCGAACGCCCGTTGCGTCCCCGATGTCTCGAGGCCGAGCGCCACGCCGAGATGGCGCACCTTGTCTTCTATCCTCGCCAGGCCGTCGTTGACCAGTTCGTGGAGCTCTTCGGCGGGGCGGCCCCGGCCGTAGCCGGTGTGCGCCACGATCGTGTGCGCCCCTAGCTGCTTTCCGAGCTTCATCGTGTGCTCCACGGCCGACAGCGTCTTCGGCCGGCTCTCCGGATCGTCGGTGGTCAGCACCGCGAAGTAGGGGGCGTGCACCGACACCGCCATACCCCGGTCCGCAGCCAGCTCTCCGAACTGGGCACAGCGCTTCTCTTTCCACGGGAACCCATGCACGAACGGCAATTCGACGGCGTCATGACCGAGCGCCAGCAGCGAATCGAGAAACTCGGCGTCCTCAATCCCCTCCCGCGGCAGCCGCGATATCCCGTACCGAATCATGGCGGAACCGTAGCTCGCGCAGGGTCTGAGGGGGAGAATGAGCAGCTCATCCAAATACCGATTTGGATGAGATTTCTATATGTACTTGACATATGTGTTATTTACATATATGTTACTGACATGCATAAAGGCCCCCACACACACAGCGGCCGTCGAACCCGTGGCAGGCGCCGCGGCGAAGACGGCACATGGCACATCAAGCCGCCGATGACTCCCCTCATCGAACCCGCTCTCCTCCTTGCGCTTCGGGATGGCACCGCGCACGGCTACGACCTGGCCGACCAGATCGCCGACCACCTCGGGCTGAAGCGCATCGACCACGGCAACCTCTACAGAGGGCTGCGCCGGCTCGAGGATGAAGGGATCGTCGTCTCACAGTGGAACGACGGTGAACCCGGCCGCTCCAAGCGCACCTATGCACTGACCGGCGCCGGCGAAGAGCTGCTCGACGTGTGGGCCCAAACGCTGCAATTCACCAAGGAGCGGCTGAGCACCCTCCTGGACAGTTACGAAAGGAAACCATGAGCGAACACGCACATGACACAACAGAACGAGACACCACCGAGGAACACCAACACGGCCCGTGCGGGCCATGGGGCGGCATGCACGAGAAGATGTGGATGTACGGCCCGATGTTTGCCCGCATGATGTCGGGCAAGGGGTCGGGCAAGGGACGCGGCCCATTCGGCGGCCGGGGACGAGGCAGCCGCGCCCAGCGCTGGATGTACGAGAACCCGACCGACGACCAGATCGTCGAGTTCCTCGAGGAGTACCAACGCGACCTCGAGCAACAGATCGCCGACGTCCGCACCCGCATCGACGACATCAAGGGCCGCTCCGACTAGCCGCCCACTTCCCCGCCCAAAGCCGCCCCGCGCTCACCCGCCGGGGCGGCTTTTTGGCGTTCGTTGTGCTTAATCCCCGCCTATAGCGCCGTTTTAAGCACAACGAACGCGGCATGAATCGACCGTTGAGCGCACTCACTACCCTTACGCCGGGCCCGTAGCTCAATTGGTAGAGCAGCGGACTTTTAATCCGAAGGTCGTGGGTTCGATTCCCACCGGGCCCACTGCTCCCCTGCGGGAGCTTGGGAGTTGCTCCGCAACTCCAGGCAAGTGAGGATCAGACTCCCCAAAGTCGAAACGCACCATTTCGGCCATTGCTGTCCTGACCCCGAGCTGGCCTGCGCCGGGAAGAGATATACCTTCTGACCAGGCGCGACGATCTCCCCCCGTATGGGATCATGATCGCCTGGTGCCAACGGCCGTATCCTCTGGCACCTCGCCGGCTGAAGCTTGTAAACCTCAGCGGTTGGTTTTGGGAGCCCGCGAACCCCAGCCCATTTCGCTGGCGGGAACCTTCAAGTCTCCCACCGGCGTGGTCGTTCTCGGGGCTCTCGAACCCCAGCCCATTTCGCTGACGGGGAGCTTCAAGTCCCCCACCAAACGGATCTCGCCCCTGCTGGCGGGCGAATGAGTCATCCAGAACCTGAGAGACTTCCAGAACTTCCTCATGTTCCTGACGGTACAGGAGGTTGGGTTGCGGGTCTAGGGCCGGAAGCCCGCCGTTGCCACCGAGCTGACCGACCCCCAGCTACAGCTCGCGAAGGGCGTCCACCGGTTCGAGTCGGGATGCCCGCCATGCGGGATACAGACCGGCGATGAGCCCGGCGACCGCGCCCACGAGGGGAGCCGCCAGCGGGTAGATCGGGTCGAGCACCGGGGTCCAGGAACGGCCGGCGGCCACCCCGACGATCACCAGCACACCGGCGGCGGCTCCAAGGATCCCCCCGACGAATCCCATCGCCGCGGACTCGGACAGGAACTGCGAGGCGATATGCCGCCGGGCGGCGCCTACCGCCCTGCGCAGCCCGATCTCACCGACCCGTTCGAGCACCGAGACCAGCGTCACGTTGGCGATCCCGATCGCTCCGACGAGAAGCGCGACGGCGCCGAGCACGATGAACAGCGTGTTGACATCCTCTTCGACGGCCGAGCGGACCGCGCCGGGCTCGGGAGGCACACTCACCCGCAGCAACTCCGGCTCGTTGGGGTGCAAAGCCAGAGCCGCCTGGCTGCCGATCAGCTGGGCGGCTCCCACCTCGGTACGGATATGCACTTCGGCGATGCCCTCCAGGCCGAACCGGGTGCGGGCGGTGCCGTTGGGGACAACGATCGAGTCGAGCAGTTTGGACTCGATGGCGACGTCCTCCAGGATCCCGATCACGACGAGCGTCTCGTCACCGATGAAGATCGCCGGTTGCTGATCCACCAGCGTGATGTTGAGTCGCTGCGCCGCGGCGGGGCCGAGAATGGCGACACGATCGGAGCGCTCCGAGTGGCCGCTGTCGAAGAATCGGCCCGT
>CAMYIJ010000116.1 GCA_947258375.1 uncultured Acidimicrobiaceae bacterium
GCGGTGCCGCGCCGTCGCCGGCAGCGCCAACAACCAGCTCGCCACTCCGGCCGACGCCGAGCGTCTGCGACAGCGGGGCATCCTGTACGCCCCCGATTTCGTCGCCAACGTCGGCGGGGCGATGGCTATGCCGGGCATCGAAGCGCTGGGGTGGACGCCGGAGCAGGCCGCAAACGATGTCCGCGACTATGTCGAGCGCACCCTGCACGAGGTCTTCGAGACGGCCGCGACGGAGCAGATCACCACCGACGTCGCCGCTCGTCGCATGGCCGAAGTCCGTCTGGCCGAGAAGAGCTGAGACCAGGGTTTCTCGACGCACAGCAGTGTGAATGCGAGCGCCCCTCGTAGCCACCGATGCCAAGTTGGCGAAGACGGATCACGACTGGGTCTTGCTACGCGCAGTCTGAAGGATCGTTGAGTGCGCCGCAGGACGCGACGCTCAGCCCGAGTCGTTCTGCGGCTCCTCCAGCTGCAGCACGAACGTCGCGTTCGGGCCCTGTGCCTGAAGCGATATCCGGTGCGTGGCAGTCCACTCGACTATGGGGTCGCCCAGGCCGAGCAGCGCGCCGGCCGGTGCCGCCCAGATCTCGGGGAGTTCCCGCACGGCGGTGGGTAGGTCGATCGTTGCCAGATCGAGGACCGACACGCGAGACCGCGGCTCGCTCGGATCTGCCGAGTCGAGCCAAACGACAACGATCTTGGTTCGATCCGGAGACAGCCCGAGCGACAACGGGGCCATAGCTCCGTCTGCCGGATCGACGGTCCTGAAGAGGCGGGTCAGCTCGCCATCCGGGCTCAGCAGGAACGCACCTGATGGGCTGCCCTGGCCTCCGGTTTGGAAGAGCAGTGATTCGATTGACCTGTCCCAAATCAGCAGATCGCCGCTGTTCGTCATCCCGACCGGCGTGAGAGTGGATCCGTCGGCCCCGATGGGCAGGACCGTCTGCTGCTCGAATTCCTCGGCCAGCGAGGCGTACTGACCGGCATACTCCGCGAATGGAGTAATGGCGCCGCCGGCGAGATCGACCTCGTGGATCACGTCGAAAGCTGCCAGATATGCCGTGCCGTCGATGATGAGAACGGGGCCCGGCGGCCGCCACTGTGGTTGCTGGGCACCGTCGGGCCCGGTGTCGGTCGGAGCGACAATCTTGCCGGTCTCCACCCCCGAGACGTCGACTGTGGTGAGGCTGAACTCCTCGCCGTCGGGGCTCGTCCGGAGGAATGTCAGCTCCGTATCGCTGCGCCATGCGGGCCACCAATCGCGGGGGAGCGTTCCCAGACCCTCCGTTGATTGGTCCGCAACTCCGTCGTCGGTGACGCCGGCGACGGCTCCGCTTGGCACGTGGTAGCTCCACACATCATCCAAAGACTGCCAGGCAACGTAATCGCCCGCAGGCGACCACGTGAGCGGCGTCAAGCTGGCGAAGTACCCCTCGGACCACAACCCGGTTGAGCAGCGGTCCGCGGCGCGGTCCGGTTCGTCGACCTCGAGCAGGCACATCTCTCTGTGGTCATCCGCAGCGTCTTCGTCCTTTACCCAGCCGAACAACCTGCTGCCATCGGGAGACAAGGCGGACGGGTATACCGGATACTCACCGATCAGACGCGCCGCGATACCTCGTCCGGGCAGCGCGTCGTCGTTCGATTGAGGTAGCGCGGTCGTCGGCACGGTCTCTGTTGTGGCGGTTGTCTCGGTTGTCGACACCGTCTCTGTTGTCGGCACTGCGTCCGTTGTCGGCACCATCTCAGCCGTAGCAGTTGTCGTCGCCTTGTCAGTGTCGCCCACGCAGGCCGCCGCGAGGACGGCCAGCACGACCAACAACCCGCTGCCGCGCTTCCAGTTCTTAGGCACCGCCGAAGCGTAGACGGCCTATCCGGCATTCTTCCGGGTCTTTGTGTCACGGCTGCCCGATATGGCGTCACCAATGTGATTGCGGTTCCTACCACGGTAGGAATTTCGCTATGATTCTGGAGGTGAGAGTTCACAAGATGAGTATCTCGATGGACCCGGAGCTGGGGGAGCGGGCTCGACTCGGCGCGGAGCGCTCTGGCCAGGCGCTGTCGCAGTGGATCGCCGAAGCTGTGGCTGCCCGGTTGCGTTCCGAGTCGCTAGGTGCGTTTCTCGACGAGTACGAGCGTGACGAGGGCGAGTTCACGCCGGACGAATTGGCAGCCGCCCGGCGCAGTCTCGGTCTGTCAGCAGCCGACGGCGAAGAGGCCGGATGAGCTCACTCGTACTCGACGCGGGAGCGCTGATTGCGGTGGAGCGCCGCGACCGGCCCACGCTCGCTCGGCTGCGGTCCGCGGTCGACGCCGGTGCGGGGTTGCGGACTCACTCGATGATCGTTGCCGAGGTATGGCGAAGCGGCGCGGGGCGGCAAGCCGGGTTGGCTCGCCTGCTGTCGGGGGTGGAAATCATCGCACTCGACGAGTCAGTTGGCCGAGCTGCCGGTGAGCTGTGCGGTGCTGCAGGAACCGACGATCCAATCGATGCTGCCCTGACGCTGATCGCGGAGCCCGGCGACAGGATCCTCACGAGCGTTCCGGCCGACATCGAGCATCTCGTTGCCGCGGCTGGTCGCCGCTCCCGTGTTGTGGCCGTTTAGGCCTTGGTCGCCGTCCATGGCGCCGTCGTCGGGGCGCGGTTCGCGGCCCGAAGCCTGTTAGCGCTCAGTCTGCCTGTCGACGCGGATAGTTATCGCTGCGCATCTCGGCAGCAGTGCGTACGGCGGCGTGGTCCAGGAGCCGGTGGCCCCGGTCGATCACACGGCCGACCGCCATCTCCGGTGCGTAGAACGTGCACCCTGATGGTTGGCGGGCTCCGGGGGTGAACCGTTAACGTGCCACCACGCGGGCATGAAGAGGCATGGGATTCACTAAACCCGGTAGGGGCCCCTTGGGGTGGATATCGTTGACCACCGTCGCTTTGCTCCTTGGCGGCTGCACCTCTTCCGCCCAGAGCCCCGCGACCACCGAGGCGGAGCCCGCCTCGACCGTCGCGGAGCCCGCCTCGACCGTCGCGGCGCAGTCGGAGCTCGACGCCGCCCCCGCAACTCTGCGCGCAGCAGCGGAACGAATCGATCTGGCGTTGCTCATCGAGCCGATGTTCGTCGACGCCGGTAGCGGGACGAGGTTGGAGGGCCCGGCAGAGCCGGCACTGAGAGAGGCCCTCGTCGCGGTCGATTGGATCAGCCTCGTCGCAGACACCGACGGCCTTACCGCCTCTAACCTCCTCCGCTCGCTTCTTGGCGTGCTGCGTCCCCCCGGAACCCTCGCCTCGAGCGCCGGCGATACCGTAGCTCCAGCCTCCTCCGGCGAACGGTCCACCTTTCGCACACTGCTGATGCACGCCGAAGCCGGTGAGGATGGCACGACGGCGAGCGGGGATGTGGAGACCTCCGTGGACCGGGAGTCGGGCAAAGAGACCACGACGTTCACCGTCGACTCCACAGGCCGGAATGCCACGACCGGAGCAGAAGTCGGTGTCCGGATCGAGGGCCAGCGGACCCGGGACCTGTGCTGGTCCGAGGACGGAACCCGGCAGAGCTCCACCACAACGACCACCACCGTAGCCAGGGAAACCGACGGCAGCGCCACCGAGACCACGATCACGACATCCACCAGCGCCACCTTTGATCCGTCGGGGGCGATCAACGTGTCGGCCTCCGTGACCCAGGACGGATACACCGCCACAATGAGCAAAGGCACCGACAGCCTTCCCTCGGGAGAATCCGATACGGTGACGTACGACGACGGCCGCTACAGCGCCTCCACGACGCTAGAAGATGGCACCAGCCTCACCGTGTCCTGGGAGGGCGACTTCGACCAAGCGAAGTTCGACACCGCCCTCGAGACGTTCGAGAAGATGGCATCGGGACTGGCCGAGGCCATCGACGACGAGCTCGAGAACCTCAAGAAGCCTCTCAACGATTCGTCGCCGGGGGGCAACGAGTACTGCATCCGTCTGACGCTTGACCCGACAACGGCGCAAATCGGACCGGACGGTGAGAAACTGGTCATCACCGCCACCATCACAGACTGGGCCGAGCGTCCACTGGTAGCGGCCGTGGTGAACGTCGGCGGCGCTCGACTGGGATCGGTAGCGCCGACAATCGGAACGGCTACCAGCTCCGGGGAATGGCAGACCACCTACACATCGGGCGACTCCGGAGTCGAAAAACTGAAGTTCACGGCGTCCCGATTCGGCTTCGGCGTCGAACGGACTGCGACTATCACCATCGCCTCCGGCCTGGCGATCCAGTGGTCGGACACCAAATTCGGACAGACCGCCACCTTCGACGCCTACTCCTGCGACGGTGCAGCGTGGACGGGGACTTTCTCGTTTTCCGGTAGCCCAGGTGGCGCCGAGCTCGACATGGCGACCGAGTTCGGCTTCGAGACCGCGGCCGGCCACGCCGAATTCGAAATCATCAACACCGGAACCATGGGCGTCGGATCGACAAAGCTCTCGATCCAAATGCCGTACTCGGTCACAGTGGATATCGACGACCAGGTTGGAGCCGTCGGGGTCGTGATGACCCGGCAATCCGACACCGTTACCGTGGAAGGATTCACGATCAACGCCGGAGCATTCCCCGAGTTCACCTTCAACGTTCCACTGACCTCGGCGACCGAGTGCCCCTGAGCCACCCGATAGCCCGGCTGCACGCAACATCATCGCCACCGAGTGGGCTCGATCCTCCCTCGCGGACACCGGCCGGTCGCCGCGCCGGTGTCGTGGCCGTCTAGACGGGCCCGCCCGTCACTCCGCGACCACCCACGAGGTTCCCCACCACAGGGTGGGATTGCCGAGAGGGCCGTTGAGCTGGCGACCACAGATCTTCGCCCGCGAGCGCCTTGCCGTGCGGAGCTATTGCATTGTGGACCTCGGCGGTCAGCGGCTGCTCGAACGGTGCGCCCCGCAGCGGCTCCTCGCCGATCCGGATAGAACCGACCATCTCCATTTGATCATCGTCGGCGATTGGGGCATCGCCTTGGAAGACGCCCCTTTGGCAGCCGCGCCGGAGTCCAGATCGGGTTCCTGCCCTGCCGGACTAATAAACGAAGCGAGCTACGAAGGGATCCGGCCGTGAGGCCGGGTCCCTTCCTCGTGCGGTCTGTCGGACCTCGCTTGGTTCAGCCAGCGCCGCACCGCGATCACCAGCATCGGCGTGTCGAGTGCCTCCGAATGCACCGCGAGCTCGAGCACTGAGGCGATCTCAGGCGTCGAGGGCGCGCATTCGTTGGAGTTCAGCCGCGGCGTAGGTCTTGCGCATCGTTGGTATGAGGAGGCCGTCGACGACGGCGAGGATCAGGCCGAAGAGCCCGAGCGGGTACCACACGTGGCGAGGCTGGCCGTCGATGAGGGCGGCGAGGGTCACCACCAGCAGCACGCTGCCCACGATGGCGCCGCCGATGAGCATGCCCACGACAAGACGCCGACTCTTCTGCTTCCGGCTGAGCAGGCCGAGGGCGGCCCCCGACAAGCCGGCGAGGATCCCTCCGGCGGCACCGACGATGCCGGCTTGGCTTTCGCTCCACCAGGCATCACCCGTGTTGAAGCCGACGAGGTCGAGCGGGCTAATCCACACGGTCCCACCGTCGGCGAGAACGAGGCTGAGCTCGACGCGATCCGGCCCGGCGGCGCCGTTGAGGAAAAACGGAACCTCGAAGGCGCGGCCATCCGAGTTGCCGACGAAGGGGGCCATCGGGCCCGAGTCATCGAGGGTGCGCGAGTAATAGGCACCGCCGTCGGCGAAGTAGCTCCACATCTCGAGGTAGCCGGCTTCTCCGACGGCGTCGAAGCGGATCTCGCCGGCAATGGAGTAGCTGTCGCCGGTGATGTCGGGATCGGAGATCGTCACCAGGAGGTGGGTGCCCGTGCCTTCAATCCGCAGCTCATTGTCCACGACCTCACCGCTTGCCGGTGTCGTCGCCTCCCAATCGATCTTGCTCGCCGCGAGGGGCGGTGCGGCGATAGCGATGACGGCCACGATGGCTAGGAAGCTAAGCGCTACGGTTCGCATGGAGGTTCTCCTCGACTCGATAGGCGTCCAGCAGTTCCCGGAACGCCGAAGCATCCATGCGGCCTTCCGCATGGAGCGATCGCAAAGTGGTCTCGAAATGGCCCGCCTCGACGCCTGCATCGATGACCTTGACCTTCTCGATCAAGCGGTCGAGCCGGAGCCGCACCGTCGGGTACGAAATGCCGTACTGCGCGGCCAGGTCCTTGAGTGTGCCTGACGCGAGCAGGAACCGTTTGAGGAAACCGAGGTCCTCATCGGACAGATACTCAATCCACTTCTTCTGTCGCATGAGTCTCCCTATCGGCATTCTCTTTAAGATACTTTAAGTGAACTTTTGATTTATTCAAGGTGAAGTTGAAGTCAACTTGCGTTTATTGAAGGGGCGAGCGTCTCGACCGGAAGGCATCCGTCGCGCTAGCTTTGCGCCATGACACAAGACCGTTCCCCGGACGACGCGGCGTACTCGAACCTGCGCGACGCCCTTGTCTCCCGATTCGCCGAGAGCGAGGGCGAGTAAGCGTGGCTGGCCGAGGTTTTGCTCGACATGAAGTGGAATTACCAGCTCGGCGGGGCGCTCGACTGGACAGAGAATGAGATCGACATCGTCATGCTCGAGTTGTTCCCCGCCAAGACGATGTGGGACGACGAGGACTACCGGCAGGCGTGTCCCGTCATCGCCCGGTTCTTTCGGATGCTCGGCGCCGATGGGCACATCCCACAACGTCAGGCGGAGTCGCTCGCATCGTATGTGGAGTCGATAACCGACGAGCTCATGCTGCGGGCGATGAGCCCAGAATTCTGGGCTCCTGGGAAACGGATTCTGCGCCACGCCGGCGGATCGGCGGAATTGACCGAAGGGGCCGACCTCAACCGCATCATGGCGGAGTTCAACGCTCTCCCCGAGGAGGAACGGGCTCGCATCACGGGGCCGATGCCGACAGCGCCGTCCTTGAACCCGCTGCCGCCGATCACGCTCCCGGCGACTGAGGTCCTCGCAGCAGAGGCGGCCGATGCTCGGTTGCTCGGTTGGTTGCGGCTGCTGGTGGATCACGTCGGAAGCGGGCTGGCAATCACGCCCCGCGGCAACCTCAAGCTTGCCGACGGGAAGGCCCTGAACGAGGCCATGGACACCGGGCGGCCATGGGACCACATCATCGGCGACCACACGTATTCGGTGCGCAGTACCGTGGAACTCCAGGAGCTCGACATGGTGTTCCGGGTCGCACTCGCGACCGGAATCCTCGAGCACTTGCCCGCACGGTCCCGGGTAGCGCCGGGGGAGCGGCTCGACCTACTCGACGATCCACTGGCGGCCGTCGAGGCCGCGTGGCTTGCCATGGTCGACTCTTCTACCTGGCCTCCCGATCTCGACTGGTTGGGGCACCTTGTCGAGCGCGTTTGGTCCTATCTGGCGGCCGTTGAGGGGGAAGGCATGTTCACTCTGAACCCAGCCGGCAGTGCGCTCCGCTTCGTCGATCTGGTCTCCGCCGCAACCGATCTCTTCGGCACCGCGGCGGCGGTCGAGTGGGCGGAGGCGGCCGCCGGCTCCGCAGGCGTCGAAGCCATGCTCGAAGAGGCGTGGCACCTCAACGACGAGCGCGTCTCTCTCGTACTCGGCGCCATCGGCCAGCTTCACGCCAAGAAGGCGATTGCCAAGGCAGCCCGCGTGGCCCTCTTCAAACACAACAGCCGCGGGAAGGGCTGATGTAGGGGGGCCCAGCGTCTCATGCGCCACGAACGACCGCCGCTCACCGTCACGGGGCTCGGATTGGGTGGCGTACCGTGAAGGTGCCGTCCGGGTTGGGTTGGATGGTCCATTGCGAGTTGTGGATGAGGGTGTGGTGGCGGCGGCATAGGCACACCATGTTGTCGATGCTGGTTTCGCCGCCTTGGGCGTAGGGTTTGACGTGGTGGATGTCGCACCATGGGGCGGGGCGGTCGCAGCTGGGGAAGATGCAGCCGGTGTCGCGGATCCTGATGGCTCGTTGTTGGTTGGGTGTGGCGAGGCGGGTTTTGCGGCCCATGTCGAGGATCACCGAGTCGCCGGCCATGATGAGGCGGCTCAGTGTGGCTCCGCAGCTGATCTGGTCGAGGGTGGCTTGGGTGATGGGGCCGACGCCTTCGAGGTCGCAGCGTTTTTGTGCCAGGTCGGGGGTTTCCCCGTTGAGGGTGGCGACGTCGACTATCACGTTGAGGTTGGGTGGGTTGCCGCCCGGGTTCGTGCCCTGGTGATACCAGTTGGCGAGGTCGGCGAGAGCGTCACCGCGGCGCTCGGCAAGGCTGCGCACGCCGTCGGGCGCGTCGGCGGGGTCGGGTGGAGCAAGGTGGTCGAGTGCGCCGAGGAAACCGACCCCCACGGCCGGGTCGAGGTCGAACGTGCCGTTGAGGCGCCCGTCCATGGTGACGGCGGCGTGGAGTTCGTTGCGGGGGTGGTGCTCGTCGTGATCGTTGGGTGCGAGGTGGTCGTCGGCGAGGGTGGCCCAGCGGCGCGCCAGGATTATGAAGTCCTTGATGGAGAGCCGTTGTGATTCCTGTGTCAGGACTGTTTCGTGTTCAGGGAGGAGACGTTGGCGGCGGGGTGACATGACTCTTGCGAGGGCTTGAACGTGCGCGGCGGTGGTGCGGCCCGACGCTAATGCGTCGGCGATCTGGGGGCACTGGTTCAACACGGTGGCGGTTTTGAATAGGCGGCGGGCTTCTGGTGCCGATATGGGGGCGTGGTGGGTGGCCCAGGCGACGGGGGAGAGGGCACCGTCGGCCTCCCACCCTCGTTTGCGGTGCCATTCGGCGGCGAGGCGGGCAGTTTCGGCGTCGATTCGTTCCCGCAGCTCGAGCAGCTCGAGGAGCCGGGCCGAGAGTGAGTCGCCGGTCCAGTGGGTTCGTTGTTCGGTTGACAGCTCGGCAACGTCGGTCCGCATCCGGGTCAGCGGGTCGGTTGTGGCGTGGGCTGCTTCCCACTCGATTGTATCGAACATACGTTCGATTATGTCATGTAGCTGTGACGGTTTCTAGACCCTTGAAACCCCAAAGCACGGTGTCGATGCCGGGTGAACATCGCCGGTCGCGGAGCGCGCGAAAACTCGGTTATCGTTCGGGTCGACAGTTGTGTGTTCAGCGGGATATGATCCCCTCGACGTTGTTTTACGATATGCGAGGCTGCATGGGGGAACGAAGGCTATGGGTGATGCTGGCAGCCGCGGCACTTGTGGTGACCGCGTGTAGTGACTCGACTCCGCCACCGACACTGGCCTCGGGCACAACCACGCCGCTCACAGCCGCGCCTCCCCCAACAACCGCGAGCACCACCTCAACAGCAGCACCCACCACGACCACCATTGGGCGTGCCGGAATGCCGCGGCGGCGACGATCACCAGCGTGA
>CAMYIJ010000117.1 GCA_947258375.1 uncultured Acidimicrobiaceae bacterium
GCCCACGGCTCCGTTGATGCGGCCGATGCCATTGTCGCGGCGGAGGCGTATGCCGCGGAGGCTGTCGAGCATGTCCTGGCACTCTTCGACCAGGGTGGGATCGATACGTTGCTTCCAGTATTCGAGCAGTTGCCAGAGTTCCCGTACGAAGGGGAGTTGGACGGCGAGGTCGACGAGCATCGCTTCTTCGGCGGTGAATGCTTCCTTGTTGAAGTCGTAGGCCCCGACGAGCACGTCGACCTGATCGACACTGAGTTCACCCCGTTTGAAGGCCGCGGGAGGTGAGTGGCATGCCGCTCAGGGCGTTGGACCGGGCGACCAGGGCCATGGCCCGCCCGGGGGCCATCGCGGCGCGGTGTTTGAGAAACGCGGTCGCTGATGTGTAGCCCCGTTGGCGCCATTTGGCGGCGTCATTCATCTTGGTGAGCGCCGCGGCAGCTTGAGCTTGGAGTTGGTCGATGCGGCACAGGATGGCGATCAGTTCATCGGACGCGTCACCGGGGTGCAAGGGCTCTGGTTCTGTTGCCGGCAGGCCTGGTTGGTCCACCGGCCTCAGGTGCCGGGTTGCTGCGGTCGTCGAACGAGCCAGTGTATCGAACATATGTTCGTATAATAGAGCACGATTAGATCAAATAGAAGAGGTTTGATTTTGCGAATCTGAGAGAGTCGTTCGCGCTAGCCGCGGGTCAATTGCCGGAGGGCACGTTGGCTCTCACAACTCGGGCGGCAGCCATTAATGCCGCGGCGACGACGACAGCACCACAACCAAAGAGCCACCGCTGGAACGCGAGATTCGAATCGAAAGTCCATGACAGATTCTGCGATCGCACGACCACAGCGACCACGGCGCCGGCTGTGAGCGAAAAGACCGCTTTCGTCGGCGCACGACCCGGGATTCGAGGATACAACCGGCAGGCGGCCGCCGTAATGGCAATGCCCAGCACGACCCCCAAGATTCGAGTGTCGTGCCCGGGGTACATAGTGCCGGGCAGGAAGACCGCTCCGTCAGGCTGCCCCATCAGAAGGCGCCTCATGACGTTGTAGGGCCAATCCAGCGTCATAACAACGGCGACGATCAATCCCAATACTGCGCAGCGCGCCCTTCCCAACCCGGCCAAGTACGACACAGGCAGAGTGTATCGATCGCGGTTCCGACCAGGTCGCGTAGTACCTTGGTCCGACACCATGCCGACCCGTGACCCTCGCTACGACATTCTCTTCGACCCGGTGGCGATCGGCCCTGTGACGGCCCGCAACCGGTTCTTCCAGGTTCCCCACTGCAACGGCATGGGCTACCGCGATCCTTCCGCGTTGGCCGCGATGCGCGGCATCAAGGCCGAGGGTGGGTGGGCCGTCGTCGCCACCGAGGAAACCGAGATACATCACACGAGTGACATCTCTCCCGCCATCGAAGGCCGCATATGGGACGACCGCGACATCCCGGCTCACGCCCTCGTCACCGACGCCATCCACGAGCACGGCGCACTCGCCGCGATCCAGCTCGTGCACAACGGCATGTGGGCCGGCAACTTCTACACGCGGATCCCGCCGATGGGGCCGTCCCATCGGGCCGTCGCCGGCGACATCTCGCCGATCCAGGCGCGCCGTATGGACAAGTCCGACATCGTCGATCTGCGGCGATGGCATCGCCAGGCGGTGGCCCGGTCGCTCGAAGCCGGGTACGACATCGTCTACGTATACGCCGGACACAACGGCACGACGTTGCAGCACTTCCTGTCCCCGCAATACAACGACCGCACCGACGAGTACGGCGGCTCCCTGGAGAACCGGGCCCGTTTGTTGCGGGAAGTGCTCGAGGACACGTTCGAGGAGGTCGACGGCCGGGCCGGAGTCGCCTGCCGCCTTGCCATCGACGAGCTGATCGGCGATCGCGGGCTCAGGCGGGACGATATGGACGAGCTGATGTCGTTGATCGGTGAGCTACCGGACGTCTGGGACTTCGTTGCCGGGCCCTGGGAGGACGACTCGGTTACCTCCCGTTTCGGTCCCGAGAACAACCGCGAGGACCTCCTGCGCGGACTGAAGGAGCTCACCGCGAAGCCGGTCATCGGTGTCGGCCGGTTCACCTCGCCCGACACGATGGTGCGGATGGTGAACCAGGGAGTGCTCGACTTCATCGGCGCTGCCCGGCCATCGATTGCCGATCCGTTTCTTCCCAACAAGATCGAGGAGGGGCGGGCCAACGAGATCCGGGAGTGCATCGGTTGCAACATCTGTGTGGCCGGCGACTGGACGATGTCCCCTATCCGGTGCACGCAGAACCCGGCGATGGGGGAGGAGTGGCGCCGCGGTTGGCACCCCGAGACCCTCCGTCGCAAGGGAGATGCCGCCAGGGTCCTCGTGGTCGGGGGTGGGCCCGCCGGCATGGAGGCCGCCATGAGCGCCGGGCGCCGCGGCTATGAGGTCGTTTTGATCGAGGCGTCCCGGGAGCTCGGAGGACGGGTCGCCAAAGAGGCCCGGCTCCCGGGGCTGGCGGAATGGATCCGGGTACGCGACTACCGGCGCGACCAACTCGACCGCCTGGACAACGTCGCCTACTACTTCGAGAGCTCCATGACGGCTGATGAGATACTCACCTACGAGTTCGACCACATCGCCGTGGCCACCGGGGCGACGTGGCGACACGACGGCGTGGGCCGCACGATCAGCCGTCCGCTCGAGCATCCCCCCGGCCTGGAGATTCTGACCCCCGACGACCTGCTCGCCGGCTCCGGGCCAACCGGCCGCACGGTGGCGATCTATGACGACGATCACTACTACATGGGGGGAGTGCTGGCCGAGCTTCTCGTGCGGGAAGGCCTGGAGGTGACACTGGTGACGCCGGCGGCCGACGCGTCGAATTGGGCGCACAACACGATGGAGCAGCACCGCATCCAGGGCCGGCTCCTCGATCTCGGGGTTGAGATCGTGACGGCGCACGAACTCGATCACACCGATCCGGCCGGACTCGTCCTGCGCTCTGTCTACACCGCACAGCCCCGCGAGGTCGCATGTCAGGCTGCGGTCCTAGTTACCAGCCGCCTACCGAACGACGCCCTCTATCTGGAGCTCGTCGCGCAACAGGCTGCGTCGGTCGTAGCCGTCGGCGACGCCTTCAGCCCCGGCACTATCGCTTCGGCTGTGTGGGATGGCCGTCGCTTTGCCGAAGAGCTCGACGCCCCACCGCTCGAGGGTCCCTTCCCGCGGAACATCGCTGCGATCTAGCCGCCGCTCGTCACCCGGTACGTCGGGTTTCCCTCCAGCACGCCGAGCGCCCGTTCGATGTCGGCGATGATGTCGTTGGGGTGTTCGCCGCCAACGTTGAGCCGGATGAGGTTCGGCGGCAGGGAGGCCAACTCCCGGCCCTCGTCGCCCTGTTGCTGGTGGGTCGAGATTGCCGGGATGGTGGCGACGCTCTTGATCCGTCCGAGGTCGGTGGCTCGCCAGATCATCTCGAAGCCATCGAAGACCTTCCGGGCTGCTGCGGCGCCACCCTTCACCTCGAACGACAGGAGGTGGCCGTATCGGTTGACGTCGCGGCCGTAGTCATCGGCGCCATCCGCCAGCCACATCGTGCGCGCCGCGATGTCGTGGCCCGGCATGGAAGCGAGGCCCGGGTACGCGACACGGTCGACTTGCCCGTGGCCTTCGAGGTACTGGGCCACCTGCATGGCGGAGCTGCTCATCGAATCCATACGGTGACGCAAGGTGCGCAGGTCGCTGATGGTCATCAGTGCATTGAAGGGGCTGAGGCCGGGGCCGTGATCGCGGCCGGGGAGCAGCTTCACATAGAGGGCGAAGTTGTCGCGCATCATCTCGGGGCCGATCCCGGTGGTGATGCCGTGGCGGGCGATTATGGTGCCGCCGATGGCGAAGCCGCTCGCCGTCATCGACTTGGTCGTCGAGTGGATCACGATGTCGGCACCAATGGTGAGCGGACGCATCAGCGCCGGTGTCGCCACGGTGCTGTCGATGATCAGCGGCAGGCCGGCGTCGTGGGCAATCTCGGAAACCGCGGCGATGTCCATGACGCTGAGGACCGGGTTCGAGGGAGTCTCTCCGAACACAAAGCGGGTCTCACCGTCGATCTTGCCGGCCCACTCGTCGAGGTCGAGGGGGTCGGAGACCCAGCGCACATCGATGCCGCGCTCTGCGCCGTAGCGCTCATTGAACAGCATGAATGTGCCGCCGTAGCAGCGGGCGCTTGCGACGATGTTCATTCCGGCGGTCGGTTTCTCCAGGAACGGGTTGGTCGCCATGAACACCGCCGACATGCCGGAGGCGGTAGTCGTGGCCGACACCTCCCCATCGAAGCCGTATCCCTCGAGCAGGGCCAGGGTCTCTTCGAGGTAGTGCACGGTGGGGTTGGCGATTCGCGAGTAGACCCAGGCCGGCATCAGGTAGGCGAGGGCGGCCTCCATGTGGTCGCTGTTCTCGAAGTGCTGCGCCGAGCTGAAGAACCCGGGTTCGACGATGCTCCCCTGGTTGGCCGCGGCGGCCTGCATGTCGTAGATGCCGTGGACCGCGATCGTGTCGAACTTCTTCGTGCGCATGACGGAACGCCGGTGGGCTTCGGCGGCTGCCATGGCCTCGCCGCGCGCAACGTACTCGGCAACTCCGTCGGTGTGCTCGCTCATCTCACTTCCTCCCGGCCCGCCAGCCGCCCGAGGTCTACTCGATGGGCAATTGAGTGGTGGCCTTGATTTCTGTCAGCACCAGGCTGGTGTTGATTCGTGCCATTCCGGGTATCGGGGTCAGTCGATCCACTACGAACCGATGGAGCTCGTCGCGATTGCGGAAGACCGCCTTCAGCAGGTAGTCGAACTCTCCAGTTGTGTGATGACACTCCAACACTTCCGGCATTTCCAGCACCAGCTCCTTGAAGCGAACGATCGCTTCGAACTGATGCAGCTGGAGCGAGACGCCGATGAAACACACCATGTCGAAGCCGATCGTCTCCCGGTCGAGCAGCGTCGTGTACTGCCCGATCACCCCGGTTTCCTCGAGCCGCCTCACGCGGGCGTGAGTTGCCGGGGCGGAGAGTTCGACACGACGGGCGATCTCTGCATTGCTCACCCGGCCGTCGGCCTGGAGCATGCGCAGTATCGCCCTGTCGGTCTCATCGAGACTCGCCTGTACTGAAGACTCTACCACTGGAGTTCCCTCATTGAGTATGGACCTTCGGCCCTATTGTCACACCACATTAGATTATTCGACAGTCTAGGACAATGCGGGCGAAACATTCGGTATCTGGTGGGCGGGGGCCGTCGTGACGGAACGTTCGAAGCTGTAGGGGCTAACCCGCCGGGTTCTCGGCGACCAGCGTGTACATCAGGGGCACCTGGTCGCGCACTTCTTCTGGGAAACGGAACCAGCCGTCTTCGGTCTCTTCCATCCAGCTGTGCATCTTCCATGCCAGCACGGTGTGCTCGACGAATGTGTTGATGATAAAACCGCGGTCCAGCAGCGCGGTGAAGATCTCGCCGAGCCCGTGGTTCCACTCGTGAGACGTTGTTGCGGTCAGTTTGGCGCCGCCGAGGTAAGAAGTGTCCTCGTCCCAGGTTTGCATACGGCCCTCGAAATACGGGAAGTCGAGCACGAGCAGGCGGTCCTCCCGATCCTGGTCGAGCGCCCACGCCACCGGGTGCCCTTCGGTGATGAGCAGCCGGCCACCCGGTTTGACGAAGTGATCCACAACGCCGGCCCAACCGTCGATGTCGGAGAGCCAGTTGAGGGCGCCGACGCCGGTGTAAACCAGGTCGAACTGCTCATCGAGCGCCTTCGGCGCGTCGTACAACTCGGAAACGATGAACCGGCCCGGTGTATTGCTCCTGGCGAACATGTCCTCGGCGGCGGCGATCGCTTTGGGGGCGAAGTCGATGCCCGCCACGTCGGCGCCGAGCCTTGCCAGCGTGATGGTGTCGGTGCCGATGTGGCACTGGAGGTGGAGCGCGGTCGTACCGGTGAGATCACCGAGGCGCTCCTGGTCGAACATGACGATGTTCGACATGTGGGCCGGGTCGTTGATGTAGCGATCGACGCGATATCCCTCGATGTGGCCGGCGACCCGGTCGTCCCAGTTGGCCCGGTTGTCGGCCCGGTGTTCGTTCATCGGCATGCGGTGAGGTTAGGCAGCCCGAATCTGTCACACCCGGGGTTCACTATGTTCGGCATGGAGGACAGGGCGCCGAGCGACGGCACGGCCGCTTCGATCCTGCACGCGGATCTGGACGCGTTCTATGTGTCGGTTGAGCGGCTGAAGCGTCCCGATCTCGTCGGCAAGCCGGTCGCCGTTGGCGGCGGGGTGATCGTTTCGGCGAGCTACGAGGCGCGGGCTTACGGTGTCAATGCGCCGATGGGGATCAGGCAGGCGCGGGAGCTATGCCCGCGGCTGATCGTGGTCGGCGGGTCGTTTGAGGACTACATCGAGCTGTCCGATCGGGTATTCGAGATCTGTCGCACCTACACGCCTTTCATCGAGCAGATCTCGATCGACGAGGCGTTCCTGGATGTGGCGGGGGCAGGGCATCTGTTCGGGCCGGCGCCAACGATCGCGGCGTCGATTCGAGCGGACGTGCAAGCGGAGACAGGGTTACCGATCTCGATCGGTATCGCTCGTACCAAGTTCCTCGCCAAGGTCGCCTCGCAGGCCGCCAAGCCCGACGGCTTGCTCGTGGTCGATCCGGCTCACGAGCTCGAGTTCCTCCATCCGCTCCCGGTGCGCGCCATCTGGGGAGTCGGCGTCAAGACGGCTGAACTGCTCAAAGAAATGGGCATTGACACGGTCGCCGAGCTGGCTGCCGCCAAGCCCGGCTGGCTG
Source organism: uncultured Acidimicrobiaceae bacterium (assembly GCA_947258375.1). Classification (GTDB taxonomy): domain Bacteria; phylum Actinomycetota; class Acidimicrobiia; order Spongiisociales; family UBA5794; genus JAHEJX01. Next base: position 6,821 of record CAMYIJ010000117.1, read on the forward strand.
GAATCGCGGCTGGGTCCGGCGGCCGGCGCCCACCTTCACGACCTGGCGTGGAATCGGGACCGCCGTCACGTCGAGCGCCATCGCGGTGCCGGCTCCGTGGGCGCCCAGCGCGCCTTTGGGGGAGACGTGAAGGACCGCGCAAAGCATCGTGCCATCCTCATGGCGATCGCCGACAGGGTGGGTAGCCGCCTCCGCAAGAAGCAACGGGCCGGCCGGACCATCACGGCCCGGGTGCGCTTCAACGACCTGCAGTCGGTGACGCGCAGCACAACACTGCGGGCCCCGGTGGCCAGTACCGAGGCGCTATACCGCGTCGCCGACCACCTGGTGGAGACTGCGCTGGCGGAGGCATCGGAAGGCCGCGGGCTCAGCCTCCTCGGAATCTCCGTCTCCAAACTGGTGCACTCGCCCCATCTCCAGCTCGAGCTCCCGCTGCTCGACCGGCGGACGGTGCGCGCCGATGTCGAGGACGTCTGGCGGTCGGGTTCTGCGGCGGCACTGGCCCGGGATCGCCTGGATGAGGCCATCGACGAACTCCGCAGCAAGTTCGGCAAGAGCGCCGTCGCGGCGGCCTCGGCTCTCGGCAGCGGTCGTAGCCTGGTCCCGGACCAGTTCGGCGATTTGGCTATCCCCGTAGCAGAGCGGCGGACGGAGTAGCCATCGGCTGCCGAGACACGGTCGCTACGCTTGGGGTGTGAAGTTCGCACCCCGGGCATTCGCCGACCGCAAGGACGCCGGGCACCAACTCGCCGCGGCCCTCGGTCATCTTCGCGATCGTGACCCGCTGGTCATCGGGCTACCGCGAGGAGGCGTTGTCGTCGCAGCTGTGGTGGCCGGGGCGCTCGACGCCGACCTCGACATCCTGGTTGTGCGCAAGATCGGCGCCCCCGGACAACCGGAACTAGGTCTCGGGGCGATCGCCGAAGGAGGGGTGCTGCTCCTCAACGAGCCCCTCATGAACCGGCTCAGGGTGACCAGGGAGGACCTGCAGCCGACTATCGACCTGAGCCGGGCCGAGCTGGGCCGGCGCCGCGATCTCTACCGAGGAGGCACCGACCCGATCGATGTCACAGGTCGAACGATCGTCCTGGTTGACGACGGGCTGGCAACCGGCGGCACCGCCAAAGCGGCGATCGACACGCTGCGGCATCTGGGGGCTGGGGCGATCGTCGTTGCCGTCCCGGTCGGGGCTCCATCGACGATTCGTGACCTCGAGGAGCTGGTCGAGGAGGTCGTATGTCTGTCCGCGCCCCGTTCCCTCATGGCGATCGGACAGCACTACGCCGACTTCACCCAGACTGCCGACGAGGAGGTCCTGGCGCTCCTGGGCCGTTGATTACGCTTGTGCGAATGGCTCTAGACAATGTCGTTGCGCAGACCGCTCGGGCGTACAGCGGCCGGAAGTGGATTGTGGCCGTCGGCGCGGCGGCAGCAGCGACCAGCTTCGTGCAGGACCTCCAGGAGTGGGGTGCCGAGAACATCCTGGTTCTGTCGGCTGCCGCCGGAGCGGGGACCCTGCCGGATGCGCCGATCCACTACACAGGCGCAACCGGGGACACGATGATGGCCGGCATTCGCAACTTCACCGAATCGGTCACCGATCCGAGTGTTGCGACCCGGGCTGCCGTTGAGCGATACGACCCGGACGGCCGCGCCCTTGCCATCGTCGAGTCCTTCACGGAGAGCAGCCACGTTGCCGGGCGGCGCGTGTTCGGTGCTCGCCGGCCCGAGTGGGTGGCGCTCGAAGACAAGACGGTCATCGACGGATTGTGGGACCGTGCCGGAGTGCCGCGGGCTCCGTCGGCGGTCGTGCCGGTCGCGGAGGCAGCTGCGCTGGCGGCCGATCTGGCGACGGCGGAAGGGACCGTTTGGGCCGCCGACAACCGGGAGGGCTGGCATGGGGGAGCCGCCTACACGCGGTGGGTTTCCGACGTCCCGGGCGCCGCGGCTGCCGCAGCCTGGTTCCGCGATCGAGCCCACTCGGTGAGAGTGATGCCGTTTCTCGACGGCATCCCGTGCTCGATCCACGGCTTCGTTGCCGACGACGGCATAGCCACGTTCCGGCCGGTGGAGATGATCGTCCTCCGCACACTCGACCGCACCCTCCAGTACGGCGGAATGGCGACGTTCTGGGACCCACCGCAGCGCATCCGCGAAGAGATGCGCGCAGGGGCCCGCCGGACGGCCAAATTGCTCGCCACATCGGTTGGCTACCTCGGCCCGTTCTCGATCGACGGCGTGTGCACCGCCGAGGGGTTCCGGCCCACCGAGCTGAATCCCAGGATGAGTGCGGGTCTTGGGATGCAGACCAGGGCGCTCAACCTGCCACTCGGCGCAGTGACGCGCGCTCTGGTTGAGGGCCTGGTCACGGTGCCGGTGACGGCTCTCGAGAACGAGACGGTGGCCGCGGCCGACGCCACCCGCACCGGTGGTCTTTCGATGCCCGTTGACGAAAAGGTCGATCCCGACGAGATGGGTGTGAGCTTCCGAGGAGAGGTGGCACATGGGACGCCTATTGAGGATGC
>CAMYIJ010000118.1 GCA_947258375.1 uncultured Acidimicrobiaceae bacterium
GCGGTGCCGCGCCGTCGCCGGCAGCGCCAACAACCAGCTCGCCACTCCGGCCGACGCCGAGCGTCTGCGACAGCGGGGCATCCTGTACGCCCCCGATTTTGTCGCCAACGTCGGCGGGGCGATGGCGATACCGGGCATCGAAGCGCTGGGGTGGACACCGGAGCAGGCGGCCAACGATGTCCGCGATTACGTCGAACGCACCCTGCACGAGGTCTTCGAGACGGCCGCGACGGAGCAGATCACCACCGACGTCGCCGCTCGTCGCATGGCCGAACTCCGTTTGGCCGAGGCGAGCGAATCTCAGTCCGGATAGATCTCGAAGGGTTTGTCACCCATCGCTACCAGCAGGGGTCGCACGGCCTCGGCTATCGCCCGTTGTCGCGAGGGGGACAAGCGCTCCATGAGCCGGCGCTGCGCCTCGAGGCTGGCTGCGAATGCGTCATCGGCGAGGGCCTCACCCTTTGCGGTCAGCGACACGAGGACGCTCCGCCGATCCTGCACGTTGGGCCGGCGGGCGATGAGGCCGGCGGCTTCGAGCCTGTCGAGGCGGTTGGTCATTCCGCCCGATGTCAGTTGTCCGGCCTGGGCGAGAGTGGTTGGGCTCAGCGCCGCGTCGGATCCGGCGCGGCGCACTGCTGTCAGCGTGTCGAGATCTCCCTTGTGGCTCAGTTCCGGTTCCGAGGCGATGACTGCATCGAGCTGGGGTTGGATGATCTGGGCCGCCCGCAGGATGCGCGCAATTGCCTTCAGCGGAGTGGTGTCGAGGTCGGGGCGCACCGCGTGCCATGACTCGATCAAGTCGTCTACGGAGTCTTTCATACTGCCAGGATATCTTCTCATAAAGTATCTTGACAAATAGCTTTCTCTCAAGCAAGATTCGCACATTATCTACTTAGCCCTCTGCGGAGGGGGAGGAGCAAGTCAGTCGCAATGTCTGACATATTTGTGGCTCTGGTGCCGTTGGTCTTCATCGGTGGCCTGATCTGGTTCGGCGCCGAGGTCATCTCGTCGCTGCACCGTATCGAGGCAGCCGTGCGCGGCGAGAACGCGATCAATCCGGAGTTCACCCATGTCCCGTAGCTGGACGCCGGTCTGCGCCGGCGCTCACTGGTGGGAAGACGGCTTTGAGGACGACACGAATCTCGTTCGAATGCGACGCAAGACGCGCTTCGAGGAGGGTCGTGGCGGATCACAGGGCCGTCGTCCCCAGAAGCAGAAGCACCGGACGTCGCTTCCTCCGCCAAGGCCGGCGCGATGAACCGTGCTCGACCGGCGCGGGTCACCAAGGTGTGGCAGGCGCACGCCGTTGCCCCGAAGCAGAAGCCGGGTCGGCCCGTCAACGGACCCAACTACGTGGCTCAACGGGTTGCGTCCACCAAGAAGACGGTCAACCGCGCCGCCCGCTCCCGCAAATCCGCAGCCAAGGCCTGATTCCAACCAGGCCGAACACTGCGATGGAGAGGCGCCTCCCCCGTAGGAGGCGCCTCTCCAATTCCCCGGACTCAAACATCCAGAAGAAAGACAATGCAGACAACCAGATCAACGCGCATGTGGCGGCGAGCTCTCGTCGTCGTTGCCGCCCCGGCCGTCTTCATGGCGGCTTGTTCACCGTCCGCAGCCCCGGACATCGAGTCGCTGGGCCTGGCGATCACGGCCGACATCCAGGCCGGCTCCACTTTCGAGGTTGCCGTCCCGGCGACGGCAGATACCGAGCTCAGTGTCGTCTCCGCTCCGCCGGGAGTCACCGCGACAATCACCCATGCTCCCGGAGGCATGATGCGGCTAGCCCTCGCCGTCGACGACGACACCCCTCGCGGCGCCTACAACCTGGCGCTGCTGGCAATCCGCGACGGCGAACGCTTCGAGCTCGGCTGGCCCTTCGAGGTCGTCGAGCCCGATGCCGCCGCGCCGACGACAAGTCCAGTCGCCACCACCCAGCCCTCCGTGGTCGATGCGATGCTGGTGGTCGATACGCCACGGCCTGGTGACCTGTTCCCGGACCTGTCGCTGATCTCCGGCCGGAGCTCTACAGAGTTCGTCGGCTATCGCCTCCTCGCCGGTGGTCAACCCATCGCCCAGGGCTCGCTCGAAACCGCCCGCGGCGCGTTTGACGTCAGGCTGGGGTTCACCATCGAGTGCTGCATCGAGATGCTGCTCGAGGTGTTCCACCCGAACGACAACGGGCTGATGGTGAGCATCCCGCTGACCTACCCCGAGTCGAGCTAACAAAGTCGCAGCAGCCGGGAGGGCCCATGGGCTTCCATGAGCCCTCCGGCGCGCCATACTCGATCACGCGATTGCCCACTCGAGGAGTGATTCATGAACGTTCGGAACGTCATCGAGCGGATCCGGGACAGTCAGTTCCTCGTGCCGGCTGTCGGCATAGTGCTCAGCGTCGGCCTCGTCGCAGTCGCCCACAATCTCGACCGGAGCTCCTTCATTCCTGCCTTCCTGATCGGCTCCGGTACGGACTCTGCCCGAACACTGCTCGCCACAGTTGCGGGCTCGATCATCACGGTGGCCGCCCTCGTCTTCTCCTTCACCGCAGTCACAGTGCAGATGGCGGCGACTCAGTACTCGCCGCGCATCGTCCAGGAGGTTCTGCGTGATCGATTTCAGCAGTGGACCATCGCACTGGTGATGGGGACGTTCACCTTTTCGCTCGTTTCTCTGGCCACAGTCGACGCCCCGGGCCGCGATTCGAATTCTCCGAACTGGACCGTCACTCTCGCCGTCGTGCTGGGGGTCGCCAGCGCCACCTCGATCGTCGGATTCATCGATCACGTGACACGTCGGGTCCGGATTGACGACACGATCCGGCGCATCAGTCTTCGAGTCGGCGATGGTTTTCGTGCAGAGAGAGCTGATTCGCCCGAGTCGGACGAGGCGTGGCAGGTTCCCGCCTCGCCGGCGACGTGCCTGCGTTCGACGGACACCGGCTTCGTCCAGGAGGTCGATGTTCTCGAGCTCCTCGAACACCTGCCGCCAGGTGCCGTGGCCCGTCTCGACATCTGGACCGGCGACTTCGTTGGCGAGGGTGCCCGTCTGGTGACGGTGTGGAGCGACGAGCCGGTCCCCAAGGAGGTTCGTGCCGCGATCGCCATCGGCGAAACCCGCACGGTTGACCAGGACCCCGGCTTGGGCATTCGCCAGCTGGCGGACGTTGCGCTGCGGGCGCTTTCGCCGGGGATCAACGACCCAGCCACGGCGGCCGACGTGGTGCGCCACCTCATGGTCGGGCTCCGCGCCGCGCACCTCTCGGGGTCACGAGTTCGCAGCTTCACAGCAGACAACGGTGCTCGCCTCCTGACTCCGGAGGCTCGCACGACGGCCGAATACGTTGCGGACTCACTGGGACAGATCCGGGCTGCCGCCCGTGATCAGCCGATCGTGCTTCGTGCAATGGTGGATGCCATCGATGCGCTGACCGATGAGCTCATCGAGGCCGGCCGTGATTGCAGTGCGCTCCAGCGTGAAGGTGCCGCCGCAACGCAACGGCTGGAGGAACTGGGACACGCCTGATCCCGTGCCGGTGCGGCAGCGCTACTCGAACCGTGCCCGGGCGTCGTGGACGGCTGCTCGGCGCCAAGAAGCGGACCGCTTCTACGGCACGGTGCACCCGGCGGGTGCGACCGACGAGGAGCGCCGGGTGCAGCGCGCCGCCCTGGCCGGCATGGTGTGGGGCAAGCAGCTCTATTCCTACAGACTGAGCTCAAGGTGAGAGCGGCCGGGCCGCGGGCTGGCTTCGGCCCCCGGCCGGCCTCGGCCCCCGGCCTGTCCTAGCGCGGTCGAGGCTTTCTAGGGCCCGGCCCGCAGTCGACCGGAAGCGTATGGTTCGGGGTATGGACGTTGAATACCCGGGGTTCGGAACCGTCGTCATCGACGGCGGGCGCTTCGACCGCGACATGATCGTGGAGAGCGGAGAGCTGCGGCCCCGCAAGAAGGGGCCATCGAAGACCCGCCGCGGTGAATACGGGCACACCCCGCTGACGGTGGCGGAGGATCTTCCCTGGTCAAGCCCGAAGCTCGTCATCGGCACCGGCTACAGCGGATCGCTCCCCATTACCGATGATGTGTGGGCTGAGGCCCGAGCGCGAGATGTCGAGCTGGTGGCGCTCCCGACCTCCGAGGCTTGCGCGCTGCTGCGATCCCTGGGAGATGACGACGTCGCAGCGGTCCTCCACGTCACTTGCTAGAGACGGGACCGGCCCTGCATGACAAAGGTTCTTGACCGTTTCTGGGCGCCGTCCTATAATGGTCACTGTCCAATTAAGTCAACGAGGTGAGACTCTGCTGTTGCAATCACCACATGCTCCTGCGTCATCTATCGATTCGCTGCTGCGCGAGGCCGGCATGAGAGCCACCCTTCCCCGGCGAGCCGTATACGAGGTGGTTTCCACAGCCGGTGAGCACCTCTCGGCCGAGGAGGTCAGGCAAGAGCTCATCCGTCGGCAGATCGCCCTACCACGTTCCTCGGTGAACAACGTGCTCGGGACTCTTGCCGCGGCCGCTCTGATCGGGCGGGTTGACACGCTGCCGGGCCCGACGCGTTTCGAGCACGATACCGGTGCTCACGACCACTTCTGGTGTGTGGGCTGTCGGCTGGTCGTCAATGTGCCCCGTTACGGCGGGGTCATCCCGCCGCTGCCGGGCGCCCTCATCAGGACCGCGGTGACGTATCTCGGCAGATGTGATGACTGCCCGCAAACCGACTCGGCAGCGTCTCGAACAGAGTCGGCGAAAGCCGCAACAGAATGAAAGGAAGGTTCCCGGCGCACATGTCATCTTCAACTTCGAGTTCGCAGAGTCGCCCGAAATGGGCTCGCCAAGTCAGCGCCGTGCTGGTGGCGCTGACCCAGAGTCGCCTCACGTTGCGTCGTGCCGCACAGCGCTCGGGTGACAGGCGGGTGGCGATGCGGCTTCGCCGACTTGCCAGGCGCCGCCGCGCTGCCGTCACCGAATTGGAGCGTCTCAACCCATCTCCGATGACAGAGACCGATGTACCGGCCGCGTCCGATGTATTCCCTGATGAGATTCGCACAGCAACGGAGATCGGGTCGCTGGCAGCTTGCCTCAGGGCCAACCGCAGGCTGCGCCGCTCTATCGAGAAAGCCCTGACTGCCGGGCCGCCGCCGCGGGTGGCTCGCCGGCTCGAGTCGTTGCGCGACCAGACCGACCACGATGCCGCTGACCTCAATGGGCGACTGCGCGAATTGATCGCTCATCCCGTCGCCGTCGGTGGAGTGCGCGCCGGCTCGCATCTTCCGCCGTCGATCAGCGACCAGCCGGACCTCGAACGGGCTTGATGCCTCCGACTCCGGGACCGGAGGCGACGCGCGAGCACTGGCGCCCTGCGCCAATCCGCTGAGCAGCCCGGCCGGGATGCCTCAGCGGCCCCGGCCAAGAGATGTAGAGCCCTCCTGACTCGCGCAGCGCAGCAGCCTCGAATACTGTGACGGCGGCCGCCGAAGCCGTCGCCACTATCTCCGCGATTCCGACCGCAGCCGCCCACGCGGCGGTCTGGCGGGCCGGGACGGCCTCTTCGGTACCGAGGCTGGTGGCGCATGGTCCGACGCCGCGGCCGGCGAGGCTGGCTCGAGAAGCTCTCTTCAAGTACCACAGTCGCGGCGATGGCTAGCCGCTTCTATGGGGCCCGGATGGGGTGGCGTACGGTGAAGGTGCCGTCGGGGTTGGGTTGGATGGTCCATTTCGAGTTGTGGATGAGGGTGTGGTGGCGGCGGCATAGGCACACCATGTTGTTGATGCTGGTTTCGCCGCCGCGGGCGTAGGGTTTGATGTGGTGGATGTCGCACCATTGTGCGGGGCGGTCGCAGCTGGGGACGATGCAGCCGGTGTCGCGGATCCTGATGGCTCGTTGTTGGTTGGGTGTGGCGAGGCGGGTCTTGTGGCCCATGTCCCGGCCCACGGACTCCCATGTTTCTCCCTTGAAAGGGTGAGGGTGGACGTCGGGCATTGGGAAGACGTCCTTGGCTTCGGCATCGACGACTATCTCTCCTGGTCCCATGTTGAATATCGCCATGGGTCCCAAGTCGGGCGAGGCCGGCCCGATGGTGAAGATCCACTCGTACATATCGCCACCTTGCGGTGATGGCGGGCATCTCTCTAGACCATCGGCGCCTCTAGGCCTGGGGAACACCCCTCACAGGGCGAGCCGATCAAACACCGCTAGGCCCGGTCCAGCGCGCTCGGGCGGCGGCCGTCACATACCGATGTTGTCGACAAACGTGTTGCCGTAGGTGTGCTGGGTCTCGCTGAGCTCGAGCGCGCTGTCGTTGCTCGCCGCGTCGTTCGCTTCGAAAGTGTTGTCGTGGGCGTTGCGGATGCGGAATCCGATGTTGCCCAGCCTGGCCGTGTTGTTCGTGAAGGTGTTGTCGTGTGACGCCTCGATGAAGAAGCCCGTTCCGTTGGTCCGGGCGATATTGCCGATGACAGTGTTCCCGCTGGATTGATTGCGGAACATGAATGCGCGCTTGCCCTTTGTCACCGTGTTGTCTGAAACGGTGTTGCCGGTGGATTGCCCCAGTGCGATCTCGCCCGAGACCACGTGGTTGTCCGCGACGGTGCTCTCCTCGGAGCGATCGAGAAAGATGCGGCCCCCGCCGACCACCGTGTTGGTTCTAACGATGGTGCCGGCTGCACGTCGCACCAAGATCCCGGGTTCGCCCTCGACGCGGTTTTGTTCGATGACGGTGCCGTCCGTTCGGTCGAGAGCCAGCGAGGTTGTCGTGTTCTCGATCACTCGATTCCCGGCGCCATGCTCGATCTGGATCGTCCCCGTGTTTCCACTCAGCGTGTTGCCGGCGGAGTGCCACAGGCCGATCCCGAGTGTGTGGTGGCCCATGTCACAGTTCTTGACGGTCACGTCTTTGCGGTGCTGCAGCAAGATGCCGACCGTGGCCTGGCTCAGCCCGCGCGCAGGAATGATCTTGTGTCCCGCGCAGTCGAGAGTGATCCCGTCGGTATCGACGATGATTGCTCCCTCGTGGTCGGCGTTGAGAGTGAGATCTCGAGACACGACCCGCGGTGTGCCGAGGCCGAGCGCGACACCGTCCGCGAAGGAGTTGGCAAAGGTCACCATTGCTCCCGAGATGGGCCGGTCGGCGTGCATCGCCCCGTTGCCCGCGAACGTGCTGTTGCGGGTGCTCTCCCGGATTTGGAATCCGATGAAAGCCTGCTCGGCGCGGTTCGCCTCGAATGTGGCGCCCGAGGTTGCGATCCGATACCCCACCTGAGCACCGGTGACAACACTCTCGGAAATCACACTGCCGGAGCCGGCAACGTCGATTCCATGCTGGCCGGCATCGACGTGATTGCCTCTGAGGACGTGGCGGGCGCCGCGAACGTGGATGCCGGTTCCAGCGACTCCGCTGATGCGGTTGTTGGTCAGCGTGTTCTGTGAACCGGCGATCTTGATTCCGCCGCCGGTGACTTCGTTGCGGCGGAGCTTGTTGGACTTGCCCTTGCCCAGTTTGATTCCGGTGAGGGCATCGGTGATCTCATTGTCGGTGACGGTGTTGCGGTTCGAGCTCGCCAACCAGATGCCAGTAAGCCCGCGGGTCGTCGAGTTCTTCTTCAGCGTGTTGGAATCCGACTCCTCCAACCGGAACCCCGTGCCATTGAGTTCGGCGATGTTGCCGATCAACCGGATGTCTCTGGACCCCGACAGTGAGAATCCGGTGTCGTTGGCGGTGGTGGTATTGCCCTTGATCGTGGTTGCCGTGGTTCTGAGTACCTCGATGCCAACGTCGAAGCCGCGTACCGTGCAGTTCTCGACTCTGACCCGCGACCGGTTACGGACCTCGATTCCGAACGGGCCGGTCCCGGTCACTTCGTGACCGGCGCAGTCCAGACTCACTCCATCGGCGCCTATCGAGATTGGGCCGTCGTGATCCTCGGTCAGCATCAGATCTCCTGTGACGACATGGCTGTCCATGGCAGCGGAGGTTTCCGGGCACAACTTCGCTGCGGCAATCGTTTCGGCGCACACCTCCACTTCGCTGGGCTGGGCCAGGGCCAGGGAGGCACCTGCGACGACGACTAGCAGGATGGCGGCGATGTTCACCAGCGTCGTCAGCGGCTTTGGCCGGGCACCGGGTGTCGCCTCAGTGCTCACAGTTGCCCGCTCGTATCCGTGTGGTAGACGCAGACCATGGTGTCGCCGCGGAGCCGGGCGTGAACCAGCGGTCCATAGCCGTCGTAGTGGACCTGCTCTGGGCAGGTCGGCTCCGTAGTCTGCGGCGTGGTGAGAGTCGTCGCTATGACACCCGCTGCGATGATGATGACGAATGCCCGGGAGAGGAACCAGGTGGCTCGCTCGCGGCGTGCAGCTACGGCGGCGAGCAATGGGGGATTCCACACCGCCAGCAGGAGGGTTACCGCGCCGATCGCGATCCCAGCGATCCAGAGAGGCCGGAGGCCGCGATTGAGAGTGAACGCGCACAGCACGACGCCGGCGACGATCCACCAGCCGGTTTGCTCGAGCAACGGGCGATCGGGCTCGCTCGGACTGAACAAGGTCTCGGGCTTGTCAGGAGTTGCCATGGTCTAGTTGATCATCGCCGTTGCACCGGGTGGGCTTGAGAGAGGCGCTCTCTCATCGCCCTGCCAGGATAAGCCATGCATTGGGGTAGGCCACCCAAGGATGCCTTGGTCGTCGGCCGGCGTAGGGGGTAGCTGCAGCCTGACCAATCCGAGTGGCTGTCCGTCCTACCCGGTCGTGTCACCTTCAGGTGATCCGTCGGCCCCCGGCGTATCATCGAATTGTGGCGGAGAATCTGGGAGCGCCGTGATCGATCAACTCCTGAAGACCTGGAATGGCGAGCAGCTCGTGATGCAGCGGGATCGGGAGACCGGCGCCTGGATACTGATTGCCATCCACTCCACCGTCCTCGGCCCCGCTGCGGGCGGCACACG
>CAMYIJ010000119.1 GCA_947258375.1 uncultured Acidimicrobiaceae bacterium
ACCGCAACGCTGCGCCAATGGTGGGAAGCCGACGCGGATTACCGGGCACGTTATTGGGAGGCGATTCTGGGCCGCGACGGAGAGCCACCAACCGAAGCAACCCCGGAGGTGATCAGCGCCATCGTCGAACGCCAACTGGTCTCCCCGGCGATGTTGTGCATCATTCCAATAGCGGACCTGCTCGCCACCGACCCGGAGCTGCGGCGCGATGATGTCGCCTCGGAGCGCATCAACGATCCCGCCAATCGGCACAACAAATGGCGCTACCGGATGGACATCAGCGTCGACGAGCTGGCGGCGGCTACCGGCTTCGGCGAGCGGCTGCGCGCGCTGATCCATCGGGCCGATCGGTAAACGGGAACGACTCCGGCGTTCCTTGGGAGTTGCTACGCAACTCCGGGATGGGAGTCCTCGCCTGGTCCGACCTCAGCTGCCCTGCAACTCCTCCAGACTCCGACACGGATCGATCTCGTAGAGCGAGCATTCGTCATCCGTGAACCCCCGCCTCAGAGAGGCCTTGACGGCGTCGAGTAGCAGGTCGGAGTCGAGGGTGATGACGGTCCACGGCCCGTTGCCGGTACCTACCGCCAGGTTCTCTTCGTCCAGCCACCATGCATCCGACGGATTGGGAAGCGGGATGGAGTGTCGCAGCTCACCCTCATCGGTGTAGATCCGCAGGAATCCGTCCATTGATCCCACGGCCACCAGCTCACCACTCGGTGAGGTTGCCAGGCCCCTGATGAAATCCGTCACAGGCCCGATCACCGACCGGAACTCCAACGTATCGAGGTCGATCATCCAGACCTCCGCGTCGTGATTGTTGGTCATCCAGACACGATTCCGCGCTCGGTCATGCTCGGTGAAGCGGGCGCCGGCCACGGCGTCCTCGAAGAGCACCTCGTGCGTGACGCGATCGATCACGTGGATGCTTTCGTTGTGGCCGATCAACACGAGATACTCCTCGGTGAGCACTGCTTTCCACCAGGGCCAGTCGGAGCTTGCGAGGCCGCCGAGCGGAACCCGTTCAACCTCGGTAAGGGTCGAGGAGTCCCAGATGGAGGCGAAGGGCCCGGCGGCTCCCTGTTCGTCCTGGATCATGAACTCAGTCCCGTTTCTCGATCCAGGGATCGCGATCAGGCCGGCCGGGTGAGGTTCACCGTCGGGACAAGGCTCGTGGGCCAGGGCGGCTTGCTCCTCCATCCAGCATCCGGCAATCACCGTGCTGTCACCGGTGGAGAGATCGACCACCTCGAGGGGTCCGTAGTCGTACTCCTGTACCCCAGGAACCGTTTCGCGGTACCGGAACATCACCGCCCGATCCCCGGCAATCGGGGTGGCGCTCCAGACATCGGCGGGAATCGGCTCACCGAGGTCGCCGGTGGACGAATCAACCGGGTAGAGGGACCATTCCAGGGGCCAGATGGTCGCATCCGCGACTTCGGCCATCACGGTTCCGCCGGATATCCACCGGATCGAATTGGCGTTCACCCACAGCCCGAGCGGCACTGTGTTGAGGTCCCCCAGGCCGATGCCGGTTGTGTCCCACTTCGACACGACACCACTACCCGCGACGTATAGGTAGTTCTCGGTCAAGTTGGTGGTAACCGCCGGGGCGGGTTGGATCGTGTCCATCAGCTCCCCCGTCTCCACGTCGAAGAGCAGCGTCGAATCCGCTTTGGTGCCGACGGCGAGGACATCACCCGCCGGTGAGAATCGGAGGTCCACGGCTCTGGCGCTGCCGGTCGGAAAGCGGTCGATCACGGCGCCGGTGATCGCATCCTCCAGCACGACGTACAACCGGTCCCGGCGGTAACCCGCTATCTCCTTCCCGTTTGGGGAGAAGGCCGCCAGGGTATGTTTGAGTTCTCTGACGATGCTCCAGTCGGCGGTGTCGATGAGCCACGACTTCGCTATCCCAGAGCTGTAGCCGCTGGTCATGACCGCCAGGGTGCCTTCTCCACCGAAGATCACAAATGGGAGTTCGTTGGGCGGGATCGGGTGTTGGAAGACCACCTCCCAAGTGGTGGTATCGACAAACTGGAACGCAATCCCTCCAGAGTCACAGCTGTCCACTCCGATTCCGAGCAGGCCAAGGTCGGATCTCCACGAACCAGGGGTGATGTAGCCGGAACACGCACCTTCAGGTTCGAGCGGCTGGGTGCGTACCAGTTCCCCCGAGTCCGCTTCGAAGATGAGCAGTCGCGGGTCGGGATCACCGGCCGCATCACTGGCATCTTCCTGGAAGGAGCCCCAGGTCCGCTCGTCGACTACTGAGACCACGATGAACTCGCCATCCGACGAGTACGCCACAGCGGCCAGACCTTCCGATTCCGGTCCCGGTGCCCGATACGACCAGAGCTCTGCCTCCATCGTTGCACTGTCGAACACAACCAACTGCCGCCCGTCGGTAACAGCCACCGCTGACCCGTCAGGGGATAGATCCGCGTAGGTATATGCTGCAACGTCGTGGTCGAGTACCTCGTAGCGGCCCGCCGACCGATCCGCCGACTTGGCGACACGGAGCGCCGACTCCAGCGCCGGGCCCGGTTCCTCTCCATCGGGAAGTGTCTCGAACGCCAGCACGGCCAGGTTCTTCGCCAACAACGCATCCGACTCCGCAGCGAGCACCGCGCTCGACGCCAGATCTCGAGCCCTCGCCAGCGACGCCTCACGCTCGGCACGGTCCGCCTCCTCGTTGGCACGGTCTGCCTCCTGAGTGGCACGGACTGCCTCCGCTTCGGCAAGGTCCGCCTGCTCATCGGCCCGGGCTGCCTCCCTGAGCGCCTGTTGCTGATTGTCCTGGGCCTCGAAAGAGGCGTCCTCGGCCCGTCGCTGCGCGATCAGTGCCACCACGGCCAAGATGACGGCGATGAGGGCGGCCACCGCAAACCCGGCCATGATGCTGCGGCGTCGGCGCCGCCGGCGGGTGGCCAGTTCGTCGCTGTGGCGCCGGCTTTCTGCCAGATATGTGCTCTCCTCGGCGCCGATGGCGAGGTCGGTGGAGGCGGCGAACGACTCGAAGTGGTCGAGCCTTCCCCCGGTGACCAGATACTCGGTTCGGTGACCGGAAGCCCGCCACTCGTCGACGGCTGCAACCAGACGGCGGTGCAGCACCAGATCGTCGCGTCTGTCGTCGATCCACGTGCGCAGCCGCTCCCATCGCCCGAGCAGCGCCTCGTGGGCCACCTCCACGGTGGGTTCCCGCGAGTCCGGATCGCGGTCGAGGGTGAGCAGGCGATGGTTGACAAACGAGTCGAGTACTCCTTGGAGCGTGTCGCTATCGATGCCCAGGCCGTGAAGTTCGGATAGCAACACCCGGCGCCGGGTGTCTTCTGCTCCCTCGGCCACGTTGACGAGGCGCAGCAGCACCTGGCGCACCGCTTCCTGACCTGAAGCCGGTTGCTCCCGGTACAACTCCTCGGCGCGGGTACCCAACGCACCGAGCACTCCTCCGGTGCGGCGGTACCCTTCGGGGGTGAGCCGGTTGCCGTCCCGGTGCCGGAACAGTTCGGTGAGCGCATACTCCAACAGGGGCAGCCCGCCGGGTTGATCGGCGACATCACCCACCACCGTCTCCGCCAACCCTGGGGCGACTTCCAATCCCTCCGCCCGGGCCGGGCCGGCGGTGGCTTCGAGCATGGCGTCTTTGCCCGGTGTCGTGATCGACACCAAGCCGCGTCGCAGCAGCTCGCCATACTCGGGGTAGCCCAGCGGCCTGTCGTAGAAGTCGGCGCGCATCGTGGCCACCACCCGAACCCGATGCCGGGGATCGGACACCAGCCCTGCCAGCACCTCGAGGAAACGACGCCGCTCCTCAGCGTCGGTGGTCACCGTGAACAACTCCTCGAACTGATCGACCACGAGCAGCAACTCGCCGTCCCCCGGTAGAAGCTCCGCGGTGAGCACTTCCCAGTCCCCGGTGCTCAGCCGCGTCTCGAGATCACCCAAAGGTTCCACCGCCACCTGCAACAGAGCTGCCGCCAGCTCAGCGAAAGGACGGGCTCCCGGATACATGTCTGTGATCAGCCACCGCTCAGAACCCACCAGTGCCCCCCGGCGCAGTTTCGGTACCAGCCCGGCACGTACCAGACTCGACTTGCCGCACCCCGAAGGACCAACCACCCCCACCAGCCGGTGCCGCCCCACCACATCGACCAACTCCGCGACCAACTGGTCGCGACCGAAGAAGTCCCCGGCATCGGCTTCTCCAAACGCCCGCAGACCCTTATACGGATTCCGCAACTCGAGAGGTGCTGCGCCCGGCTCGATTGCACCGCCCGTCGCGTCGGCGAGCGCCTCGAGGAACTCATCGACCGACGGGTACCGCTCCTCGGGAGCTCGTCTGGTTGCGCCCGCCGCCACCGCGGACACCGCTGGGGACACTTCACCATCGCTCAACACCGCCTCAGCGATGACGCCGAGGCTGAACACGTCCGATGCCGGCGACCCACCCTCACCGGCCAGCAACTCCGGTGACAGATATGCCGCCGACGGTGTGCCCTCCACACCCTGAGCCGCCTTCTCTCCCAGCAACCCGGCCACACCGAAGTCGGCCAGATAGGCATTGCCGTCGTCGTCGAGCAGCACATTGCGCGGCGTGACATCGCGGTGCACCACCCCCCGCCGATGGGCGTACATCAGTGCCGCCCCAACCTCCCGCAGCAATCCCAACGCAATCGTCGGGTCGAGCGGTCCCTTCTCCAGCCGATCGGCCAGGCTCCCGCCCCGCAGATACGGCATCACCAGATAGGCGCCGTCCGGGTCGCGCCAGAAGTCGAACAGAGACACGATGTGGGGATGCTCCAGGGCCGCCACCAACTGTGCCTCCGCCTCGAAACGGCGCACGAAGTCGGGACGGTTGGCCAACTCCGGCCGGATCGCTTTGATGGCTACCTCGCGTCCCACCCCCGGCTGAGCTGCCCGCCACACAACCCCGTGAGCCCCATCACCTATCCGGCCCCGCAGCACATAGCCCCGCAACCGCTCGGGAACCGCCACGTCCACCGCCAGCGACGCGTCCTGAGTGAGAATTCGATCCTCCAACTCCCGCAGTTCCGGAGACAAGTCGAGACCCGAGTCGCCGAGCAGATCGCGCAGCCGCCCCAACGCTGCGACCGCGTCCGCTTGCCTGCCCGAGCGATACAGCGCAAGTCCGAGCTGACCCCACAACCGTTCCCGGGTTGGATGCTGGCGGGTCAGTTTTTCCAGTTCGGGAATCACCTCTTTGTGGCGGCCAAGCTCCAACAGCAGATCGAGACGATCTTCGATTGCCCCGCGACGCATCTCGCTGAGACGCTCCCGCTCCAGGTGAACGAAGTCCTCATAGGCGAACTCGGCATAAGGATCCCCGCGCCACAACGCCAGAGCATCCTGCAACAGGGCAGCGGCTTTCTCCGGATCGGCTCCGCGGATCTGTCGCGCCTGCCCAACCAGGTCCTCGAACAGCAGCGCGTCTACCCGGTGCCACTCGACCTCGAACACATACCCCGGAGCCCTCGTTTCGATGACACCGGAGTCACCCAACGCTTCCCGCAGCTTCGAAACCTGATAGCGAAGAGCCCCAACGTCGGGCTGGTCATCACCCCAGACAAGATCTAGCAGGCGGTCGGTCGAAACCACCTCGTTGGCGTGCACCAACAACGCCGCAAGCACCATTCGCTGCCGCGGTGCACTAACCACCACCGGCTGTCCCTGGTCCAGCACCTCCAATGTACCGAGAACTCGGAAGTCCATCGAAGCCCCCAGGCTCATCCCAAGACTATCCAACGAGATCTCGAGATGACGGGTGAAAATGTGCAAGCGGCCCCACCGCATTCGGTCGGTTCCGATCGCCAAGCGGCCCGACCTAGAGCCGCAGAGAGGCCGCAATTGGATTGTTCAACGTCTAATCGCGCTCCCAGCGGATCCAGGCGCCGTGGTGGTGGACGTCCGCCAGTACCCGGGTCTCGCGGGCCGGGCCGTGAACCGTCACGTCGAGCGTCGTGCGCGGCGACCTGGTCAGCGACTCGGCGCCGACGCGGTAGACGGGCCGGGCTGCGCCGAGTCCATCGAGCACGTCCATGAAGCGCTCCCGATCGGCGCGGGCCATCTGATTGAGCACATACGAGTGCTGGATGACGACGGCAGCATCCGGCGGAGCCGTCGCCAACAGACCGGCCACGTCGTCGATGGCATCACCGGCGATGACTGTCGGCGGATGCCGGCGAGCCAGGTCGATGGCGGCTTCGAGCCGTCGATGCCGGTCCACCCGATCCGGCCACAGCAGTGCCCGCAGCCACCGGACCTGATCATCGTCATTGATATCAATCGGGTACAGGTCGAGGCCGGCCCGCCACACGATGTTCGGGATCGATCGCGCCAGGTTGGGCACCGTCCTTCCGGTATTGCTCGTCAGCTGAACGGGCGACGCCGGCGACAGCTCGACGGTCGCGTCGTCGGCAACGTACCGGTAGCCGTAGCGGTCGACGTTCTGGGTGAGGCCGGCGCTCGTGCCGATCTCGACGAGGGCAAGGGGGCGGCCGGTGAGGCGGCCGACCAGGTTGTAGGCGGGGAGGAGGAAGGCGCACCGGGCCACCTCGTTGGTCTGGACGCGCCGGGTGCCGATCAGCTCGATGATGGCCTCCTGGTTGGCGAGCACAAACGGCACAAACTCGGCCATCACGTCGCCATCGATGCGAGTGCCGCCGAGCGACGGGTACCAGCGGGCGAGCGGCTGCAGCGGATCGGCGATCAGCAGGTACTGCACCGCACCCAGCAGCAGGTTCATCTCGAGCTGGCCCGGCGGCGCCACTTGAATCAGACGGAGGATCTGGTCGTTCTCGGCAACACCCCGCGTGATTCTGGAGTACAGCGCGGAGTCGGCGCGGATGCCCTCCTCCCAGAGCAACACCCGCTCTCGCATCTCTTCCGGGGTTCGGCCGGTCATGGCCGCAGGCTAGGGGTGGTGCCCACAGACTTCGCGGGCACTCGCTCAACCCCCCCCAGCGGAGGTTCCAGAGTCGCCTCGATGTTGGCGGAGATCGTATCCTCAGCGATCGTGAGGAGTGTGCTGGTTCGCCATCTTGCAGTGTGGTTGGTGGGAGGGGCGCTGTTGCGTATCGCCGTTGTTCCTCCAGAGACCTGCCCGGGTGTCACGCCTGATGAAGTGCGGGCGGCTGCGGTGGCGGCCGGGGATTGGCTGGAGCGGAATCTCGACTCGGACGGCCGGTTCGCCTACGGCTACGACCGCGCGACCGATGCAGTGAACCCCGGCTACAACATCGTGCGCCACGCCGGTGCGATGAATTCGCTGTACCAGCTCGTGGGTGCTGGTGAAGCCCGATTTCTGCCGGCTGCAGACCGAGCGCTCGGCTACTTGCTCGAGCGGCGGTTCGACCACGAAGATTGGGCGATGATCGCCGGACCCGGTCGCCGGGCTCGGCTGGGCGTCGCCGGGTTCCTCATCGTCGGATTGGCGGAGCGCCGCGAGCTCACCGGGGAACAGGATCATGACGATCTGATGCGAGCGGTCGGGCGGTTCATTCTGGCGCAGCAGGAGCCCGACGGGTCGATCAGGGCGTTTTGGGATCCGGTGACGAAGGCTCCTTCGCCCGGCGAGTATGGACCGTTCGCCACCGGGGAGGCGGTGTGGGCTCTGGTCGAGTTGGACAAGATGTTCCCCGCCGAGGGTTGGTGGGACGCCGCCGACAAGACCTTGCACTATCTGGCCGACGGGTCGCGGGAATCGACCGAAGGGCATCTGCTTCGGCTGCCCGATCACTGGGCCGCGTACGCGCTCGAGGCGGCGGGGACCGATCGGCTGGACGATGAACTTGCCGGCTACGCCCGGCGGCTGGCCGGGTACTTCTCGATACGGCTGCGATTCGAAGCCCAGCGCACCGGCTCACCGCTCAACATCTTGGTGCGGGGTTTTCCCGGCCCGCCGTCCGGGGTGGGAACCGCAGCTGAAGGGATGGCGGCGCTGTATCGCCTGGCGGAGACGGATTCCCGGCTTTCGGACCTCGGTGCGGGCATGATGGAGCGGATGGCGTGCACCGCCGGGATGATGGTGCAGCGCCAGGTGGGGGAGGCTGAGGCGGCGGAGGAACCTGCCCCCGGTTTGGCGCTGGGAGCGTGGTTCTATCGTTCCTATACCCAAGTTGACGATCAGCAGCACGTGATATCGGGTTTGCTGGGGGCGGACCACGCGATGCGAGAGATGGACCAATGACGGGCTGGTTTGTCTTCCTGGCGTACTTCACCGCAGTGAACCCGCCCCGGCTACGCGCTCGATTAGCGATGGGTGAGGAACGAGGGCGGCCGGCGCAACTGGCGCTTGGGGCAGCGATAGTGGCAGGTGCCGGCCTGGTCCTGGTGCTGGCCGCCGACGGAATCCTCGACGCACTCGACATCACCGAGGAGACATGGCGCCTCGCCGCCGGTCTCGTGTGCGCACTGGTCGGGGCCCGGACGGTAGTGGCGCCCCATCTCGGAGAGATGCCGTTCCCCAGCGGTTTCGCGCTGGTCCCGATCGCGTTCCCGCTGCTGTTCACTCCCCAGCTGGCGGTACTGGCGATTCTGTTCGGCGCCACCGAATCGTTCGCGCCGGCGTGGGGTTGGCTGGCAGTCGGCGTAGGCGCCGGAGTGGCCGGCGGGGGGCTGCGTTGCCGTCGGCCGGAGCTGTGGCTGGCGCTGGCCCGTGTGCTCGCGGCGGTCCTGGTCATCCTGGGCATTGCTCTGATGATCGCCGGCATCCGCGACGTGTGACGGGCAAGAGGCTGTTCCGCGTTGTGGTGCCATCCGGCTGGCAGCGTATGTGTCTCTTCCGGAGGGGAGAAGGTCCCTGCGAGGCGCCCGTCAGGGCGCCGATGGAGGTAGAGGGGCGCATACTCACAGGTCGCTCCCGTTCCG
>CAMYIJ010000120.1 GCA_947258375.1 uncultured Acidimicrobiaceae bacterium
CGTGATATCCAACGAAGAGTCGGAACCATCGGCGCGTCGGCGCCGGTTTTGGGCCACGCCTGGTCCGCGCGTGGTCCGCGAAACGATGAAAACTGCTGCGCAGCAACGCGAGTCATTGAGCCTCGAAACCCGTTGAGCCGCAAGGGTTTTAGGCAGTTATGCCAGCCGCGATCAGGACACCCGAAACCCCCTGATCTTCCCTTACAAGGAAGAAGTCGGCGGTTCGAATCCGTCAACGCCCACGGCTCCCCTGCGGGGAGCTTGCGAGTTTGGCTGCGCCAAACTCGGGGCAGGTGGGTGCCTGGTGGCTTCAGATAGGGTGGCCCCCTCTCGACATCGACGATGGGAAGAGGCTACGCCCGTAACCACCTGTCGGTCGCCTGATGGCGGCACCTTCTCTGCGCCATCTCGACGACGTTCAGTCGCCTTTGCGCTGCGCGTTGGTAGCCGTGTACTCACCGCGCGGCCGTCTGCACGCAAAGGCGGCCGAGCCTTCTTCTTGCCGGGCCCCGGCCGGGTGAATCCCGGCAAGCTCGTTCGCGATCGAATCTGAGCGGTTGCGGCATGGGGTTTATCCCCATTGATCCAGCCAGCATTCGACGCGACACTGAGACGGTCTGGTGGTGTGAGGCATCTCACGGTTGCCAACGAGCAACGGACCACCGCTATAGGGGAGGGAACAATGACCACGCCAAGGAGATCAACTCCCATGCTGCTCGCCGTTGCGCTGGTGACGACGGTGTTCGTGTTGCCTGCTGTGTCGGCGTCGGCGACATCGGGCACGATGTACATCGACGCGGACACGACGCTGACTGAGGACCATCACGGGCCCATTGTGATCACCGCCAATGACATCAACCTGGACTGTGGCGGCAATACCGTTGCTGGCGACAACACGGACACCGGGATCACCCTGGAAGGCCGGTCAGGGGTGACGGTCGAGAACTGCCATGTAGAAGGCTTTGCGGATGGGTTTCTGGTGGCAGACTCCGAACACAACAGGCTCGTGTCGAACACGTCCGCCGGCAACTTCGCAAGTGGGTTCATACTGCTCAATGGGAGCACCCACAACGTCCTGAAGGGCAACGTCGCCGAGAGAAACCGCAGTGTGGGCTTCTCCTTGGTCGACGGTGCATCGCATAACACCATCGCCGATTGCACTGCGACAGTCAACGGCTCGACGGGCTTCGCAGTTGTCGATTCGACGGGGAACCGCCTAAGGGGGAACGCCGCCTCCGGCAATACGGGCGTGGGGTTCCTGCTGCGCGGAGTAGAAGAGGCGCTGCTGACCGACAATGTCGCGTCTCAGCACTTTGTCGGGTTTAGGCTCGATTCGTCCGACCGGAACATTCTTCGCAACAACGGAGCCTTCGAAAACGACTTCCAGGGCTTCGATCTGAGGGGTTCGAGTGACAATGTGTTGCGTCGCAATAGCGCCACGAGAAACGGCGATGCCGGCTTTAGCCTGGTGAGCTCTTCTGATCCGAGCGATCGGAACGTGTTCTTCCGGAACGAGGCCCACGACAATGGGTGGAATGGGTTCTCGATCTTTGGTGCGAGTGAGAACGACTTCCGCCGCAACAGCGCAAATGGAAACAGCGGGGCGGGCTTCAACGCGTGGCTGTTCTCGGCTGACAACGAGTTCAGTCACAACGATGGGTGTGACAACGGCACGGTAGACGCTGAGGATACCGGCACCGGAAACGTTTGGACTAGAAACGAGTTCTGCACGACCCTCAACATCTAGGACGGCACCCCCACACGATTGGAGGCGCTTGGCGCATGGCCTGGACGACCAGGCAGGCTTGATAGGCGCGGCCCCTTCTGCCGCGCGAGACTGGCCCGCGTGATTGTCGACGGAAAACCGATGCGGACGATATGGCCCGGCGAAGACGGTCGGAGTATGCAAGTCATCGATCAGACCAGGTTGCCGCATGCGGTGGAAGTCGCTCGTCTCGGCTCCGTGGAGGACGCGGCAGTGGCGATCGAGACGATGGTGGTGCGCGGTGCACCGCTCATCGGTGCCACCGCCGCTTACGGCCTGGCTCTCGGCCTCCTGGCCGACCCGTCCGATGCCGGGCTCGAGGCGGCCCGCAGCCGACTGGCGCGGACTCGGCCGACCGCCGTCAACTTGCGCTGGGCGCTCGACGAAGTTGCCGCCACCGTGGCAGCACTCCCTGAGGATGCCCGTGCGGATGCGGCGCTGGTGCGAGCCGGCGAGATCTGCGACGAGGACGTCGCCATTTGCTCGTCCATCGGTGATCACGGGCTTCCCCTCATCGAGGACATCTGGCAGCGCAAGAAAGGCCCCGTCAACGTTCTCACCCACTGCAATGCGGGCTGGCTGGCCACCGTGGATTGGGGAACTGCGACGGCGCCGATCTACAAGGCCCACGTCGCGGGCATTCCGGTGCACGTGTGGGTTGACGAGACGCGGCCCCGCAACCAGGGGGCCAGCCTCACGGCCTGGGAGCTCGGCCACGCCGGCGTGCCGTACTCGCTGATCGTTGACAATGCCGGTGGCCATCTCATGCAGCATGGCCTGGTCGATTTGTGCATTGTCGGCAGCGATCGCACCACGGGCACCGGTGACGTCGCCAACAAGATCGGGACCTATCTCAAGGCTCTGGCCGCTCATGACAACGGGGTGCCCTTCTACGTCGCGCTGCCTTCTCCCACCATCGATTGGACGAAGCGTGATGGCGTAGCTGAGATCCCGATCGAGGAGCGCAGCCCCGACGAGGTGACCAGAATCACCGGGCGCACTCGGGGAGGCGAGACCGCGACGGTGCACCTCGCCCCGGACGGCGCCACTGCCGCCAACTACGGCTTCGACGTGACCCCGTCGCGGTTGGTGACCGGGTTGGTCACCGAGCGCGGGGTCTGTGATGCGAGCGAGGAGGGGCTCAGATCGCTCTTTCCCGATTTGACCTGAGACAGCGGCTCGTCACGGTCGTCCAGGATCTCCACGAGCGGGGGTTCAACCCGGGTACGGCAGGCAACGCCAGCGTGCGCTTCACCGATGGGATGATCATCACTCCGTCCGGCGTGCCGTATCCGAGCCTCGTCCCGCGTGAGCTGGTCGAGATGTCGCTCGACGGCGTGGCTGAGGGGAGGCTGAAACCGTCGAGCGAGTGGCGCTTCCACGTAGACATCTATCGGGCCCGCCCGGAGGTGGGGGCTATCGTCCACCTGCATGCTGCTTACGCGTCTGCGTTTGCGTCCTTGCGGCGGGATCTGCCGGCGTTTCACTACATGATCGCTGTGGCCGGGGGGTCGACGATCAGGTGCGCTCCGTATGCGACCTTCGGGACCCAGCAGCTCTCCAACAACGTGGTGGCCGCACTGGAGGACCGGACGGCCTGCCTGCTCGCCAACCACGGAATCGTGGCCGTAGGCGAGACGCCGGAGGCCGCCGGGCAGCTGGCGGAAGAGGTTGAGACTCTCTGCGAGATGTACACCCACGCCCTCCAGGCAGGCTCGCCCGTCATCCTGACGGAGCAGGAAATGGCCGACGTCCTGGCTCG
The DNA here is from genome assembly GCA_947258375.1 of uncultured Acidimicrobiaceae bacterium. Lineage (GTDB taxonomy): Bacteria > Actinomycetota > Acidimicrobiia > Spongiisociales > UBA5794 > JAHEJX01. The sequence goes on from CAMYIJ010000120.1 coordinate 3,528, forward strand.
TTTCACCGACTACGGCAATCCCGGCCGCAGCCGCCGCCCGGATTGAGCACCCGCGGCGCCGGGTGTTCGGATCATGGGCCTAGCGGGCTCACTTCTGAACGATGAAGGTATAGGCCAGGCTGTTGTAGTAGCGCTTCAGACCGAATTCGTCGGCCGCGAACCGACTGATATGGATGGCGTCGACTGATCGGCAGTGAGTCAAGAATGCTTCCCTGGTCCGGTCGAGACTCAGCCGGTTGCGGTAGTAGCTGCGTAGGGGAGTCACTATGTGGTCGGGGATATCAGCCATGTGGAAGAACGACACGAGAACGCCGGAGCGACTGACTCGGCACACCTCGCTGATAGCTCGTTCGCAGGCCGCAGGGGAGAGGTGCTCGAACAAGTCGTGAACTACCACCCAATCAAAAGAGGCATCCGCGGCGTCGATGTCGAGAGCGTCCCCGAGCCGGAAGTCGGCACCGGGAAAAGCGTCCACCGCGTTGGAGACATTGGCCGCGGTGAGGTCGAAGCCGCGGTAGTCCAGATGATCGATGAGGCCGCACTGTGCCATGTAGCGGTAGTCGTTGGCCGATCCACAAGCGGGTTCGAGGACGGAGATCCGGTTGCCGGTGAGGCCGGTGAGTTCCGCGCGCCATCGATCCATGAATATCGTGCCGCCGTCGGCCATTACGGTGGCGAACGCTTCCTTGGCGCTCTTATCGCGCTGGCCGGCCTTGGCACCGAGCCGCTTCTGTTCGGCTCGCATCTGGCGGTTCCTGGCGACGGCGAACTCCAGCTCGGATCGCTCGAGATCCTTGAAACGATCGCCGGCAATCTGATTCACGAGATGATGCCGCGCCAGAATGCTCTGGAGGTTGATGAGCGGGCTCTGATACCCGGCCACCAGGTATTTCTGGAGACGGGCCGGCTCGAGGTGACGCCAGGAGCGCTTGAGCAGGGCGCGCTCGAGGCCGAATTCGGCCCGAGGGCCGAGCCGGCGGGACGCAGCTCTTCCGGCACGCACAGCCCAGCGGGCCGCCCGGTGCCGGATCGCTCGAACGTTACGGCTCATGTCTCCTCGATCCATCCTGCTCAGGCCTCAAGCGGTTGCAACACATGGTATCCCCGGGCGACGGCGTCCTTCCAGCCGGCCTCATGCCTTGACCACCCGGGTGACCTCGGAGATCGGCATTCCGCTGTACGGTTCAACGGTACGACAGCCTCGGTCGACCACTGTGACCGCGGTGCCGTGAGCTGCCGGATTGCCGGCCAGGTACGGCGCATCGAAGTAGCCGTCGCGTACGACACGGGCGAGTGTATGGGGTTCTCCGAGCAGGGCCTCCGGAGCGTCACGCTCGATCATGTCGAGGAGCGCCTCGGTTTCGCCGATCAGCTCATCCCGCCGGGCTGCCACCCCTGGGTCACTCGCCGGATCGGGGAGTCCGCGCAAAGAGTCGTCGATCACCTGGTGCACGAGCTCACAGCTGGAAATCAACTCCCCGGGTCCAGTGGCATGGTCCGCCTCGGTATATGCGACGACGTGCAGGACGTCGGGAGCGAGCAGCATGGCCGTTCGGGTCGAGGAGGCGAGCTGCCCGCGGGCCCGATCGGGGTCCTCCGGAAAGGCGAACAACCCGGCTCGCAGCTCGCGCAACACTGTCACGTCGCTCCCCACCAGGCGCACCGTCATGGCCTCCATGGCGAGCATCTTGGCGACATCCATCGACGGTGACGTGCCCGGGGGAGTGTTCAGCATCATCTGCAGGACATAGACGTCAACCCCCGACCTTGCGGTAATCAGGGCGGCGAGAGCGCCGGCGGCAACCTGTACGACGTCGGATGCGTACCGCAGCGCCCACTGGTTCTGGTCATTGCGCTCGACCGGAGTGCCCCGGCCGGCACACCATGCCACGAGAGCCTGGTGCTCGGTGATTGCGGCTTCGAGCGTCCGGTCGGAGCGGCCATCCAGCTCCGAATACCAGAACACCGGCACCGCGCACCAGGCGTTGTGGATGGTGGCCTCGAGGAGTTCTGCCATGGGCAGCTGGTCGTTGGTGCCTGCGTAGCACCGCATCATCGGGAAGTTGCCGCGCCGGCTCGCGTCGTAGAGCGCAACGAGATCATCCGGGGTCCGGATGGGGACTCCACCGGCGCCGTCCTGGGCCGGATCCATCAGATGCGGCTTGAAGAAGAACTCCTGGGCGTTTTGATCGGTACCGAGCGAAATCACATCGAGTACCCCGGCATCGGCGATGCGGGCGATGCCCTGCACCGTCGCCGGGACCGTCGGCAGGCCGAAATGATGACGAAGTAGCGGCCGGGGTGCAGTCTGGTCCCGACGGGCGACGAGGGTGCTCGCCGGGCTTCGTTGGGCTACCGACGTCAGATTGCCCGTCAGGTACTCGTCCACCGAAGGCCCGTCCGTTCCGCCGAATACCGCCTCGAACCGACCCGACCGTTCGGCGACCGCGGCCATGGGTGGCGTGCCACCAAAGACCATCCTCGTGTCACCAAAGCCCGCCGCCTCCAGACCCGCGGTCAACTCAGCGAGCAGCCTCTCGCCAGCCGCGGGTGTCAGGCGGTAGCTCACGGCGAGCAGCTCGGGTTGTCTTCGCTGCACCTCCGTCACCACCCGATCCACGGGTACGCCCGGTCCGAGGAACTCCGATTCGTACCCGGCAGATCGTGCGGCTGCGAGGAAGTTCAAAATGCCCGCAACGTGGACACAATCGCCCAGGGCGACGCCCACCACCAGGGGGGCCGCATTCATTCGGGGTCCTCGACAAAACGCCGTAGTTCTGTGGCGCTCAGATGATCCAGTCCCAGGCGCTCGAGCGTGCGGCCTCGGCTCCAGAACCTCGTCTCGCGCAGAAACCCGGCCAAGTCCACCACCGATTCGATGGCCCGTGCCCGCAATCCGAAGACCCGGCCCGCCGACGCGATCGGCACCAGGCTCATCGGCACGTCCTCGAGCAGATAGCGATTCTCGAGGTTGGGCGGTGCCGCGATTCCCCGGTACCCCTCATTGGCCTGGATCGCCTCGTAGAGGTCCTTGCCCGTCGCCCGGTAGGCCGAGGCCAGCCAATCACGCAGCGACCGTACCCCGACGCCCAGAAGCTGGGCCACAGCCAGCCGTTCTCGGTCGACCGACTCCAACACCTTGGCGACGCTCGGGCTCACCCCGTCGACGTAGAAGTCGAATCGCCCCTGAGTGTTCTCGATCCTCGCCGCGTTGAGGATGCTTATCGTCGGGTGGATCACCGCACCAACGTTGGCGAAGCTCGTCTCGAGCACATTGGTCGCCGCCGTGAATTGTGAATACCACTCGCGGAGGGCGTCGACTATGTCTGCGGTGCGAGAGGCCGGCAACGCCGCCACGGGAACCGAATGCTTCACTCGCAGCACTCGCGATTGGGCCGGCCCGGATGAGCGGGAGGCGAAGATGAACGTTGCGGCTTCTGCCACCGCTACGTCCGCGGTGCAGCCGCCGGTTCGCAGTTCCTGGCGGAACTCCAGCGCTCCGAATGTCCGACCGGGGTGGAGCACGACCACCTGTCCGTTGGTGAGATGCGGAGCACACCGTTCCGCGACCTCACGATGGGCGAAGGCGGGAACACACACCATCACCAGGTCGGCACCGGCCAGCACCTCGCCCAGATCGCCACTGACCAGCTTGAGCGCGCCGAACCCCTGAACCACCCCCTCGAGTTCGATCCCGCCGCGCGAGGCAATCCCTTCGACATGGTCGGCGGTGCGGTTCCACAGCGCCACCGGAGCGCCCAGCCTGGCGAGATCGCCCGCCAGCGCCCTGCCGCCGTTTCCAGCACCCAATACCGCGATCACAGCGCAACCTCCATCGGGTTCGACGTCCGATTCCCGAGGTCGGGCTCCTACTTCTGAACTTACCCGCCGGGCCGGGCGAATGGGAGGGCGGGCCGCGCTTGGAGTCGGCTTGTGGAACCCCCTGCGGGGTGAGCCCCGAATCCCCCGATCGGGGGATGACACCGTCGGCCGCACTCCGCATCATGGAGCCATAGACAAGTTTCACTGAGCCGATGCGCACCTGGCAGCGGCTCGACGCGAAGGGTAAGAAGACATGGGCATCAAATCCCTCTTTATCGGCGCTCTGTTGGTATTCGCGACGCTCACCGCATGCGGGGACGGGATTTCAATCACGTTCGACAGCAACGACGGCGATAGGGTCCGGGGCAACGGGACCATCCGGACCGAGACCCGCCAGGTGGGCGATTTCGAAGAGATCACCCTCGCCGGCGAAGGCCTCGTTTTTGTCACGGTGGGCCCCGAACCCTCGCTCAGCGTGACGACGGATGAAAACCTGCTGGGCCACATCGAGACCACGGTTCGAGGTGGAGCCCTCGAGATCGCAACAGAACGGGGCGTTGACATCGATCCGACCGATTCCGTCCGGTACGAGGTGTCCACTCCGGCCGTCGACCGGCTCACGCTGACAGGAGCCGGCGACTTCGAGCTGGCCGATGTCACCTCCGACCGTTTTGCTGTGGTGCTAACCGGTGCCGGCGACGTGCGGATCGGCGACCTCACCGCCGATGAGCTCCAGGTGGACATAACCGGTGCGGGCAGCGTCGAAATCGCAGGCGAAGTCACCTCCCAGACAGTGAACCTCCCCGGCGCCGGGTCATACGAGGCCGCCCGCCTCAAGAGCTCGGATGCAACCATCTCCACCTCGGGCGTTGGATCGGCAACCGTGTGGGCGACAGATGAGCTCGACGCCAGAGTGACCGGCGTCGGCAGCATCGACTACTACGGGTCGCCCAGCGTGTCATCGTCGGTCACCGGCATCGGTAGCATCAGCAGCCGCGGCGACGCCAAGTTGTAATCCCGCGACGTTGTTGACGTAGCGGGTAGGGGGGACCACCGGCCCGCACCGACGCGGTTCGGTCGCCGTCCGCCTGGCGGGCTCGACATTGCTGGCGAAGAGGGGAAGGCGGCGGCGAGAGGCCGGCCATTGGCGCGGTTCGGTCGCCGTCTGTCTGGTGGGCTCGAGATTGCTGGCGAAGGAGCAGCGGTTCGGGCTGTGTTCGGGTGTCTGAGGTGGTGGCGGGTCGGGGTTCTCGTCGCTGGCGGGAGGGTGGGATCACGACTCGAGAGGATTCTTGTGGATACCCGAGATTTCTTTCTATATCAGCCGTTTCCGACCGGTTCTTGTCACAGGTAGTTGGCATTATGGGAACCATGTTGACCCTATCAACAGAAGCACAAGAGGTACTCGAGGAATACTCGTCGGTGGACTCTATGGAACAAGAACTAGTCCGC
>CAMYIJ010000121.1 GCA_947258375.1 uncultured Acidimicrobiaceae bacterium
TACCGACCGGATGGCGCAGCTGGGGCCGAGGTTATGCGCCGCTACTGCTTGCCCAGCCCCTTCTCTGGTGCCCCAACGAGCGCCACCCGGTTGCCGAGGTTGGCGTCGCCTTCCTCCATCCCGGCATGGGCGGCACCGATGTCCTCGAAGCTGTACACATCTCCGACACAGGGGTCGATCTTGCCCGCTACGACCAGATCGTTGTAGGAGCGGGCCTGGGGGTCGTTGGTGCCGTGCGAGCCCTGCAGTCTCTTCTGGCGGACCCAGTGGTGGCGGAGGTCGACGGAGGCGCTGAAGCCCGTGGTGCCGGCGCAAATCACGACCATGCCCCCGGTCTCACAGACGAAGCCGCTGGTCGGAATGGTCAGCTCGCCGGGATGCTCGAAGACGATGTTGGGGCTGCGGCGCTCGCCAAGTGCGTCCCAGATCGCCTTGCCGAACGCCCGGGCCCCGGCCGTGAACTCCTTCTGGCCCGGTCCATCGGTCCAGTGGGGCGGCACCCCCCAATGGTCGAAGTCGTTGCGGTTGATGTAGCCGACTGCGCCGAGCGACTTGCAGTACTCGCCGCGCTCCTCATTCGAGACGACGGCCACTGCGCGAGCTCCGTGGATCGTTGCGAGCTGGATCGCCTGGCCGCCGAGGCCGCCGGAGCCGCCCCACACCAGGACAACGTCGCCCTCCTGCAGCTCGTTGCCGGCCCAGCCAAACAGCATGCGGTAGGCAGTGGTTCCCACGAGGCTCGGGGCCGCCGCCTCCTCCCAGGTCAGGTGCGGCGCCTTCGGCATGACCTGGTGGTCCTGGGCGACGCAGAACTGGCCAAACGAACCGAAGTTGGTGTTGTAGCCCCATATCGCGGCCGAGGGCGCCAGCATCGGGTCCTTCCCGGCCGCCACCCAGGGATCATCCGGCGCCCAGTAGCCGTGATGGGTTACGACCTCATCACCGACCGACACATCCGTCACCTCGGAGCCAACCGCGTAAACGATGCCCGCAACGTCACTGCCACCGATGTGGAAATCGTAAGGCTCGCCCATCTTCTGCCGGATGGCGATCACGTCGATCGGGATACCGCGCGCCGCCCACACGTTGTTGTAATTGATGCCGGCGGCCATGCTGGCGATCAGAACCTCATGCGGCTTGAGCGGGGGAACCTCCACCTCCTCGATCTGGAAGGCCGTTCGGGGGTCACCGAACCGGTCGGCGCGAACCACCTGGGCGTACATCGTGTCGGGCACTTCGCCGAGAGGCGGGAGCGTGCCGATGGGAACCGGCTGGGACATCGAGGAGTCCTTTCTGCGGAAGCTGGTTTGGGGCGCTGCGGCAGCCTAACGCGAATGGAGTACGGCTCCGCGGCGGCTTCAACCCGGGACGGTCCGGGCGCCGTCGCCAAGCACGGCGGTCCCCGGATCGGTCGGTCGGCCGGTCACCGGTTGAAAGTGGTTTCAGGCCAGGAAGGCCAAAGTCACTGGCTTCGTCAGCGCCGCCCACGTCCCCCTGAGAGCGATGCTGCCGCTATCGGTCCAGACCTCGTCAAGAGCGTGACGAACGACGACGACATGACCTCGGGCAGCGATTCGGGTGTTCGTGCCGACCCCTTCGGGGACGACTTGGGTGATGGATGGCTCGGGAACCGCGCCACTACCGGTGCCCCGGACGGTGACCGTCGGTTCCCTCTCGACCGGGCCGTCCGCCGTTTCCACCATCAGTGCGACCTGGCTTCCGCCGGTCACGATGACTCGCACCAACTCACCGACGTACACCGCATCGCCACACGCGTCATAGACCCACCGAGTGCCGAGAACGGAGTGCTGCATGCTGCCGAGAAGCCAAGCCTCGGCGCCCTCGAGCGGTCCATTCCGGTAGGTGAGGGGGATCTGCAGCACCGCGCCGGTGCTGCTGGTGAGGATGTGGGTCTCGATGCCGACCTCACCCGCCGGGTCATCAAATCGATACGAGCCGATCTGCGAGAGGTCGGAGCCGACGAGGCCGGCAAGAGACTCGATCGTCGGAAGATACTCTCCGAGCATCTCGAGTTTTGATGGCGACAGTGTCGCCTGGTGGATTATCGCCATCGGCGAATGCTACCGACGCTGCATGAGGTGGACCGGGAAAGCATGTGCCGCGTTACCGGATGCCGCGCACCTCAGCCCAGAGAGCGTCGCCACGCCACCAGCTTCTCCGTGTAGTCCGCATCCAGGCCGTGGGCTCTGGCACCGGCGATCATGTCGTCCAGATAGTGCGGCGCCGGGGGGATGCGATCACCGGGGTCGGCGGGCATGTAGAGGTTGACCTCGTACCATTCCTTGTCATCTCCGAGGACGAGAAACTGCCCCTTCTGGTACTTCCCCTCCGGCACACCCTCGAGTACGTCCAGGTCGAGGACCTCGTTCTTCTGGACGCTGTAGATCACACCGCGTACCAACCCACCCGGAGCTGCGGCGATGCCGCTGGTGCCACCGAGCCCGGTGTCCGACGCGACACGGAACTGAACCTCGAAATTGGGGAGATTCGCCTTGATGACGAAGGTCGCGCTGGGACAGGGCTGTTGCATCAGATCGGGGGACAGCAACGATCCATAGGCGTAGGCGTAGGTCAGCGAGTCGTCGGCGGGGGTCCGGCCCATTCCCTCATCGGCCAGATTGTGAATCGAGCTCTCCAACGTCGTCTCCGTCCCTTCCTCACACCTTGGGTTTGGCGGCAATCACGCGCTGTACGTAGCGGCCGGCGCGGAGGGGTTCCGCTGCAACGGCCGCCAGCGCCCCCCCGATCAGAGCGCCGGTTACGCCCGGCGTGCCGGCGTCCGAGCCGGCGAGATAGAGGCCCCTGATTGCGGTACGCGGTAGCAACGACTCGTCGGTGAATCGCTCCGGCTCGGTGCCGAGGCCGTAGATCGAACCGCGGTTCGCCCCGGTGAAGTGGTGAGTCGAGAGCGGAGTCGAGAGCTCGACGTGATCGACGTATGGCGTCAGATCCGGGTAGCGGTCGAGGTATTGCTCGAGCATGGCGTCCGTGATCCGCTGCTTGAAGTCGTCGTAGCCGTCGCCTCGCTTGCTCCAGCGGGTGCCCTGCCAGCCCGAGAACGCCTCCCAGGGTACGAACGTGATGGCTTCGCCGGTATGGCGCTGGTGCTCGCCCGGGTCGTGGGCGGGGTCCTTGGTCGAGGGGAAGCTGCAGAACATCACCGGAGCGCTGTCCAACGGCTTCGTCGGATCGATCTCCCAGTTGGCGCTTTCCACCTCCCAGGAGTCGTAGTACCACTGGCAGAACCGCTCGGCCCCGAGCCGGGTGATGTCGGCCCCGGCGAATCCCAGGTAGAGCGACACATGGGCGGGGCCGGCGGTCTTGTATGCCGTGCCCCATGACTCGGGGGCGTGGTCGCCGAGCATCGTTGCGGTGAGCGGAGCGCCGGCGGCGCTGATCACCCGTCTCGACTCGATCTCTGAGCCATCCTCGAGGCGCACACCGGCGGTACGCCCCCGGCGAACGAGGATCTCGGAGACCGGTCGGCGCATCGCCGCCCAGCCCCCGGCATCGGCCACAGTCTCGAGAAGTGCCGGGGCGATGCTCGCCGCAGTGCCCACCGGGTAGTAGGCGCCGTGGATGAAGTGCTGCACCATCAGGGCGTGCATGGCGAATGACGACTGCGACGGCGGTGCCCCGTAGTACCCCCATTGAGCGGCGAGGACGGCGCGCAGATGCGGATCATCGACGATCGACTCGAGGACCTCTTGCGTCGTGGCCGTGATGTGCGGCAGCACCGCCTCAGCCGCCTTCTTGTTGCCGCCGGGGGAGAGGTGGCGGGGGAGTGCCCGCCCCTGGAGATACCTGCCCGACGCCCGTGCCGCGTTGCGGACGAGAGTGAGGTAGTCCTCGATCGCCTGACGCTGATCCGGGAACGCCTCGGTCAGCGTTGCCCGGAAGGCTTCGGGCGAGTCCGGAAACTGGATGGTGAACCCGTCGGGGAAGTTGAACTCGTCGTAAATCGGGCCGACCGGCTCCCACTCGAGGCGGCCGTCGGTGAGATCGCTGAGCAGGCGGCCCGGGAAGCTGCGGTGGGTCATTTCGCCGATGATGTGCACACCGACATCCCACCGATATCCGGGCCGCTTGAAGGTCTGCGTGAAGCCACCGGGGATGGCGTGGCGCTCGAGCACCAGGATCCGCTTTCCGAGTTTGGCGAGCAAAGCCGCGCCGCTCATGCCACCCATTCCAGATCCGATGACGATGGCGTCCCAGGGACCGTCCGGGATGTCATGGCTCCATGGACGGGGGGGCGTATCGGTGGAGCTGGCTGCCACTCGGCTGTTCCTCCTTCGGGGGCTCTGGTCACTCTGGCGCTGGCGGGCTCCACCCTACGCCGCCACCGCCGCCCTTCGCTATGCGGCGAGTCGGGACGCCAGGCTCTTCAGATGGGAGGTCTTCGCGCCGCCCTGTAGCCTTAGTCCCATGATTCTCTTGAACCCGAACAACCATGACCGGTTCTATCCCGACGACCGTTCTCGTGAGGTGATGCTCAAGACCATCGAATTCTTCGAGGCCAAGGGCAAGGCCCGCCTCAAAGAGGACGACCACGGTGCCGTCTGGTACCAGGACTTCCTCGACTTTGTTGCCGCCGAACGGATATTCGCCACGATGTGCACCCCGGCCGGCTACGGCGGTGATGACACCCGTTGGGACACATGGCGTAACTGCGAGTTTGGCGAGATCCTTGGCTTCTATGGCCTGCCCTACTGGTACAGCTGGCAAGTGACCGTCCTCGGCCTCGGGCCGATCTGGATGTCGGGCAACGAGGCCGTCAAACAGAGGACGGCCCAGCTCCTCGAGGATGGCGCCGTCTTCGCCTTCGGCCTCTCCGAGCAGGCCCACGGCGCCGACCTCTACTCCTCGGAAATGACGCTCGAACCGGATGGCGACGGCTCGTACAAGGCCAACGGGTCGAAGTACTACATCGGCAACGCCAACGCCGCCGGTCTCATCTCGACGTTCGGCAAGCTCACCGATACCGGCGAGTACTGCTTCTTCGCCGTCGACAGGGCTCGGCCCGGCTTCGACTGCAAGCAGAACGTCGTCCACTCCCAGAACTACGTTGCCGAGTTCGAGCTGACCGACTATCCGGTGACCGATGCCGACATCCTGGTCCGAGGTGATGAAGCGTGGGACGCCGCACTGAATACGGTCAACATCGGCAAGTACAACCTGGGGTGGGCGTCGATCGGGATCTGCACCCACGCCTTCTACGAGGCGATTCACCACGCGGCCCATCGCCGCCTCTACGGCATGGCGGTCACCGACTTCCCCCACGCCAAGGCGCTGTTCACCGACGCCTACGCTCGTCTTGTTGCCATGAAGCTGGTGGCGCTGCGCGCCTCCGACTACATGCGCTCGGCGACCGCTGAGGATCGCCGCTACTTGCTGTACAACCCGGTCGTGAAGATGAAAGTGACGACCCAGGGTGAGGACGTCATCAACCACATGTGGGACGTGATCGCCGCCAAGGGCTTCGAGAAGAACACCTACTTCGAGATGGCCGCCCGGGACATCAGGGCACTACCCAAGCTCGAGGGCACCGTCCACGTCAACATCGCATTGATCCTCAAGTTCATGAAGAACTACTTCTTTGCCCCCGCCGAGCTGCCGCCCGTGCCCCGGCGCGACGATGCGGCCAACGACGACTTCCTATTCGATCAGGGACCAACCCGGGGGCTGTCCAAGATTCGCTTCCACGACTACGGCGCAGTGTTTGCCCGTCACGATCTGCCCAACGTCGGGATCTTCCGCGACCAGATCGACGTGCTCAAGGAGATGCTGATCCAGGCGACGCCCGATGAGGCGCAGACTCGCGACACCGATTTCTTGCTGGCCCTCGGCGAGATCTTCACCCTCGTCGTCTACGGGCAGCTGTTTCTCGAGAACGCCGAGATCTACGAGGTCGAATCCGACCTGGTCGACCAGGTGTTCGACGTGTTTGTGCGCGACTTCGCCCGGTTCGCCACCCAGCTCCACGGCAAAGCCAGCACCTCAAAGGAGCAGGCTGAGTACTGCATCCGGATGATCCGCCGGCCCGCCGACGACATGGAGCGCACGCATCGGGTGTGGATAACCGAGGTACACGCCTTGCGTGATGCCTACGAGATGAGCCCGTAGCCGGCGCGCCCGGAAGCGGAGAGCCGCCGCCGACCTACTGGTCTCCGAGTGCGGCGTGAAGGGCGGGCAGGAAGCTCGCCAGATGCGACATTTCCTGTGAGCAATGTACGACGAGTGCCTCGGCGAGCGTCGCGTCGGGTCCGCGAACCCGCTGCAACGCCTTGACCGCGGCCGTCCCGAGCTTGCCGCCCCGGCGGGCCGCGACGTTGCTGCCGCCCATCCAGAATCGCGAGCGCATCTCGGATCCTGTGTCGGTGCGGACGACGTAGTGCACCAGGTAGGCGAAGTCCAGTGGCCGGTCGGCGAACCCGGCTCGGGCGCACACTGCGGTGGCCATCTCCGGGTCGGATAGCAACGACTCGTCAAAGCCCAACGTCGCGGGTGGCACGAAAGCGATCGCCAGTCTGTCCCTGGTGCTGCCGATGTACTCGTCCACATAGGAGACTCGCCCGATGAATCGCCCGCGGCCCCGCACCCCTCCGGCGACTGCCGAGTCCCAGGCCACGTGGACGTGCGCCTGCGGGTGCCAGAGCTTGTACTTCTGCGGCTCGTCACCGTGCCATCCCATCCACCAGTCGAACATGGCCGGGGTCACGCCCGGCATGTCGGTACGCACGGCGACGTGGGCTTCCCCCGACCGCATGACACAGAAGCCGGTGTCGACCGCTCCGGAACCGGCCTCGATCTCTTCAACGGCTGCGGACAGGGGCGGGAGAAGAGAGCCGGCTATGGCGCCGAGTGCGAGCGCCTGGCGCACATGTTCCGGCAGCGGCGCTATTGTCGGGTTCCAGAACTCAGCGTACGGTTTGCCGTCGAGATCGCCGGTGCGCATGCCCAGGTAACGCAGGGTCGAATCCATGAATCGCCTCCTTGCCCGACCAATCATACGTGTGGCGACAGGCGGACCCTTTTAATCGGCGCCGGCGCGCTCCACGAGAAGATCCCGACATGACATCTCTGCGATTTGATAATCGGGGTCATCTGTATCGAGCCCCGGGAAGAGATCATCACCGGTATCAGAGAAATCGGGATCCGGCATCTCGTAGTAGCCCGCTTCACGCACACACTTCGCGTAATCGACCAGCCGGTCGTGCACGGCACTGCGATCCTCGCCGCTATGCCCCAGCGGGCGATTGCCGATGAGGTCGCGGCAGGCGGCGTACGCTGTCATCAGGCCGCTGTGGTCGGTGATCATGCTCATCGGAGTTCCCAGTGCCACGTTGCCGTCGGTGTCGACGGTCGGGTCCCCGATGTCGATACCTTCACTTCGCATGCAGGCAGAGAATTCGAAGAGCTGTTGCTCCTGTTCGAGGATTTCCTCGAGAGCGCTGGTGTTCCGATCTTGGTTGTCACTCTGTTCGAGGGAGGCGATGGCGGACGTCGTCACGGTGTCCGTCGCGCAAGCGCCGATCACCAGGACGAAGCCGGCCACAAGTGCCCAACGCCGCGGGCTCACGGTTCTCTTCATGTCAGGCAGGCCCTCCCGAATCTGGTGTCTCGCCGTCGCCATTGGCCTCTCAAAACGTGAAGTGTTTGATCGGCTCGCCTTGGGTGGCGATTTCCGTCATTGCCTCGATGCCGAGGTCGAGGTGAATGTCGGCCCAGTCCCGGGTTACGGCGGTGTCGCTCTCTTCCGTCTTCACTCCCTCAGGAGTGATCGGCACATCTGAGACCAGCAGGAGGGCGCCGCGGGCGATCTCGTTGTGATGCCCGACGATGAAGACGGTTGCCGTTTCCATGTCGATGGCGAGCGCGGTCAGGCTGCGCAGGTGGTCGATGAACTCGTCGTCGTGCTCCCACACCCGCCGGTTGGTCGTGTAGACGACGCCCGTGCGGTAGTCGAGGCCGCGGGCGGCGATCTTCTGTGACACGAACTTGTGCAGCTTGAACGACGGCAATGCGGGGACCTCAGGTGGGTAGTAGTCGTTGCCGGTTCCCTCGCCGCGGATGGCCGCGATCGGGAGAACGAAGTGGCCGATCTCGCTGGAGCTCTTGAGGCCTCCGCACTTGCCGAGAAGCAGTACCCCCTTGGGATCGACCGCCACAAGCAGGTCCATGATCGTCGCCGCGTTGGAGGTGCCGATGCCGAAGTTGACCATCGTGAGCCCGTCGTCATTGGTGGCCGCTTGCATGTAGCTGCCGGTGCCTCGGATGGCGCATTGGAACCTCGCGGCGAAGCGCTCCAGGTAGTCCCTGAAGTTCGTGAGGAGTATGTAGTCGCCGAACTCCTCGAGCGGCATTCCGGTGTAGCGCGGGAGCCAGTTGCGAACGATGTCGAGCTTTTCCATCAGGGCAGGCTACCGATGGCGCTGTCGGATTGCCGCGGCCGTGCCGGTGGTCCGCTATGAGTCGAAGCCGACACCAAACCTATCGAGCAGCCGCAGCCATGGGCCACGGTTGCCTTCGTTGTCGTCGGTTCGTTGGATGGCCTTGCGCGTGAGTTGCACGGCGCTCCACCGCAACGGTTCGGGCGGGAACGGGAAGGGCTTCTTGCGGACCATTTCCAGCTCGGTGCGTTCTGTCTCCTGCCCGAACACGAGGTCGAGCGCCACCCTGGCTCCAAAGCGGCTGGCGCCCACACCAAGCCCGGTGTACCCGGCGACCCAGACGAGCCGGCCGTCGTGGGCGGTGCCCCAGGTG
>CAMYIJ010000122.1 GCA_947258375.1 uncultured Acidimicrobiaceae bacterium
GGATGAGGCCTCGGCTGATGAAGCGGCGGTGGATGAGTCTGTGGTGGATGAGGCCTCGGCTGATGAAGCGGCGGTGGATGAGTCTGTGGTGGATGAGGCGGCCGCGGCCGAGGCAGTCGAAGAGCCGGTTGCTGATGAGCCGATACCCGATGACGGCGGAGATACCCACGGTCTGTCAGAAGATGGCTCCGAGGACGATTCGGAGGAGTCGGCGCAGGTGCTACCGATAGCGATGGCAGAGCGCCTCCGGGCGGCGCGCGCCGAACTCGAAGCCGAGTTCGAGTCCGATGCCGCCGTCGAAGCCGCCGAGGAGGCCCTGGAGTCGATGGCTGAGGCCGGTGACGGTGGTGCGGCTGAGGCGGTTCTGGAGTCGGTGGCTGAGGCCGGCGATGGTGGTCCGGTTGAGCCGGTGGTCGAAGCCGGGGACGAGGAAGCGCCGGCGGCCGATGAAGCCGGCCCGGGACGAAAGAGGGCCCGCGAGACGCGGTATGCCCGACAGTCGGCCAAGCTGCCCCGACTCACGGAGGCTCCCGCGGAGGAAACCGAAGGCCTGTCGTCGATGGCCGGTTTCCGAGCCCGCATGCTGCGGAGCAAGAGCAAGAGCAGCGACTAGTAACGGGGCGTTGCCCGCGGCGGTTCCTCGCCGGTCTGAGCAGACCTGATTGGCCGGAGCGCTGGTTATCCTGCGAATACTGTCGAATTCTTGCGATAGCTGGGAGGCCTCGTGAACCTGATTAGCCACTGGATTGACAATGAGCTGGTTGACGGTGTGGCCGATCGTCGGGGAAAGGTTTACAACCCGGCCACCGGGCTCGTGAGCGCAGAGGTCGTTTTCGCCGATGCCGCAGATGTCGATGCCGGTGTGGCGGCCGCGGCGGCAGCTTTCCCCGAGTGGCGTGCCGCGCCGGTGACGCTGCGGGCCAGAATCATGTTCGAGTTTCGTGACCTCGTCCACAAGCATGTCGACGACTTGGCGAAACTGCTCACCGCCGAACACGGCAAGACGCTCGAGGACGCCCGTGGCGAGGTTGCCCGCGGGCTTGAAGTCATCGAGTTCGCCACCGGTATCCCGCATCTGCTCAAGGGCGAATTCTCAGAGCAGGTATCGCGCGGCGTCGATACCTACACGATTCGCCAGCCTCTCGGCGTCGTCGCCGGTATCACCCCGTTCAATTTCCCGGCAATGGTTCCCATGTGGATGTACCCGATCGCGATCGCGGCCGGCAACACCTTTGTCCTCAAGCCGTCGGAGAAAGATCCCTCTGCTTCGATGCTCTCTGCAGAGCTGTTCGCCAAGGCCGGGCTCCCACCGGGTGTTCTCAACATCGTCCACGGTGACAAGGTGGCCGTCGACCGGCTGCTCGAGCATCCCGACGTCAAGGCCATCTCCTTTGTCGGCTCGACTCCGGTCGCCCAGTACGTGTACTCGACCGGAACGGCGAACGGTAAGCGGGTTCAGGCGCTGGCCGGAGCCAAGAACCACATGGTCGTCCTGCCCGATGCCGACATGGACCTGGCCGCGGATGCGGCCGTTTCCGCCGCCTACGGGTCGGCGGGGGAGCGGTGCATGGCGATCTCCGTTGTGGTCGCGGTGGGTGACGCCGCCGATCGATTGATCCCCATGGTCACCGAACGTATGGAGAAGCTCGCAGTCGCCCCCGGTGACAGTCCGGGCGCCGAGATGGGTCCCCTGATCACAGGGGACCACCGCGACCGGGTGGCGAGCTACGTCTCCTCCGGTCTCGAGGAGGGCGCCACGCTGGTTGCCGACGGTCGCGGGTTCTCGCCCGCGGGATTCGAGGACGGATTCTGGATGGGTGCGACGTTGTTCGACAACGTCACCCGGGACATGAAGATCTACCAGGACGAGATCTTCGGGCCCGTGCTGTCCGTCGTGCGCACCGACTCGTACGAGGACGCCATTCGAATGATCAACGACAGCCGTTGGGGCAACGGAACTGCCGTCTTCACCAACGATGGAGGCGCCGCCCGCCGATTCCAGAACGAGGTCGAGGTCGGCATGGTCGGCATCAATCTGCCTATTCCGGTTCCCCTCGCTTTCTACAGCTTCGGTGGTTGGAAGGAATCCAGTTTTGGCGACCACGACATCTATGGGCCCGACGGCATCTCCTTCTATACCCGCCAGAAGGTCGTCATCTCCCGATGGCCCGACCCGATACACCGCGGCGTCGACCTCGGCTTCCCGACGAATCGCTGACACCACCCTCAAGACGGGAACCGTATCAGTCGGTGACCTCCTGAAAGGCGCGGGCGACGATTCGCAGCTCGTCATCGATCGAGTTTCTCTCGGGGTCGGCGTCGATAATCGCCGGGAAACCGAAATCCGGGTCGTAATCCACTGTGATGCCGTCCGAGAAAGCGAATCGGTCAACGGCCGCGAACAGGCCGGCGACAGTGAAGTAGTCATCGGGGGCGCCGGCGGGTGCCGCTCTGCCCTTGAGCAGGGCTTCGACGACGACGCCGTCCTGCACCAGGACATCGAACGGTCCCCGGTGCTCTTCTGCGCACAAGCACTGCACCCCAACCTGGAATCGGTAGGAGGTTGGCTTGGTGGTCTCCCACAGCGCCCGGGCCTTGTGCATTTCCTTCAGCAACAGCTCGCGGGGCAGGTTCGCAATCAGCCCCACCGTGAGCTCTCGAATCCCCCCATCGACGAACCCCGTCGAGGAGTCCATGAAGACCTCGACGGGAACGCCCCGCTCATCGAACCGGGCGCCCAGCTCCGTCACATCCCCCGCGTCGACGATCACAGAGTCGATGAAGGCCAACCATTCGTCCACTGTCAACGGTGGTCGCTGCGGATCCGAAAGCTCGATCACGCATGCACCCAGCTTGTCGCGAGCCATGGTGGCAACCCCGTCGATCACTTGGACGACCAAAGCACCACCGGCCCCACAGCGGGATTCGCTGGTGTTCTCATCCTCCATGTCGAGGAACGCTTCGTAGTGGTACGTCGTGATGCCGGTGTCGGCCCATCTGTTCTGCGCCGCGGCGAGATCGGCTGCGGTGTCGCCGTTGGTTTGGGCCTCCCCGCTTTCCAGCGGCGGCCCATCGTCGGCGGGTCGCGAGTCGCAGGCAGTTACCAAGAGCGCGAGCCCAAGCGCTAATGACGTCAACCGCGTCAGCGTCACGTGATCCTCATGGTCGTGAGACGCTACAGGGCTGCCGGAGGTTCCTACGGGTTGACCGTCAACACGGGCCACTGCGATACCCGGGCCGCCGGTACCAACAGCTCGCTGACGAGGTACTCGTGATCGGACGGGTGTGACGACATCGTGACGATGTCCAAGTGGCCCTCGACGTTGCGGTGCAGCAGGATCGTGACGGTGGTTCCCGCGGCCGTCTCATAACGCGAGATTCTCCAGTGGGCTTCGTCGATCCCGTCGATTGAGTCGACTTCGGCTATCTCAACGCCCGCGCTCGCCGCAAGCGACTCGAGATACTCCTGCTCCCGCGAGATGAGAAAGGTTTCGTACTCGATATACGCCGGATCCCCCGTCTCTCCGGTGCCTTCGAACGTTGCGTCCCAGTAGCCGCGGCGCATCGTCCAGTCTTGTGGCGCCAGCCAGAGCGCATCGGTTGTCGACACGATCTGGTCGATGGAAGAGAGGGCGATTCTATGAGATTCGAGATTGAGCGAAGACCCCTGGAAAGCGCTGCAGGCGACGGCAAGAACCGCAAGCAGCGCAATCGCTGCACGAAGGGTGAGGCCCTTCACCTCAAAAAGTGGCCCCAACGGGAAACCCGGAAGCGGGTTGTGGTGCTGCGGGCCACTCGCCACAGGCGTTCGGTGTTGTCCCACGCGGCGACGTCGAGCTTGCCATCTCCGTTGGCGTCGATCGCGAACATCGTTGTCACCCGCTCGCGGGCGGCGATAGTGCCCCAGGTCATTCGGGTGAACTTCGTGCCGGTTGAGGTGAGCATCTTGAGCCTGCCGTTGACGGTGCGGTAGGCCACGATGTCGGCCTTGCCATCACTGTTGAAATCTCCGGCGATCTGGGCGCCGAGGCCCTGATTCGGGTTGGCGAAAGTGAACCAGGCGGCGGGGGCCCTTCCCGTCAGCCGGCTGCGGCCCGGCACAACCCACCAGGTGCCGGCGACCGGGTCGTAGGCGGCGAGGTCGTCGCGGCCATTGCCGGTGAAGTCGGCGGCTTGGAGATGCTGCCAGGCACCATTGTTGGGCAGGCTCTGCCACTCGCGCGGCGTCAGAGTGGTGCCGTTGCTGAAGAGCACGATCAGGTCGCCGGTTGTGGCATCCCACGAGAGGATGTCGTCGCGGCCGTTCCCGTTGTAGTCCCCGACGACGTGGCCGCCCCAGTTGGGGTCGACTACCGAGAAGTCGTACCAGACCGCCTCGGACACGTCGCTGCCACTCAGCTGGTAGACGACCCAACGCGCCGCGTCGCTGTCGTACTCGGCCAGTTCGTCGGTGCCGTCGCCGGTGAAGTCGCCGGCGAGCAGCGGGCCCTTTGTGTTCGGTTCGGTGTGATCGGCCCAGGTCGCAAAGTCGAACCCGGAACCGGATGACAGGCCGACCAGCAGCTCGCCCGTCCCGGCCTGCAATGTGGCGACGTCGTCCGTGCCGTCACCGTTGAAGTCGCCGACAACCGGGGACCGCAAAGGATCATTGGCCGGGTGGTTGTGCCAGGCGTCCATTGCGAACTCACCGGGCGTCGATACCCCCACCCACCATGTGGTGCTGAATCCGAGCGGCATAGCAATGTCACCACGCCCATCGCCGGTGAAGTCACCACCGACAGCCGGCACGAGGCCGTAGTCGAACTCCGAGATGTTGCGGCCGCGTAGACCCAGCATCGTGAACAGCTCCGGCCCTGACTTGGTGACCGTCGCCGCGACGTCACCGGTCCTGGTGTAGAAGTGAACCTCCGAGGGTGTCCCCGATGCGAACCTCGCAACGATCCTGATGCCGTCGATCTGGTCGACACCGAGTTCGGCCGCGAGTTCATCCTCGGTGAAGGGAAACTCCCAATGCCCGAACGGGTTGTTTACTGCTGGGGACTGCGACCAGTGGTCATCTTGCGACTGGAGGTAATTGACCGGACTACCTCCCCAAACGTCGTCGACGTTCTCGGTGCGGCCGCCGGTGGAGGATGAGTAGAAGGCCGCCACGACGTTGGCCTGGCTGGCCTCGGGGTGGGTGATCACGCTGCCCGCAGTTGAGTCGACTGCCGTCTGCCACCGGTCGAAGCTGGCGGCGGTCTCGTTGGTCCAGCCGCGATAGCTCTGATCGGCGGTGGTGGCGTACATGTGGCACCAACAGGCCGCCCGGCGGTCCGGGCTGAAGTCGGCTGCCGGGCCTCGCGAGATCATGCGCCAGGTGGCGTAGCTGCGCCCGGCGAGCGCCTGGGCGCGCAGGGCCTCGATGTCCCAGGAGAACGGAACCTCGGCCAGGCCGTACATGTACTCCTCGAGGCCGATCTGCAGGGAGACATGGAAGGACACCCCGGCGTTCGGGGTGCGCACCCGTACGGTGCCGCGGGCGAACTCGTCGCGCGTCGCCTGGAGTCCGCTGATCTTGATCTGGGGACCTTCGGGCGCCATGCCGGTGACGGCGGCCTTGCAGCTGCCGGCGTTCGTGACCACGTCGCCGTCGGCTTCGAAGCGGCACTTGCCGTTGCCGAGCGCGACGAATTCCCACACTTCGCCCGGGTTGACCGTGTAGTTGCAGCCTCCCCTTCCGGAATGACACGCGGTGAGCGGACCGTTGCGGGCTTCGAACTGAAAGACTGTCTCGGCGGCGAGGAGATTCACCCATAGTGGAGCAGCGTCTGTGGCCAGGAAGTGCGACTCGCCTACCTGGGCCGCGATCTGCCCGGTGCTCGAACCGGCGTAGTAGTGGCCCACGATCTCTTCAGCAGTCCTGCCGTCGAGTGCCTGGCCATAGGCGCCGTACTGTGACATTCCGATGCCGTGGCCCCAGCCACCGCCTTCGACAATGACCTCGGAATCGTCCGCCACGGCCGGGTTGACCACTGTTGCGAAGATGGCAAAGAGGGCGAGCAGCAGCGTTGTGAACTGGCGGTGAACGGTCACCAGTGCGAGATCGGCGCTGTTCGACAAATGCTTTAGCCTCCCCGAGGCAGGCAGCCCTTCAGATTACCGGGGACACGGCCGATCTGAACTGGTCAATTCGGTTATTCCCCTTTACCATTGCCGAAGGCGCCGGGCGGGGATCCGCGCCGCTTTTCTTTGTCTGCCTCCCGTTATCCGAGAAGGAGAAATCTGTGTCCGCAAACCTCATCGAGCCCCATGGCGGGGAGCTGGTCGACCTGATGGTCGACGAGGCCGTTGCCGGCGACATCAAATCGCATTCGCTGGAGTACGCCTCCTGGGATCTGACACCGCGTCAGATGAACGATTTGGAATTGCTGCTCACAGGCGCCTTCTCTCCCTTGCGAGGATTCCTCAATCGCGCCGACTACGAGTCGGTGTGCGACACCATGCGGCTCACGGACGGCACACTCTGGCCGATGCCGGTCACTCTCGATGTCACTGCAGAGGTGGCCGAAGGACTGAACACCGGCGACTATCTGGCGCTGCGTGACCCGGAGGGAGTCATGCTCGCGGTGCTCACCGTGGGTGACGTGTGGGAACCGGACCGCGAGGCTGAGGCCACCAAGGTGTTCAGCTCGACGAGCCTGGAGCACCCGGCCGTCAACTACCTGATGACCATCGGCAACACTCACTATGTCGGAGGCACCCTGCAGGGTGTGCAACTGCCCTACCACTACGACTTCCAGAGCCTGCGCCGTACGCCCGCCGAGATGCGCGCCGAGTTCGTCGAAAAGGGCTGGGACAAGCTCGTTGCTTTCCAGACGCGGAACCCGATGCACCGCGCCCACGTTGAGCTGACCACACGCGCCGCCGAAGCCACGGGTGGCCACCTGCTCATTCACCCGGTCGTCGGCATGACCAAGCCGGGTGATGTCGATCACTACACCCGGGTCCGCGTGTATCGCAAGATCCTCAACCGCTATCCGGACGGCACGGCCGCTCTGGCCTTGCTGCCCCTGGCAATGCGGATGGGCGGTCCGCGCGAGGCCGTGTGGCACGCGATCATTCGCAAGAACCACGGCGTGACCCACTTCATCGTCGGCCGCGACCATGCCGGCCCCGGAAGCGACTCCGCGGGCGAGCCCTTCTACGGCCCTTACGACGCCCAGGACCTGGTCGTCTCGTACGAGGAAGAGCTCGGCGTGAAGCTGGTCCCGTTCAAGCTGATGGTCTACGTGCCGTCTGAGGACAACTACCAGCCGATCGACGAGATCGCAGATGGCACCGAGTTTCTCAGCATCTCGGGCACCGAACTGCGCGACAAGCTGGCCGACGGCTCCGAGATACCGAACTGGTTCACCTACCCCGAGGTCGTCGATGAGCTGCGCCAGACCTCCAAGCCCCGTGACAAGCAGGGCTACACGGTGTTCTTCACCGGACTATCGGGCTCGGGCAAGAGTACGGTCGCCAATGCGCTGATGGTGAAGCTGCTCGAGCGGGGCGGCCGTTCCGTGGCGATGCTCGACGGTGACCTGGTTCGCAAGAACCTGGGCAAGGGCCTGACCTTCTCCAAGGAAGACCGCGATACCAACGTCATGCGGATCGGCTACGTGGCCTCGGAGATCACAAAGGCCGGCGGCACCGCCATCTGTGCCCCGATCGCCCCCTACGAGGCCGCTCGCGCGGTCAACCGATCGGTCATCTCGGCCGAGGGAGGCTATGTGCTGGTCCACATCTCGACGCCCCTCGAAGTGTGCGAGAGTCGGGATCGCAAGGGACTCTATGCCAAGGCGCGCGCCGGGATCATCCCGGAGTTCACCGGAATATCGGACCCGTACGAGGCTCCCGAGGACGCCGAGATCGTGATCGACACGACCGACATCACCGTTGATGAGGCCGCTCAGGCCGTGTACGACTATCTGGTCGACCATGGCTACGTGGTTGCCTAGGCGAGTCAGTTGAGTCGGGCCACACCGCCGCGGATCACTGAGCCGGGGGATCTCGACCGGATCCACGACGCGCTCGATCTGGCGGCGCAGGCACTCGAGCCCTTCACGCCGGGCGAGATCGAGGCGCAGATGAAGCACGGGGACGATCCCTTGACGGCGGCCGACGTTGCCGTCGATGGAGCGCTCCGTGCCGCGCTGCCTCGCAACGGTGAGGGCTGGCTATCTGAAGAGACCGCAGACGATCCGAGCCGTCTCGACTGCTCTCGGGTGTGGATCGTCGATCCGATCGACGGAACCCGCGAGTTCGTGATGGGTATCCCCGAGTGGTGCGTGTCAATCGCTCTCGTGATTGACGGCACGCCCGTGGCGGGTGGGATTCTCAGCGTTGCCAACGGGCAGCGCATCGTTGGCTCGGTAGACGACGAAGTCACCTTGAACGGGGAGTCCGTCGAGTGCACCGCGCGCGCCGATATCCGTGGCGCTCTTGTGCTGGCGAGCCGGTCCGAAGTGAAACGCGGCGAGTGGGCACCGTTCTACTCCTCACCCATCGCGGTGCGCAACATGGGTTCGGTCGCCTACAAGCTCGGGCTCGTGGCCGCCGGACTCGCCGACGCCACGTGGACCCTGGTGCCCAAGAACGAGTGGG
>CAMYIJ010000123.1 GCA_947258375.1 uncultured Acidimicrobiaceae bacterium
TGACCACCGAGTTCGACTGGCCCTACAACGTCTACAAACGGGAATGGACCGTCAACAACTACGCCCGCCAAACCACACCAACCACACACACCCTCTACACAGACGACGCCGCCGTCACCACCACCCGCCTCGGACCCTGACCTACTCGACTGGAGAGAGCCTCACTAGGCTCTCTCCGGTCGCGCAGCCGTAGAAGTGGGTATTAGATGGAGAGTCTCCGCTGGAGAAGCGGGAGGCGCCCGATGAGTCTCCGGACTCCGTTGGCGCGGGCGGCCCGTCCTGAAGGCCTGCTTCCGTGGAGATCTCCGTGAAGGTCGCCTTCGTCTCCTTTGGTTTCGGGGAGTACACGATCCGGCTCGCGAGCGCGCTCGCCGAGACCTCCGAGGTGGCGTTGTGGCTGCCAGAGGACGAAGCAGCGGCCTACATGGATCGCCTTACCCCAAGGGTTGACTTCCGACCGTTCCACAAGCCCAGGATGCGACAGATTCACCGGCAAGTGCCGGCTATGAACCGACTCCGGCGGGAGATTGCAGCTTTCGAGCCCGACGTGATCCACCTGCAGCAGGGGTTCATCTGGTTCAACCCCGTCCTTCGGCTATTGCGGCGATATCCACTCGTGGTGACGGTCCACGACCCGACACCTCACCTCGGCGATCTCCTCAGCCGGAAGACCCCGCAGTTCATGACGGACATCGCATACCGCCGTGCCACCGCACTCATAGTCCACAACGAGCAAGTTCGCGAGGTCATGGCGAAACGGGGGTTTGCGAGCAAACGAAGCTTCGTGGTGCCACACCCGACACTCGGCGAACCCTACAGCGCGAGCTCGGAGGAAGCCGGCGCCGATATCCTGTTCTTCGGGAGGATCTGGCCGTACAAAGGCCTCGAGTACCTGATAGCCGCCGAGCCGCTCATAGGCGCGGAGATCCCGGAGGTTCGCATCGTGATTGCAGGTACCGGCGAGGAGATGGCTCGATACCGCGCGATGATGGTCAATCCGGAGCGATTCGAGATTCTCAACGAGTTCATACCAGATGATCAGACTTCTGAACTCTTCCGTTCGGCAAGCGTTGTGGTGCTCCCGTATGTCGACGCGACGCAGAGCGGCGTTATCCCGATGGCTTATCACTACGCAAGGCCTGTGGTGGCCACAGCGGTTGGGGGGTTGCCCTCACAGATCGATGACGGAGAAACCGGCTTTCTCGTCCCGCCTCGCGATGAGGGCGCACTAGCCGAGGCCATCGTCCGCTTGTTGAAGAACCCCGCATTGCGGGCACGCTTGGGCGCCAACGCCAAGGAGAAGGCCGAGACGGAGCTGTCGGCGGCCGTTGTGGCTGCCAAGACACTCGCCGCGTATCGAGCCGTCGCCGCTAGGAAGAGCGCCTGACGGCGAGATATCGCGCCATCGAGGAATGGGACGATGATGACGACAGCCAACGGCACAACCGAGAGCATCGGAGTCGCCGCCGCCCTTCGCGTCATCGCGACCTTGGCCGTGGGCGCAGGCGTGCTCAGCATCGCACCCGGCAGCCTCGCTCAGGCGTTCGTGGCTGGGCTCATGGCCCTCAGACTGGCGAGCCTGAAAGTCCCAGTCCTCAAACGGGTCCTTCTGGGCATAGTCATCCTCGAGATTCCCATCCAGGCCGACATCTACCTGAACTACGACGCCGCGATCGCCCGCCTCGGCGCTGTTAGCGGATTCAACGTATCGGTGGCGACACTGTGCTTGGCCGCGCTCTACGCGCTGTGGATGGCCGAGTTGGTGGCTAGGTCGACCCCACGCACGGGCGCTGCTTTCAAGTCGGCAATACCCTCATTCGTTTATCTGGCGCTGGTGCTGGCGTCCGTTGCCATCGCATTTGAGTCCGTTGTGGCCTTCTACGAGATCGCCATCCTCGTGCAGGCAGTGATGCTGTTCGTCTACGTGATCCACTTTGTAAAGGGCAACGGGGACGCACTTTTTGTGGTTGTGATGATGGTGCTTGCGATGCTGATGCAGAGCCTCATCGCTCTGGGGGTGGCCGCGATCGGACGCCCGGTGGCCCTCGGACCGGTCGAAGCCGGCCTCGGCGGTAGGAGGTTAATCGGCACCTTCGGCTCGCCAAACGTCCTCGGCAGCTATCTGTCTCTCACGCTGCCTCTGGCACTGGGGCTCATGTTGACGCCGACGCGCCCGCCGTACCGCTGGCTGGGGGGAATCAGTTTCGGCATCGGCGCCGCGGCTCTCGCTCTGTCATTCAGCCGGGGCGCCTGGCTCGGGTTCGTGGCGGCAACGCTGATCGTATTGGTATATGCCGGGCGCGAACGATACGTGTCGATCACGGTTCCCATACTGGTCGGGATCGTCGCCATCGTGCTCGCCGTGCTCCTCCGGGACGAGATCGTGACGCGCATCGCCGGATTCGAGGATGCTGCCGCGCGCGCCAGGCTTCCACTCATGGACCTCTCTTTCCGCATGATCGAGGACAAGCCGATTCTCGGCGTCGGCTTGAATAACTTCGCCTCTGCCATGGGTGAATACTTGACGGTCGACTTCAGCCAGGACTGGATCTATACGATTCACAACAAGTATCTGCTGGTTTGGGCCGAGACCGGACTCGTCGGGCTTGCCGCATTTGGGTGGTTTCTCGTAGCGGCACTGCGGACCGGGTGGGCGGCTATTACGGCCAACAACAGGAACATCTCACCGCTCGCACTGGGACTGTGGGCGGGCGTGATTGCCAATATGCTCCATATGATGGTGGAGATCTTCCACTCCCGGCCTCAAACCCAAATGCTCTGGCTGACCGTCGGGTTGATTGCGGCAATGGCGTCGCTCGTGTCAACCAACGGTACCGGCACGAGCAGCCATGGCGCAGCAGCCGATCCGGCGCATTGGGGCGGCTGAATCAGCGCGCCGGGCCCGTCGCGGTGCCCGGGTATAATCAGCCCGTCAACGGGGCTGCGCTCGTGGGGGGCGGTTGGACAGACGATCTCCACGACGCTGAGTCGCCGACGCGAGCGCAGTCGCCCGCCGGCTGTGGGTGGCGAACGACTGGGCCGGGTGTTGCAGCGACGACCCGAACATGGTTCCGATTCTCGCGATACGAAGGGCAAGGAGTAGCTGTGGCAGCGGTCATCAGTGGGGAAGCCTCACCGGCGGCAGCGCGGAATCGTTCTACTCCGATGCGATGAAGCAGCTGGATGTGGACTACGTGGTGGACTCATCTAAGGACCTGACCTGGCATGTAGCGGCTCGCCGCTTCGCCGCCCGATCCGCATTGAACACGGCCAACATCTACATCTGGAAGGACCCGCTGGATCTCGCCTACTCGTACTGGAAGCGGGGCGGCGGCCTGACGTTCTGGCGTTCGGAGTTCATGAAGTACTACCCGCGAATCACCCCGGTGGGCCTGCCCTTGCTCACGGTCAACTACTCGGCATTGACCCGGCAGCCGGCGGAGACCCTCGCCGACGTGTGTCGAGCACTCGGGATGCCCTACTTCCCGGGGAAAGAGGAGTTCTGGCAGAAGGATCAGCATCAGTTGTTCGGCAGCCTGGGAGTGCGGCGCCAGCCGAAGTGGAGCCTCTCGTCGCTACAGACCACGTCGTATCCACCCGAGTTCGCCAAGCACACCGATGCTTTGCGAAAGCAGATCGCCGAGGACGCGGATCTCCAGACGGCCATCGCCGCGCTCGTAGCGAGTGATGTCTCCAAGGCGCCGGACGGGAGCGGCCCCCAGATGCCCTATTCCGAGAAGTGGGTGAAACCGCCCTGGTTCTACTGGCAGCACGCCAAGCTGAAGGTCCGCCGCTATCGCCCGCAGCGACTCGACGACGAGGTTGAGGAGGCGGCGGCGCGACCTCGGGGCGCAGATGGTCCCGGTGGCGGCACCTGACCGCCAACGAAGGCTCCCGGGTCGCTGAGTGCTCCGGCGGTCATGCCGAGCCAGCCGGACCGCCCGCAGGCGAGCTCGATCGGGCGGATGCCGGTTTGCTCGGCTACGCCCAATCCCCCCGGAGACGCTTCCACCCGCCGCCCGTGAGCGCGAGGAGACCGCCAACGACCGCGACGTATGCGACGGCGGCTGCGAGGATTCTGGTGACGATTGGAAAGCTCTCCGTGAGAAGAAGGGACCCGAGCATGACGAGCACAGCGACGACGGGCTTCCACAGCGGGGCGAGGACGGGAATCCTGCCAAAGATCGCGGCCACGGGGAAGTAGTGCTGAGCGACGTTGACCGCGCCCACCAGAACTGCGCCGACCGCGGCTCCGGTGACGCCGTAGAGCGGGATAAGTGCCCCGGCGAGGATCGCTTTCAGGGCAACATTGATGATCACAATACGCAGCGTGACCTTCTCCCGACCCACCGCCCACAGCGCCTGGCCGAGAACCGCAGTTGCCGCGCCGGCGACCGCGGTCCACACGAGAATCCTGAGCACGATCTCGGACTCTTGGAAGGTCTCCGTCCCGTAGATGAGTTCCAACAACGGTCCTGCCAGAGCCGCCGCCCCGACGACCGCCGGGACGACGATCACCATCATCAGTTCCATTACTTGCCCAACGACCCTTCGCAGCCGATCCAATCCGGAGCGGTAGCTCTGAACCATGCTCGGAAAGAGACCCCAGCCCACCGACTGGGATATCAGGAGGATCGGGACGAGCAGCTGGCGAGCCGCCGCGAAGATTCCGACTTCGGTTTCACCGAGGACTCTCGATATGACGATCACATCGACGCTCGCATGGAGCCCGTTGACGGCTTGAATGCCGAGGAAGGTCGCCCCCATCTTCACCATGTCCTGCGCCAAGCTCACACTGAGACTCAAGGTCCGGCGGCCGACGATTCGCACGAGCACCACGACTTTGAGCAGCGCCATGGCGGCATACGCCACGACGATCGACCAGGTGATCGCCTCGATGGAGAAGTCGCGTTGGATGAGAACCACCGCAACTGTCGTCTGGATTATGTGGATCGGCGAATCTATGGCCGCGACGTAGCTGGCCTTTTGCCGGGCGAGGAGCACAGACTCGGCGAGCTGCGAGATCGAGTACGGACCGAGACCAACCATCAAAACCATGACAACGCGTGCCGTCGATGATTGATAGCCCAGCAGCTCGACCAGGAGATACGCCGCGGCATATCCCACGATCGATGTCGCTGCGATTATGGCGGTACCGTTGATCAGATAGGGGCCCGTCAGGGAGGGATCCTTGGCGATCTCGCGGGTGGTATGGGTCTGGATTCCGACCATGACAAAGCGGTTGAGGAGGAGTAGAAACGTCATAGCCAGGGCCAATTGGCCGAGGTCATCGGCCCCCATGAAGCGACCAACCGCGGCGTACACGATGAAGCTCGTCGCCCGATTGACGACATTGCTCGTTAGCAGCGATGCGACGTTGGCGACTGCCCGGCGCCCGCCCGAGGGGGCGTCCCCCTCGCCGGGAGCACTCGACTGCCCGAGCTGACTGGGAGTGTCGCCCGCATCCGGCCCCGGCTTCTCACTCATCGCGCACCTCCACGAGCGCTGTCAAGTACCGGGATTCAGCGACCGCGGCAGATACCGCGCCTCCGCATCCTTGAGTTCAGCAGCATCCTGCAGGCGGAAGATCTCGGCCACTGTGGCGATCTCGCCTTCGACCGACATCAGCGATCGAGTCTCGTGGATTCTCTGAGCAGTCGACTGCATCGCGGTGATGCTCGCCCGAAGCATGTGATTGGCCCAGATGACGAGGCTGACGCCGATGTCTTCGAAATGCTCTGGCGGAGTCGCCGGGTACATGGTCGGCACCACAACGACCGGCCCGGCGCCGTTCCACTCACGCATGAATGCAGTTATCTGATCGGGGCCGGATTCCTTGCTGTGCATGAGGATGGCATCCGCCCCTGCCTCCCTGTAAGCATGCGCCCTCAGGAGCGCCTCGTCGAGGCCCCAGCCCGCGATGAATGCCTCAACCCTGGCCACCACGGAGAAACTGGAGTCCGTCTGAGAATCCTTGGCGGCCCGAATCTTCAGGGAGAACTCTTCGACATCGGCAAGAGGTTGGGTTTCGCCACCGATGAAGGAGTTCGTCTTGGGAAACAGCTTGTCCTCGATGCACATTGCCGCCACGCCGCGCTGCTCGAGCTTGGCAACCAACCGCCGAACGTTGTTGAAGTTCCCATAGCCGGTGTCCGCATCGAGCATGATCGGGATCCCCGTCGCGTCGCTCATGAACTCGACGACGTCGAGCACCTGGGTCCAGCTCGCTTCGTTGTTAACCCGTACGCCGAGGGAAGCCGATATCGCCAGCCCGCTCCCCCAGATGCCCTTGAATCCCGCCTCCTCGACGATCTTGGCGCTGAGACCGTCATGAGCTTCCAGGATGAACTCGAGATCCGGCGAATCGAGAAGAGCTCTGAATTGCGCACTCTTCGACATTGCAATCCTTCTGTTGTTGCGAGATACGGCGGGCCGCGGCCCCCGGGGGATCGATGGGTGCGGTGTGCTCGCAGGTTTTCTTGCCAGTCGCCTCAGAGCTCTCGGGTCCACCTCCTGCGACACCGCTCTGTTTCTTGCCGAGTCCTCACATAACGGTCTGGCGAGACCGGCCGAGCCGTCGGGTGATCCCCCGGGTCGAGCCCCTCATCTCACAGGCCAGAAGACGGGCGGTTTGGACCTCCAAGCCTAGGTCCTATTCACGCGATTGCGCGTGACATTGACGATGCCGTTCCCCGAGTTGCCTCATCCCCCTGTCGACCGGGCTCCTCGTGACTGACAATCAGGGATGCGGATGGCTACTATCGACGGCCGCCGAGAGGACGCTCTCGGGCCGTCTCGAGGAATGGGTGGGTTCTTGGCCGACATCTTCCGTTACACAAACAGGCCTTTGGGCCGCCTACTTGTCGACGGATTACTTGCCGCGCGAGCGTTGGTTTTTGTGGGCAGGCGTTACGTGTGTCCGTGCTGCGGGTGGCGGCTCCGCGCCTTCACGCACGGGGGTATGAGTCTGCGAGTTCGCCCCAGCGGCTATTGCCCGCGTTGCAACTCCAAGGCACGGCACCGCCGCGATTGGCTCTTGCTCGAGAGCAACACAGATCTCTTTGCGGCACAACTGCGCCTGCTCCACGTTTCGCCGAAGTACAGCCTGGCGCGACGGTTCGCCCGAATGAAGAACATTGACTACGTAGCCGGAGACCTCGAGGCCCGTCCCCATGTCTCAATGCGGTTTGACCTCATCTCGCTTCCGCTGCAATCCGAGACGTTCGATGCCGCTATCTGCATTCACGTGCTCGAGCATGTCGAAGACGATCGGCAGGCGCTGCGAGAGATCTTCCGGGTGCTGAAACCCGGGGGGTGGACGCTCATCTCCGCTCCTATTCGATTGGATCACCCGACATACGAAGATGCCACCATCGTCGCCCCCGCCGATCGGCTCGAAGCGTTCGGAGAGACCGACCACGTCCGCTGGTACGGCCACGATCTGGCGGACCGGTTAACGGAAGCAGGCTTCACACCCGAACTGCATCGAGCCTCAGACATCGACGAAGCGACCAAAGAGCGGTTCGGGCTGCTGTCCGATGAGAACGTCTTCCTCTGCAGGAAACCGCACGCCCACTGAGCTATCAGAAGACCTTGGTCTCCCGCTTGCCATCGCTCCGGCCGATGAGCGCGCCAAATGAGCGCGCCAGGTCGGCAAAGAAGGGCCGGGGATCGCGTAGCGACCACACTGCGTATCCCTTGGGACCGCGCCACGAACGCCCCCATTCGCGCAGTGTGAGTTCCCCGCGGCGCCAACTGTAAAGGGCCGACTGCGCATCCTTGCGCAGATTGACCCACTTGACGCCGGTGTAAGCCTGCTGACGCGCTGCGGGCAGCGGCAGCCCGACCGTGTCGCAGTAGAACGTGTGGAGCAGCTCAACACCGCCCGCCTCGGCGATGGCGGAGCGGCCCGTCGGACGGCCGACGTTCGGTTCCATGATCAGCATGTCGCCAGTGCGAGTGTCCCGTTTCATCTCGAGGTAGGCAAGCCCCCGATACCCGACGCCGCCGAACAACTCCACGGCTACTTCTTCGACCCGATCATTGCGGCATTCGATCCCCAGAGAGCTGTCGCCGACTCGCGGCGGCCACTGCCTGAGTTTCTTGGCAACAAACGTGACGAGCGGCTCCGATTCCGCGTTGAAGTAGGCGTTGCACGAATACAACTCCGAATCCGGACCCTCGACCCATTCCTGGGCGATGAGGATGTCGGACCAGCCCTCGTGCTCATCGTAGAACGTCACGAGATCCTCCGGCCGCTGGAGCTTGTACGCCTTCATGGCGGTATGTTTCGACCATTGACCCGTCTTGGATGGCGGCTTGACGACTGCGGGGAACACGAGCTCGCCGGCCGCGCGCCGGGCGTCATCCCTGGTCCGGATAAGGACGGTTCTCGGAATGGGAAGGCCGGCGGCGTCCGCATAGGCGTAGAACTCGACTTTGTCGAGCATCAGGTCGATAACGTCCCGGCGCGGTAGAGGAACGTGATACGAGCTCTCCAACCGATCGCGGAACCGCGAGATCACCTCAACCTGCCCATCATCGCATGGAATGAGAACGGGCTTCTGGGAGAAGCCGCCTGCTTCACGCTCGAGAAGGGTGATGACGTCTTCGGTACGAGTGTCGACGTAGATGATTCGTTCACACACGTTGGTGGAACACGCGTAGTGCCGGGGATTCGAAGCCAGCGCAGTGACCGGAACACCGTGACCAGCCAGGATCCGGGCGGCTTGAAGGCCCTGCATCGAATCGAGCCCGACGATCACGGCATGTGGCAGGTTGGATGCCGTCATGACTGCTCGTCCGAGCTGCGCCGGCCGAGTGTCCGCAGCCGGGCGATTGATGGTTTGAGGTCCCCTGCTGTGAACGCGTGGCGATAGGCACGGCCGTATGTATTCGCCACGAGGCGTTTCGGGAAGTAGTCATAAGCCGTGGGGAACAGCACCACTTCACCGCCGAACTTGAGCTTGAACGCGTCCGCAGAATGGGCCTCCTCTGCCGGGTTGCCACCGTCGCGCACAATGGCCTCGGCTGCGCCGCGGTTGAACCCTTCGAAGTCGTAGTAGGAACATCCGTGCTCCTTCGCCCAGCGGATCATGTGCCATTCGATGACCTCGTTGGGATAGAGGGAACCCTGGGCGCCCGACCAGGCGGAGATCTTGGAGAGGAGGACATCGCCGAAGGGCACGACGAGATGGGCCGTCAGTACTTCGGAGCCGTATGTCACGAGAAAGAGTTGCAGATGGCCTTGCGGGTGCATCGCCTCCCACATGGCCTGGTAGTAATCGGGGGGGTACGGCGTGAAGCCGTGCCGGCGCGCCGCCACGGCCAGCAGGTCGCTGAAGGTGCCGAGGTCGGCCGCGGTACCCTTCGTGATCTCCAATTCGTTGGCGGTGCCCTTCCTGATGTGGCGCCGCGCCGACTTGCTCATTCGACTCAGGATCGTATCGACGTCGGCACGCAGGTCGACCAGGACTGTGGCTGCCGGTGCCACCTCCATGGCACTGGGCACAAAGCCCCACGAGGGGAGGCGCTGCGCCATCGTCGTCCCGGTCCGGCCGGGCTGCACGATGAGGTGGTTGATGCGCTCACTTCGCGCCAGTTCCTGCAACTTCTCGATGATCGCCTTCGCCGCGTCCGTTTCGCCCGCCTCGACTACGGGCCCTCGCGGAATGTAGCCGATGGCACCGAGGAGAGGAGGTCGCCTGAGGAGCACCTGGGCGCCACCGACTATTCGGCCGCCTCGTTCTGCGACGACGCGCAAAGTCTCATAGCCCTGATAGTGCTTGGTTCTGGCCCAGCCGGAGCTCTGAAGATGATCTCCGCCGGGCACGCTGGCCAGGAAAGCATCCCAAGCCTGATCCTCCAGCGCATCTGAAACAGTGATCCGCTCCGGTGCGCTCATCGAGCTCGCCGCCATTTCAGTAGATCCCCCGATACTTCAGAGCTTTCAGGGAGCGGCGATAGGCGGAGCGGGCCAGCTCATGGAGCCGGGCGGGCACGTAATTCCGAATCCCCCCCTGAGTCGAGTCCAGCTGCCCGGTCGGGGGCTCGAGCTCGACGATCGTGAGGCCGAAGCGGGACGCCAGATCCGTGACGAACTCGGCGAACAGCTCTCGGGTCGGGTGGGAGTACTCGGGTGAGTAGCAGATGGAGGCTTCTTCGGGAATCACTTCCGATTGGCTCTGCCAGAAGCGCTCGATGCGGGCCGGAATCGAATCGATCGGGTATTCGAGAGATGCGAAGTAGTCCCAGTCGATATCGAGACGCTCCCCCTCTCTGAGTCCTTCCCACTCGGCAGAGCGAGTGACGTCGTAATCGAGAGGGATGCCGTTTTGCCTGCGCAGCACCCGCCCGACGCGGTGCGGTAGCGCGCTCAGGTCCGACTCGAACTTGACCGTTCCGATGTCATCGCGCCGGCCGCCCGGGTCATCGTGAACCCATAGCACAGCTGCGACGCGCGACTCCATAACGGCGTGTGCCAGGAAGTTGCCTTGATCGAGCACTGGGAAACGATCACGTATCCGATACGCACGCTGCTCCTTGCGGTCGACCAGCATGCCCCGCATGTCGCAATGGAAGTCGAGGTGCACGACTCGCAGCGCGGCAGCCTCCTGGCGGCGCCACAGGTGCAGCAGCTCGTGGTGCCGCTCCATCGTGTATAAGACGCCCAACGTTGACCTCTCTCAGACCTTGGGACCCAGCGCCTGCATTGACGACCGCCAGAGATACGTCGACCAACCGACGATGCCCAACAGCTTCAGACCATCCTCTATCAGACGCCGACCCGCCAGATCGCCGAGTAAGAACTCGCCATCGACGAACAGATCAACCAGGACCGACGCGGCGAAGAAGGTGCCGGCGGCGATCAGAAGGAGATAGTCCGAACCGAGGATGGAACGTCGAAATCGGACTATGAACCAGCCCAGCAGAATCGCGTAGAGACCCATTACGGCCGGCTCTGGAATGCCGAGGCGCTCCGGAAGGATTTCCTCGTGCAGCAGGAAGAGGTCGTCGAGCGTGAGCAGTCCGGTGACAAGTGCCGCGCTCAACAAGAAACGAGTCTGTTCGCGGTTGCCCGGTTTACCCCACAGAACCAGGGCGCCGAGTAGACAGGCCGACGCACCCGAGGCCCACAAGACTACGCCGATATTCGAGACGAGTCCGATGTACATCGGGGCACCGAACTCTGAGACCGGGTCGGTGAAGAAACGCTGCAGCGGGATGTCTGCCACTAGCGAGATCACGGTGAGCGCCGCGAGCATCGACAAGGTAGGCAGATACACCAAAAGGGCCAGGCGCTTCAGCGCGTGAAACTGCCGAGTGAGAGCAGGTAGCTCTTCAAGAGCGCGTGCCGGTGGTTTCATCCGTATTGATTCAGCCATCCTCCGAGCCCCCCTCCAGATGAGCGACGATCGCCCGATCCACTTGCGCGACTACTTCGTTGAGGCTACCGGAAGCGTCGATGCAAAGGTGCTTCTTCGCATACTCCAACCGATCGCGCAGCCGCTCGCGGTCTGCCTTCGAAAGGCCCTCGTCCTTCAATTGCTGATCCAGCTTTGCCTTGCGATCCTGAGCC
>CAMYIJ010000124.1 GCA_947258375.1 uncultured Acidimicrobiaceae bacterium
GAGGTTTGCCCGGCCACCTTCGCCATCTCGGGCACGTTGTCGGGGGGAACCGGCTCCTCGAACCACAGCGGATCATACGGCTCGATGTGCCGGGCCAACCGCAGAGCCCCGGCAGATGTGAACTGACCGTGGGTTCCGAACAGCAGGTCGGCCCCGGTGCCCACGGCGGCCCGCAGCTTCTCCATGAAGCGCACGGACAGATCGAGGCGCTCGAGGGAAGGCTGGTGGCCTCCCATCGCGGTGTAGGGCCCCGCCGGGTCGAATTTGATCGCAGTGAAGCCGCGTTCGACCTCCTCGACAGCCCGGGCCGCAGCCAGGTCCGGGTCCGAGTACACATCGCCGTCGTCGCCCGGCTTCGGATAGAGGTACGTGTAGCTACGCAACGCATCGTGCACCCGACCACCGAGGAGCTCGTACACCGGCTTACCGACCGCCTTACCGATGATGTCCCAGCATGCCATCTCGAGTGCGCTCATAACACCCTGGAGACTGATGTCGGGTCGGAGCGCAAATCCGCGGCCGTATGCGGCACGCCAGAAGCGCTCGACATGGAAGGGATCGCGTCCCATGAGATGATGCTCAGCAACGTCGACGATCATGGACGCAACGACGTGCGGGCTGAATGTTGCCGCGTAGGCCTCCCCGTAGCCGACGATGCCATCGTCCGTAATGAGTTTGACGAAAACGAAGTAACGCCCGCCGAAGCCCGGTGGGGGGTTACCTACCACAAAGGTTTCGATGCCGGAGATCTTCACGCTGCCCTCCCCCGGCTACTCGTTCCGGGCGCACCAGGCGGCGACGACCGCCCGGATATCGCCGGCTGCGTCCTCGACTTCGGCGAGGTCGGCGAACTTCATGTAGCGGGCCGTCTCCCCGCCACCCGCCAGACGAGGGTGGCTACCGGGGATCGAAGCGCCGGTGTGAAACATGAGACTGACGTGAGCCTTGGTACGCGGGTTGAAGCTCGCCATGTTCCCTTCGTACATGAATGTCGGTGACTTCCACTTCACGGTCTCGGTCATGTGCTCGTCTTCCAGGATGATGCTCCGAACCCGCTGCATGGCGTCCTTGGCGGGATGGTCGTATTCGGCAAACCAAGCATCTACTTCCGGGCTGGTGGGCATAGGCCTCCTCTACGTCCCCGGCAGCATAGGAAGGTGCCGAACAGGGCCGCGCTACCGCAGGGAAGTCCTCGCCATCGTCGAATTGCCCGCCAAGACCGTGAGCCGGCTGTTCAGTCGGCGGCAATCTCTTCGGGCATCGTGAACCAGCGCAGGCTCTCGAAGTGCTCGGTCGCCCAATCGAGGTCGTGGGGCAGATAGGCCGAAGATCCGAGGCCATCGAGCAACTTGCGAGCTTCGACGAGATGATCCACCAGGCTTGCGTCGGGCGCGGTTCGGCGCCGATCGGGATATGTGACGCCGCGGGCGGCAAACTCGACGTCGCGCAGACTCAATGGAGGCCGCGCCGTCCCCCCGATATGGCGCCACAGCCCGCTGTCGGTCTCGAAGCGGTATTGCGGGAGGAGCTTCCATCCCTCGGCAGCTACCAGACTCACCGCCTCGAGGATGTAGTTGAAGACATCTTCCGAGATGAAGTAATTGAAATTGACTCGCACCCAGCCCGGTTTGATCCCCTCGCATCCGATTGAGATTTCCTGCTCGAACTCACGCGAGGTCTCGATGTCGATTCCGAGAAGCGCGTGACCGTAGGGCCCGGCGCAACTGCACCCGCCGCGAGCCTGGATACCGAAGAGGTCGTTCAGCAGCGCCACAACGTAGTTGTGGTGGAGGTACCGGCCCTCGTGGCGAACAGTGAACGAGACGATTGAGAGGCGTTCTGCCTCGGGATTGCCCAGTACCTCGATGTTGGGATGCTGCGACCAGGTGTTGACCGCCCGCCCGACGAACTCCGCCTCGAGCTGACGGATCGTCTCGGTGCCAACCGTCTCCTTCAGTTTGAAGACCAGACCGGCGCGGATCGACTCCACGATGGCGGGAGTGCCGCCTTCCTCACGATGCTCGATGTCGGAGTAATACCTGTGGTCGTCGGGGTTCACGAAGGCAACGGTTCCGCCCCCCGGAACCGCCGGCACCGAGTTCTGAAACAGTTCCTTGCGGGCGATGAGCACACCCGGCGTCCCGGGGCCGCCGATCAGCTTGTGCGGCGAAATGAACACAGCGTCCTTGTAGGCCAGCGGATCATGCGGGGGTGCCATGTCGATTTCGACGTACGGTGCCGCCGCGGCGAAGTCCCAGAAGCTGAGGGCGCCGTGCTCGTGGAGCATCCGGCTGATCGTGTGGGTGTTGGAGATGATCCCGGTGACGTTCGAGGCGGCCGAGAAACTACCAACCCGCAGCGGCCTTGCGGAGTAGATCTCCAGCTGCTTCTCGAGAATGTCCAAATCGATGTGGCCGTCCGCATCCTCGGGAATGGTGACGACATCGGCGATGGACTCGCGCCACGGCAACTCGTTGGAGTGGTGCTCGAACGGTCCAACGAACACGACCGGCCGCTCCTCTGCCGGTATCCGATCTGAGAGGCCGTATGCGGCGTCGAGTTCGGCGGGGATCCGCAGGTTGAGCACGCTCACGAGGCGCGCGATGGCGCCGGTGGAGCCCGAGCCGGCGAAGACCAGTGCGTAGTCGTCCCCGGCGTTGCAGCAGTCCTTGATGATCTGGCGGGCTTCTTCGCGGAAGCGGGTCGTCTGCAGGCCGGTCCCCGAGGATTCGGTGTGGGTGTTGGCATATAGCGGCAGGACGGCGGCGCGGATAAAGTCCTCGATGAAGGTGAGGGCCCGGCCTGAAGCCGTGTAGTCGGCGTAGACGACACGCCGCGGCCCGAAGGGCCCTTCGACGAGCTCATCCTCGCCGATCACCGAGTCGCGAATGAGTTCGACGAGTGATTGCATCGGCCCATGTTATCTGTCGGCTCGCCAACGAGCTCTCGCCGAGTGGATGCCTCGCCGGCTAGATGTCTCCGGCCAGGCGCGCCTCGAGCATCAGCGCTCGATCGTCGAGCCCGCCGCGGAGCCGGTGGGCACGTTCCACCGGGTCGCTGAGCTCGAGGAGACGCTGGCGATCGATCTGCTCGAGAGGGGCCAGGGCACAGAGCGTCCAGAGAGCGTCCACCTTGTCGTCCGGTAGTTCCATGTCGATGGCGCCAACGTTGGCGCCGAGCTCTGACGCCAGGGCCGCCAGCCGCCGCCAGGACCGCCAGGCCGCATCCACCGGGCCCGCGAGGTCCTCGGCCGCCTCGCTCTGCGGATGGTCAGTCACGACTGCCTGGGGGTACGGATCCTCACCGAGCCACTCGTCGACGCGGATGCGCTGCGACCCGACCGCCATCACGGCCATTCGTTCATCGTCTATGAATCCCGCGTTGACTATCTGGGCCACCGTCCCGATGTCGAATCGCACATCCCCACCCCCGACTTCCGAGCCGCGTTCGATGAGCACGACGCCGAACGTGCCGTCGTCGTCGATTGCCTCGCCGACCATTGCGAGGTAGCGCGGCTCGAATATGTGCAGCGGCAGTGCTCCCCGTGGAAACAGCACGGCGCTGAGTGGGAACATTCGCATCCGGCGCCGGGCCGTCATGGGCATCTACTTTCAGTGCTTGTAAAGCCCCATCAAGGTGGCCTTGGCGAGCGTGTTGAAGTGCAGCTGGAACCCGACGACCGCCGCCGACGTGTCTGCGTCGGCCTGCAGCTGGCCGCCGACCGCGTGAACCGTGAAAAGGTAGCGATGCGGATGATCACCCTGGGGAGGGCACGGGCCGCCATAGCCGGGTTGGCCGAAGTCGGTGCGGGTCGTCAGCGCGCCGTCCGGCAGCGATCCCCCGGCGCTACCCGCCCCGGCAGCCAGCTCGGTTGTGTCGGCCGGCAGGTTCACCACTACCCAGTGCCAGAAGCCCGATCCGGTCGGCGCATCGGGGTCGAAGCAGGTCACGGCGAAGCTCTCGGTGCCCTCCGGGACATCGGTCCATGCCAGGTGGGGCGACTGGTTGCCGCCGGCACAGCCGAACCCGAACTCGGCCGAGAGAATGTGAGCTGCTCCGAGATAATCCCCGTCGGCGAAGTCGTTGCTTGTCAGGTGCATTTCGGTCCTCCTGCGTCCGGCGCGCGCCCCGAGCCTATTCGACA
The DNA here is from genome assembly GCA_947258375.1 of uncultured Acidimicrobiaceae bacterium. GTDB lineage: Bacteria > Actinomycetota > Acidimicrobiia > Spongiisociales > UBA5794 > JAHEJX01. The sequence goes on from CAMYIJ010000124.1 coordinate 4,145, forward strand.
GAACTCGCTCTGGCTCGTCGACTGTGCCCGCGGCGCGATACTGGGCTATGTAATACGGGTACTACGGAAGGGCGGCCATGAGCGGATTCCCAACAGCGGACATGGCATTGACACACATCCTCGTCGTCGCCGACGTGGTCGTCGCCCGCGACTGGTATCGCGATGTGCTCGGTGCCGAGCTCTATCGCGAATACGGCGGTACGTCGGCCGTGTTCAACTTCAACGGCACCTGGCTGCTTCTCGTCACCGGCGGGGAACCGACCGCCGACAAGCCCGATGTTGCCTTCATCCCGCCGTCGGATCTCGAAAAGGTCGACCATGCGTTCACGATCAGAGTGCCCGACTGCCGTGGCGCCTACGCTGAGCTCGCCTCGCGGGGTGCCTCGTTTCTGACTCCTCCCCACGATTGGGGCGCCGAGATCCGAGCCTTCTTCCGTGATCCCGACGGCCACCTCTTCGAGATCAGCGAAGCCACCTAAGGGCATGTCGTCCGCTCAAATCACCCACCACACCGAACGCTATTGAGCTGGCGCCGACGCGCCCGAGATCCGCTACTGGGTTCGACCGCGCAGCGGCCTCCGAGAACGAGCGCGTTTGTTCCCCTCTGCGTGGTTTGGGTGGAGGCGTGTTATCGCTCGTGATCCGGTGATCGGCGTGACAAAGGGGTTCACCGCGAAGTCTGAATCTGATAATCTGATCACATGCCAGATATCACTGCTACCGATGCTGCTCGTCACTTCGCCGATCTACTCGACGGTGTCGAACACCGCGGCGAGCATTACACAATCGTTCGCCGCGGCAAGGCGGTCGCGCATCTCGAACCGGTATCGAGTGGACGTGGCGCCGATGTCAAGGTGCTCTTGCGCCGGCACCGGCCTGACGCGGCGTGGTCGAAGGAACTGACCGATATCCGAGGGCTGCTGGAGATCGAAGACCGAACATGAGTCTGCTCCTCCTCGACACAACATTCCTGATCGATGCCGAGCGTGGTGATGTCACTCTCGACGATGCCATCGATGATGACGACGACGTCGCCATTGCAGCCGTCACCGTCGCCGAACTGCTGGTAGGAGTCAGGCTTGCCCGTGGCAAGCGACGGAACGCCCGCCGGGTCTACGTCGAAGAGATCCTCGAGTCGCTCCCCATCATTGCCTACGACCGCAATGTGGCGGTCGAACACGCCGAGCTCCTCGCCGCCGTTCGCAAGCAGGGCCGCCCACGCGGCGCACACGACCTGCTGATCGCTGCGACCGCTCGGGCTACCGACCGGACAATCGTGACCGCCGACCAGGAGGCATTCACCGACCTTCCCAGTGTCGCCACTGTCATCCACCGCTAGCGCACGAAGTGAGTGCCGATCCAGCGCGGCGGATGTTGTTGCTACCTGCGAGTTTCTGGCGACCAGGCCCGCCACCTATTGGGAAGTGATCGATCTATATGAGCGACTAGCAAAGGATCGGGCAACGACCCTCGGCGAGACCACAGCACAGGCTGACCGAAATGGCTATGCGGGCAATTTGGGTTTCGGGATTCAACACGTCTGCCCTGAAGAGGCGGCGTACAGCGACGAGCTCGGGAGCGACTTCGCCGCAGAACAGGTTTCTGCTCTGACGGATGACGAAATCCAAGACGTCGTAGTTGAGATGTGGGCGGAACTCAGTGCCCCACTCCCTGCACGCTGGTCGACGCTACCGAACGACGACTTCGATGCGACATATGTCCTTCTTCTTGCCGATCTCGGGTGTTCTGCGCTCGATGAGGACCCCATCGACGTTGAGTCGGCTGCCACCAGCCTCGTCAACATGTTTGGGATCCGGTTGCCAGATGCCGAAGAAAGGGATGCCCAGTACGTCGTGGCCTTCTTGGTATTGCCTATTGCCGCGAATTTCGCCTGTCCTGATCATTCCGGCGTGGTGCAGGATTGGTGTCGCGACCTGACCTCCGATTGACATCTGGGAGTTCGCTCGGTCGAGAAAACGCCCAAACTGGTAGCCAGGCGCATCGGCGATCTGATACGTTTTAGAGACGCCTAGAAGGGAGGGTGGGATCGTGCGCAGATTCTTTGCGCTGTTTGCGGCCGTCGTTCTGGTAACCACCGTTGCGGGTGCGGCTGTCGCTCAGCCATCATTTCCGGATTTCATTCCGTTCGACAGAACTCAAGGCCAGTTCCCTGAGGGAGTGGCGGTCGACAAGGTCGGGAACGTCTACGTAAGCATCGATGACCTGGGGCAGGTGTGGAAGTTCACTCCGGACGGGGAACGTTCCGTGCTTGCCGATTTCGAAAGCCTAGGAGGGCTTGGCCTGGCGGTAGATGCCACTGGCGACGTCTACCTTGCTCGTGGCTTCCCGTTCCAGGGAGTCTGGAGAATCCACCAGGATGGGACGAGGGAACTGGTACCGGGAACAAACGCCATCGCCATGCCGAACGCGCTTGCCTTCGACAAGCAAGGCAATCTGTACATCTCGGAGACTTTCTCGCTGGACAATCCGGTTGCATATGACTGTCCGGGCTCGGGCGGTGGAATCCTGCCCGAATACGGCGACGGCGGTGTGTGGGTGGTACCCAAGGGCGGGGAAGCTGAGCTATGGCTGCGGAGCGACCTGCTTACCGGTCTATGCGAGTTCCCAATTCCGTTCCCAATCGGCGCCAACGGCATCGCGTATCGCCATGGCGCGATATTCGTTGCCAATACCGAGAAGGCCATCGTCGTGCAGATTCCGGTGCTGGGAGGAGGCGATGCGGGTACACCCGAGGTACTGGCGCAGGTGACGGGCTTTGACCCTGATTTCGGCCCGCCCGGTCTCGACGGCATGGCGCTGGACGTGCACGGCAACATCTATGTGCCGGTTATCAACCAGAGTCGTATTGTCAAGATCGCCTCGGACGGATCCACCGTGGAAACCGTGGCGACACTGGCAGACGGCCTCGATTTCCCAGCCAGCCTGGCTTTTGGGACGGGCAAGGGCGAACGCCAAAGTCTCTTCGTAACCAACTTCTCACTCGGACCGCCGATCTTCGCCGGTCCGGGGTTGGTGAAACTGGACATGGGTGTTCCCGGAATGCCGCTTCCGTAGTCGGAGAACCAACCAGCCTGCCAAGCTTCGAAGCAGATCCCCCCCCAGGGCTCGGCGATGCCTTCGAGGCAGCAACCGCACGCGGTCGGAACGCCTGCAGCGACTCTGCAATCCTGGTTTCTGATCTCCCAGCGGTGGAGCGAACTCGCAGTATCGTTCGCCGGCAACTACGCCGATCTGGTCCACTTACAACAAGTGGCGGTTTGACCAACTCAGCGACGTGGTCACGTCCCGGCCCGGTCGGTAGCGCTGGAGGTGAGGATCTCGGACGGTCGGCGATCGGGGTGTTATGGCGCGATATCAGGGCGATGTGGGCGGGAACTGTCGGGTTGCACCGGGGTCGCCCGAGCAGAATCGGTTGGCGACACTGGGCCAACGAGGTCGGAGAGCTGATCGGTTGATCGTTTGACATCGAATTCCGGTATTGCGGTCACACGGCCAGCACCGTCAGTGGAGTGAGGGTCTTGAACATGGATGCACCTCTGGAGCGAAACCCCCAGGCCCCCTACCCCTTGTTCTGCCACCCCGGAACCTAGGCGGAAGAGCCTTCTAGCCGGTGGACAGAGGTTTCCCTCTTGTGGAAGCCCGGATTCGGAGAGACGATAGGGCGGACATGGTGTCAACGATCGTAGTGCGGGATCTGCGGAGAACCTACGGCGACGTCAGGGCCGTTGACGGGATCTCTTTCGACGTTGCTGAGGGAGAGATATTCGGCTTGGTCGGACCCAACGGCGCCGGAAAGACCACGACCATTGAGTGTCTCGAGGGACTGCGCCAGCCTACGTCGGGTTATGTCCGAGTGCTGGGTATGGACCCGGCCACGGAACGGCGAGTAATCGCCGAGCGGATTGGTGTTCAGTTGCAGGAGAGCGCGCTGCCGGCCCGACTTCGCGTCGAAGAGGCGGTGACGCTCTTCGGATCCCTCTACAGGCGCCATCTGCAGGTCGACAACCTTTTGGAGCTGTTATCGCTCACCGAGAGGCGTACGGCAGCGTTCGCCAAACTGTCCGGCGGACAGAAGCAGCGCCTGTTTATTGCCCTGGCGCTTGTCAACGAACCTGAGGTGGTGTTCCTCGACGAGCTGACGACCGGTTTGGACCCCCAGGCACGACGCTCGATGTGGGACTTGGTGCGGCAGATTCGTGATCGCGGCCGCACCATCGTTCTCACGACCCATTACATGGAAGAAGCAGAGCGGCTGTGCAACCGGGTCATGATCGTTGATAGCGGTCGTATCGTCGCTATGGATACACCCGAAGCACTGATTGCT
>CAMYIJ010000125.1 GCA_947258375.1 uncultured Acidimicrobiaceae bacterium
TCGAGCAAGCCGAGATTGGCAACGTGGAGCTCTTCAAGCATCGGTGAGCCCGGCGAGGTGATGGAAATCGTCTGCGGTGACCGTGCTGGCCTCGCGCCGCAGCCACAGCAGAAACTCCCGGTTGCCCTTGGCCCCCGCAATCGGAGAGTCGGTGACCCCGCGCGCCCCGAGCCCCTCCGCTTCGAATGTGGTGATCACCCTGCGCAATGTCTCCGCCCGTACTGCGACATCCCGGACGATACCGCCTTTGCCGACCTGTTCCCGACCCGCCTCGAACTGCGGCTTGACGAGGAGCACCCAGTCGGCGTCCGGGCCGCCCGCCGCCGCGAGGGCCGCCGCCACCGTGCGCAACGAAATGAACGAGAGGTCGGCGACAACCACATCGAATGGGCCGCCGAGGGCTGCCGAATCCATGTGACGGGCGTTGAGCCGCTCGTGTACATCCACCCGGGGATCGTTGCGGATCTCCCAATCGAGCTGGCCGTATCCGACATCGACTGCGACCACCCGGACGGCGCCACGCTGCAGCAGGCAGTCGGTGAAACCGCCGGTGGAGGCCCCGACGTCAAGAGCACGCCGCCCGGCAACATCGACCTGGAAGGTGTCGAGGGCCGCTTCGAGCTTCAGTCCCCCCCGGCTCACAAACCGCGCCGGTTCGCCGACGAACCGTATCGAGACACCTTCATCGACCCGGCTGGCCGCCTTGGTCGCCACCAGACCGTTGACTTCTACTGCCCCCGATGCGATCGCTTCCTGGGCGGCCGACCGGCTCGCTACGAGCTTGCGCCGAACCAGCTCGGCATCGAGCCGCCGCCGCGTCACGAGCGGTCCACGAGTGTCCTGCGTCGCAAGTTCGTGCTGATCTCTCCGAGCCATTCGGCGTCGTTGGCAAAGGACGTCTGCCCTCGCGCAGATACGCAGAACGAAGGCCCCTCAGTGGATGCGTCGAGGACGAGGACGCTGCCAGCAGCGTCGAGGGCCGGAGAGATTCTGTGCAGAGTTGCGGCGCAGGTCACTAGTTCGCTTCCGGCGCCACCTCGGCCGGGCGGGTGCGGTCCGACTCTGCCGTGAGGTCGGCCTCGAGACGCACCGCGATCTCGTCGGCAATGTCCGGGCCATCGGCCGGATCGGTTGCCGACAAGTCCGCTATGAGCCTTACGAGCGGTGTTTCGTCCGGAATCGTGTCCTCTTCTGAAGGGCGGGGCGTATCATGCATGGAGGCATTATCGCCGCCGGTAGCGACAGGACTGCGCTTTGTTCCCGATTCGAGACATCAACCCCACCCGGATTCTGCCGATTGCGACGCTCGCGATCATCGCCGCCAACGTCCTCATCTTTGTTCTGTGGCAGCCGACCCCTGACAGCGATGACGGTAGGGACTTCTTTCTCGAACGGGCTGCCATTGCCTGTGAGCTAACCAGCGGCGATCCCTTGAGCGAAAAAGAGTTTGTCGACGGGAGGTGTGCCGACGGCCCCGGCGGGACCCAGCTCTTCCCGGACAAGAACGTATGGCTCTCCGGATTCCTCTCCCTCTTCCTCCACGGTGGCATCGTCCACATCGCGGGCAATATGTGGTTCCTCTGGATATTCGGTAACAACGTCGAAGAAGCCTTCGGCACCTTGGGCTACCTGGGTCTCTATCTCGTGGCCGGAGTTGCCGCGACTGCGTCGTTCGTTCTCTTGAATGCCAACTCGACAGATCCCCTGGTCGGCGCCTCCGGGGCCATCGCCGGCGTGCTCGGAGCGTATCTCGTCCTGTTTCCGCGCCATCGCATCATGACGCTGCTGTTCGTCTTTTTCGTGCCTGTCCCGGCCATGTTCTTCCTCGGGTTCTGGTTCTTCGCCCAATTCGCAGTTATCGATGTCGGTGTCGCCTGGGAGGCCCACGTCGGCGGCTTCGTGCTCGGCGTCCTGCTGACCCTCCCGCTGCGCGAAACGCTGCTGCGCCGGGTGCGGGACCTCCACAGTCCGCGTATGCCGGCACGCCAAACCCCGTACTGACGCCTCCGCCGGTCTCGTCAGCTCGCGGCGGGAAGGAGACCTGCCAGATCGGCCAGCGACGCCACAACGATGTCCGGAGCCTGGTCGAAAGGCACCTCCTCGAGGGATCGAGTAACACCGCTGAGCACAAGCGCGCTCGTCCAGCCGGCGCCGATTGCCAACGCCACATCCGTCTCCGGCCGATCACCCACAACAAGAATCGGACCGGTCGCCCGGGCCGCGATGTGCTCGGCCATTGCCGGATGCGGTTTTCCCGATACGACCGGATCCCGGCCGCTGGCAATTGCCAGCGCCCCGACCATGACGCCGCCGCCGGGCAGCAGACCCCGGGGAGTCGGGTATGTCGAGTCCGTGTTGGTCGCATAGAAGAGCGCCCCGTTCCGCAGCGCCAACGTTGCGCGCGACAGCTTGTCGTATGTGATGGCCGTGTCGAGCCCCACCACCACTGCCCCGGCATCCTGCCAGTCGTCCGTCGTCGCGATTCCAACTCCGGCGAGGGCCGCGTCGATGGCAGCCCCTCCAACGACGAATGCGCTCTCCACCAAGCCGGCCAGGCGCGCCGCCGTGACCTGGGCGGAGCCGACGACCGCCTCCGGGTCGGCCGCAAACCCGGCCGTAGCGGCAATCTTGGCGGCAACCTGTTCAGGTGTCTTGGTGGAGTTGTTGGTGGCGAACACCAGTTCAACCCCGGCCTCCACGATCGCTCGCAGGGCCTCGCCCGATCCCGCAACGCCCTCGTCGCCGAGATAGACGACGCCGTCGAGATCGCACACCAACGTGCCTATTCCCTCCCAGATGTTCGAGTCGGCCATGGCGGCAAGTTAGCCACGTCAAATGCCACCGCTGCCGATCGATCGCGCGAAGTAGCCTCACGGTGTGAAGATCATCAACGCCGCCCAGGCACAGGCCGCTCTGGACTACGCCGACCTCGTGGAAACGATGCGCGCCGCTCACCAGGGCGAGCGCGCCACCATTGCCGACACGTATCTCGAGGAACCCGACCGGGGCTTCGGCCCCAACGGCCTTCTGGTTCGTCCTGCCTGGCAGCACGGCGAGTTCCTCGGCGCCAAGCTGGCGACGGTGTTTCCCGAGAACCCCGATCGCGGCATGCTCACCGTGCATGCGGTTTACATCCTCTTCGACGGCACCAACGGCAAGCCGCTGGCGGTTATGGATGGCACGGCCCTCACCTGGTACAAGACGGCCTGCGACTCGGCGCTGGCGGCCTCGTACCTGGCGCGGGAAGACTCCGCCGTCCTGACAATGGTGGGCGCCGGCGCCATGGCCCCTCACCTCATCAGGGCGCACCTCGCAGTCCGGCCCTCCCTCAGCCGGGTCCAGATCTGGAACCGCACTTCCTCCCGAGCTGAGGATCTGGCCGATTCGCTGAAGCTACGCGATGTTGAGGTCGAGGTGATCTCCGACCTGCCCAAAGCCGTCGGTGACTCCGACGTGATATCTGTCGCAACCCGATCGCCTTACGGCGTGATCGCCGGCAAGGACGTCGCTCCGGGCACACATCTCGATCTCGTCGGCGCCTACACGCCCGACATGCGAGAGGTCGACGATGAAACCATCCGTCGCGGAACGGTGTTCGTTGATCTCGTCGAAACCGCCATGTTGACCGGTGAACTCATCCAACCGATCGCCACCGGCGTGATGACCGAGGACGACATAGCCGCCGACCTCTATGAGCTGTGCCGGGGAACGAAGCCGGGCCGGCGCGCGCCCGGCGACGTCACGATCTTCAAGAATGGCGGCGGCGGCCATCTCGACCTGATGACTGCGAAGCACATCCTCGACAGGGCCTGATAGCCCGTCCGTGTCGCGGGGACTCGATACGGTGCGTCTGGAGGGTGCCCCGCTAATCTCGGCGCATGGATGCGACGAATCTCGGGGTTGATGCCGCTCGACTACTCATGGGCAATCGGTGGGCAGCTCTGGCGACGCTCGGCGAAGGCGGCCCGACCGCGTCGATGGTCGCCTATGCGCCCCAGCCCGATCTCAGCGCACTGGTGTTGTTCCTCAGCGGCCTGTCGGCACACACCGGCAACCTCCTCACAGCACCGCGGGTCGCCCTCGTCGTCTCGGAGACAGATCCGGGTACCGGCGACCCGCAGACTCTGGCTCGGGTGAGCATCAGCGGCACAGCTCAGATCGTCGAGCGAACCTCGCCCGACTTCGACGCCGTCTGGCAGACGTATGTCGACCGCCTCCCCGACGCCGCCCCCCGCATCGTGCTCGGTGACTTCTGGCTCTTCCGTGTCGTCATCAGTGAAGCCCGCTACGTCGGAGGCTTCGCCCAGGCCGGAACGATCTCCGCCAAGCGTCTTGCGGCGGCGGTACTCGATCGAGACCTCTGAGCGGACGACCGGAGAGGACCGCTACCGCGACAGCGACTCGCCGAGGGCGGTCATGAAGTCGTCACAGACGCGCAGCTGATCCATCTCGACGTACTCATCGGGTTTGTGGGCGGCGGCGATCGCACCCGGGCCGCAGATCACCGCTGGGGCTTCCAGCGCATCGCGAAAGAGGCCGGCTTCGGTGCCATAGGCCACCTTGCCGTTCCCGGGAACCGGCGTCAGCTTGCCGGCGGCGAGAACGGCAGGTGAGTCGAGTGGGGTGTTGATCCCGGGTAGATCGGCGCGTTTCTCGATGACGATGCCGACCCCGTCCTCATCGGGCATCATCGCCGCGACGTCGGCGACTATCCGGTCGACGGAGGCCCGCAACTCGGCGGCGTCCTCGACCGGCAAGTAGCGATACTCGAACTCCAATTCGCACAGCCGGGGCACGATGTTCAGAGCGGTGCCCCCGTGGAACACACCGGTGTGGATCGTCGTGTGCGGCAGATCGAACCCGTCATCGAAGGGACCGGCGGCGGCTCGCCCGGAGGCCAGATCGGACAGGGCAGTCACCATCCGGGCGGCGTATTCCACGGCGTTTACGGCCCGCGGTGCCAGAGACGAATGGGATTCGGTCCCCGTCACCGTCGCCACAAACGTCTCGATCCCTTTGTTGGCCGTGACAACCTGCATCGAGCTCGGTTCGCCGATGATGCAGTACTCGGGCCTGACGCCGGCTGCCGCCATGTCGGCAACCATAAGGCGGGCCCCCGCTCCCCCGAGTTCCTCGTCGTAGGACAGTGCGAGGTGGATCGGCCGGGCCAGGTCCATGGCCAACCACCTGTCGACCGCCACGAGCGCAGATGCGATGAAGGCCTTCATGTCGGAGGTGCCGCGCCCGAGCAGCCGATCGCCCACCTCCGTGAGAACGAAGGGGTCGGTGGTCCATGACTGACCATCGACCGGAACACAGTCGGTGTGCCCGGAGACCACGACTCCGCCGGGAACGTCCGGCCCGATCGAGGCCCACAAGTTGGAGTGGGTGCGATCCTCGGACCACACCCGGTGGCAGGTGACGCCGAGTTCAGTCAGCAGTGGTTCGACGAAGTCGAGCAGCGGAACGTTCGAATCGCGGCTTGTGGTGTCGAACGCCACGAGCCGCTCGAGAAGCTCGACAGTTGTTATTGCCATCTTGTGTCCTCCGAATGGTGCATCACGATCCGTCGTGCCGAGTAGCCGTGAGACTCGAAGAAGTTCTTGGCGAGCCGATGGCCCGGGCTGACGTGCGAATCGAACAGCGTGATCCCTCGGGAGCGGAAGTCCTCCATGACCGCGGTGATCATCGCCTCACCTACACCGACGCCCCTGGCCTCGGTCTCGACGAATACCAGCCGAACTGATCCGACAAGAGCGTCCTCGGCCTGCGGCAGCAACGATTCCGCCCGCATCCACATGAACCCGACGGGAACATCGTCGATGGTTCCGATCACGATGAGCGAGTCGTCTTCGGTGAGATGGTTCTCGAACGCGAGCTCTATCGGCTCGGGAAGGCCGTCGGCGACCGGCCACAATGCTTTGAGGGCAGCTTGCTCCACCTCCAGCATCCGGTACATGCGCACCAGTTCCCGAAGGTCGGTCTCTTCAGCTTGTCGGGAGGCGATCTGCATCGGGTGACCAGGGTAGACGGCCGACCAGACGGCCGAGTCCCCAGCGAGTGACCAGCAGCATTGCCTCGATCGCGATCTTGGTGACCATCTTCGATTCGCCGCGCACCCGATCGCGGAACGTGATCGGAACTTCAACCACGTTCAAACCGGCCAGGTGGGCCCGCCAGGCCATCTCCACCTGGAAGCCGTAGCCGGCGGCGTCACACGAGGCTGGTTGGAGCCGATCGAGCGCGGCCGCGGTAAATGCCCTGAATCCCGCCGTCATGTCCTTGATCGGCGTTCCCAGCATGAACCCGGCGTAGCGGTTGCCGAACTGCGACAGCGCCCTGCGATGCCACGGCCAATTGTCCACTCCCCCTCCGGCAACGTAGCGACTCCCAATGGCAACATCGGCTCCGTTGTCGATGGCGGTCATCAGCGCAGGTAGGGAAGCCGGGTCGTGGCTGAAGTCGGCATCCATCTCGCACAACACAGTCGCTCCGGCGGCGATGCCTTTTTCGAAGCCGGCGGAGTAGGCGGGGCCCAGACCTCGCTTCTCGTCGCGATGCAGGACGCTCACGAAATCGGGCTCCTCGGCGGCAAGGGAATCGGCGACGTCACCCGTGCCATCAGGTGAGCCGTCATCGACGACCAACACCTTGTATCCGTGTTCGCGGACGGCGCGCACGATCAGCTCGAGATTCTCGATCTCGTTGTAGGTTGGGATTACGACAAGCCGGTCAGCCGGCACAGTCGACACAGAGCCTGCGACGTTTGTCGGATAGCTGGCTTGCCTTCAACACCAGGAAACAACCCTGGCACAAGAACTCGTCGGCGCCGCGCTCGGTGCCGGTCTCGCCGCTCATGGCTATTTCGGCACGCCGAATCGCACGCATCTCTTCAGCTTCATCGACAATCAAGGTCTCGGCGAGCTCATCTTCTGTGAGCATCTCGAGCTCTTCGGTCTCGAGCTCATCGAGATCTTCCGTGTCCTCGTCATCGTCGTCGGCCTTGCCGTCGGCGCTCTCGTCGTCGGCGTCGTCCTCGTCGTCGACGGCATCCTCATCGACCCAGGCGTCGTCGACGACGTCGACCGGGTCTTCCTCGTCATCAACGAGCGCGTCAACGGGCGGATCCTCTACAACGTCGTCGAGATCGTCGATCTCTTCGATGTCCTCTGTTGGGTCCAGCTCGTCGAGCGGGACCTCATCTGCTTTGGTCTTGCTGGCCATTCCTCATACCTTCGAACAGCGGCTGGGAGTATATCGATGTTGACGACCCCGCCAACTACCAATCCGTGCAATCTATTCCCTGTCTCTATCGGTGTTTTCCCTCAAATCTTGAAATGCAGTGCGCCGGGGAGAATTTCCCCTTTTACCGAGCCGTTTCCGAGGAGTTCGCCGTCTGCCTCAATCGGCCATTCGCGCTCACATTCGAACTCAAAAGTTTCGGTGACAAACCGGGAAACTGCCCGGTGACGCAAATGGGTTCCCCGTATCACGCGGGGCATGACCGAGAAGGCCAGACGCCGCGGACCGTGGAATACCTGGAGATCGAACTTGCCGTCCATGACTGTGGCGTTCGGAGCAACATTCATCCCCCCTCCGAAGTACTGCCCGTTGGCCGCCACTATGTTGATGGCCGGGCCCTCGTACGATCTCCGGCCGGCCGTCACACGCACTTGCCGGGTCGGGAATCGTGCCAGCGAAAGCCAGAAGCCGATGGTGTATCGCAGAGACCCGAGCCGACGCGGGAGTCGGTTCGTGGTCCCCACTGACGCCGCGGCGACACCGACGTTGGCCGCGTTCAGGAAGTAGCGCTCTCCGAATGATCCGCTGAGCTTGCCGACGTCACATGGATAGACGGTGTCGGTCGCGAGATGGGCCGCCGCCCCTTCGACCGTGCGGGGCAGGGCGAACGTGCGGATGAAGTCCGATCCGGATCCGGCCGGGAGTATCGCCAGTGTCGGGGTGGCATCCGGCGGCTCGGCCATCAGTGCATTGACGATGAGATGGGCCGTTCCGTCGCCCCCCACACCCGCGAACCGGGTGGCGCCGGCCGCCAGCCCGTCTCGCACGAGGCGGGCGACATGCGCCGCGTTCTCCGACTCGTGAAGCTCATATTCGATCGATTGGGACTCGAGCGCGGCGCGAGCGCGGGCGGCGACCTCTCCGCGCTTACCCGAGTAGGGATTGGCAATAACCCACCAGCGGGCGCTCACACCTGGCCTCCCGCCGCCACGACACCACGATCAATCCGCCGGATTGCCAGGCGGGCGGCCGGAGCGAGCTCGGGATAGGCATCGC
>CAMYIJ010000126.1 GCA_947258375.1 uncultured Acidimicrobiaceae bacterium
TCGGAAGCTCGATGTGGCGTCGATCCAGGACCCGACTACCGCGCTGCCTGCCGCCCCGCCGAGAGCGGCAACGATGAGCCCGAGAGATATGGCACGAACCGCAAGCCCGGGGTCGAATTCCTTGTTGGCGACGGCCCCGACCAGGCCCCAGATCGGGTAGTTCATCAGGGGGTAGCCGATTGCGGCCACGATGAGGCCCGCGTAGTTCCACACAACGACGAGCGCCACGAGCCCGCCGGTGTGCAGCACCGCGCCCGCCAACACCGCCTGCAACGGCGCCGTTCTATCCCCGTAGCGGCCGAGGACGGGCCCGGCGCCGATACCGATGGTTCCGATAAGCCACCACAGCGCCCCCGCCGACAATGCGCTCACTCCCATCTCATCGATCGCCGTCGCGGTGAGGAAGGTGTTGAAGGGGAGCCCGGAAACGCCGGCCAGGAGTCCGGAGAAGACGACGACACGCCCGGCGGGATGCCTGAGAACGCTGCGGAACGTAGCCGGAGACGCGCCGGAACCCCCTGAAGGTTGCCGGATGGGACTGCGGTACACGAGAGCGCCCGCCACGATCGGCACCAGAGCGATGGCTGCCGCAATGGCAAAGGACACCCGCCAGGTGTGCACCGAATCGGACGTCTGTACCAGCACACCATTGATCAGAACACCCAGTGCGGCTCCGCCGGATGCGCTTGCCATGACGGCGGCACGAGATTCACGGGCCGTCGTGGTGCCGGCGACATGCAGAGTCAGCGACCAGGAGACGGGGGCAACAAATCCCATGACGACAATCGCCACGGTCAGCATTGCCGGCGTGACGGCCGCACCGGCCATCAGCAGGCCTGCGCCCGAGATGGCGTACGAGGCGAGGAGACCGGCTCGGTTGGGTATCCGGTCGAGGAGCCTGGCGGAGCCGGTCGCGCCAATTGCGTATGCCGTCAGCCCGGCGGCGACTCCGGCACCGAGCAATCCATATCCTACGTCCAGATCATCAGCAATCCTCGGCAGCATGGCGGGCACGAGCGCAAGGCCGAAGCCGTGGGTGATCAGCATCCCGAGACCCAGCACGACGGTGGCGGGCAGTGCTCGGACGGTCACCGACGTCGGGGCGTCGGCCGGCTGCGGGTTGGATTTCACGTGCCTGTGGATTCACTTCCGAGAGCCGCCGGAGCCTACCGGAGACTCGTTGCGAAACGGCGCCTGTCCGAGTCGGCCTCGCGTACTTGCCAAGGCATCGTCAGGAGCAGGGTGTTATCTTCGACCGGAGTAGCAAGCAACGGCTGCTCGAGAAACGAGGGCGGGAGCATTGCTCGCCCTGGGAAATTGTTGCAGGCCGAGGGAGATTCATGGCGGATTCAGGCGAGGAGATCATCCGACTCGAGGACGTGTTCAAGATATTTGGGCCACAGCCGCGGGGCCGTGCTTTCGATTTGGTCAAAGCCGGCCTCGGCAAGGACGAGGTGCTGCGACGCTCGGGGCACGTCGTCGGGCTGAACGACGTCAATTTCTCGGTCAACCAGGGCGAGATCTTTGTGGTCATGGGCCTGTCCGGGTCCGGTAAGTCGACGGCGATCCGCACGGTCAACAAGCTCTACGACATCACCCACGGCCACGTCTGGGTCGACGGCACCGACGTACAAACCCTTGATGGCACGGATCTGCAGCTGTTTCGGCGAGAGAAGATGGGGATGGTGTTCCAGCACTTCGCTCTGTTCCCACATCGCAACGTCATCGACAACACCGGGTACGGGCTCAAGGTGCAGAAGGTACCGAAAGAGGAACGCGACATCGCCGCCCTCAAGGCGCTGTCTCTCGTCGGCCTCGAACCCTATGCATACAACGCCACGCAGGAGCTGTCCGGCGGCATGCAGCAGCGGGTTGGTTTGGCCAGGGCGCTGGCATCTGACCCCGACATTCTGCTCATGGACGAGGCCTTCTCAGCCCTGGACCCGCTGATTCGCCGACAAATGCAGGACGAGATGATGGAGATCCAGAACGAGCTCCACAAGACCATCCTGTTCATCACCCACGACCTCAACGAGGCGCTGCGAATCGGTGACCGGGTGTGCATCATGAAGGACGGCGCGGTAGTCCAGATCGGAACGCCGGAAGAGATCCTCACCCAACCTGCCACCGGATACGTCGCCGAGTTCGTCCAAGATGTGGATCAAGGCAGAGTCATCGAGGTGCGCGAGGTCATGTCACCCCCGGACCCGATTGATGCCGGCATGTCACTCAGTGATGCTCTCGCCGCGGTTGGCGACCGGGCCGGCGCCTTCGTGGTGGACGCCGCGGGCAAACCAACGGCCATGCTGACTGTCGGCGACGGTCTGCGCGCGGCCGGCATGGGGTCGACTGATCTAGACGCCGCGCTCCGCCAGGACTTCGAACGAGCGGCCGAGAACACGACTCTCAACGAGGTATATGCCTCCGCCGGCAGGGGACTTCCGATAGCCGTTGTCGACGACAGTGGAGCGCTGATCGGCAACGTCGATCCGCGCAACATCATGGAGGAGATGGGTCGGGTCGAAGGCCTGATCGATGGATTCGAGCGAGAGGTGTTCCTATGAGGTTCTTCCTGGCCCAGGCGAGCGAAGACACCAAAGGGTTCTTCGACAATCTCCTGCTCGACGAGTGGCAAATACCCTTTGGCGACTGGATGGATCAGTCGGTCGACTGGATCGACAACAACATGCAGACTGTGCTCGATGTGATCGAGTGGCCGTTCCGGACCCTCATCGATGCGCTCGTCAACGACTTCCTCGCAGAGATATCTTGGGTGTGGATCGTCCTCGGCATGGCGCTGATCGCAGCTCTGGTGCGCAACATCAAAGTCGGAGTTTTTGTCGGGATGGCGCTCACCGCTTGCGGGCTGCTCGGCAACGCCTACTGGCTGGAGACGGCCCGTACCATCGGCTTCATCGGCGTCGCGGTGCTGCTGTGCGTGATCATCGGGATCCCGATTGGGGTCGCGGCCGGCAGGGTCGACGGGGTGTGGCAGGTGACCAGACCGGTGCTCGACGCTATGCAGGTGGTGCACTCCTTTGTGTACATGCTGCCGTTCATCTTCTTCTGGGGGATCGGGTCGGTCTCGGCGACGATGGTGACGATGATCTTCGCGCTGCCGCCGTTGATCCGCCTGACGAATCTCGGTATCCGGCAGGTTCCGGATGACGTAGTCGAGGCGGCACGTGCCTATGGAGCGCCCGAGTGGCGCGTCCTGCTCGATGTTCAGCTGCCGCTGGCGCGGCCCGCAATCATGACCGGTATCAACCAGACCCTTCTGCTGGCCATCTCGATGTTGGGCATCGCCGCCATCATGGGAGCCGGCGGGCTCGGCCGGCTGCTGTTCCAGGCTCTATCCAACCAGCAAGTTTCTCTGGCGACGTCGGGTGGTCTCGCTTTCTTCCTCGTGGCGGTCGTTCTCGACCGGATGTCCCAGCGTGAATCGGACGACCTCGGTGGCAACCTGTTCCACCGCATCCGGCAGGCATGGGCCCATCGGCGCAACCCTGAGGAACTCCTGGCCGACGACGCCGGTGGATCGGTCGGTATCAAGTTCGAGACCCGTGAGAAGTACGCTCCGATCGCCGCTGCTGAGAGACTCCCGATTGCCGTTGCCGGGATCGGTGGCCTTTTGGCCATGTTCTCCGTCTTCTTGCCGTGGACGGCCGACGCCGGGAAGTTCAGCGCCTTTGGCAGGGCAGCCGACGCCACCGAACTGGCCGGCTCCACCTTCAGCGGTGTGGCGGCGTCGGGCGGTTCATGGTTTGGACTCGTCGTGTTGGGTCTGGGCCTGTTCGTTGTGCTGGCGGTGGTGGGCGGATACAGCCGGCCGGGCACCGGCTCGCGCTGGCTCGCTGCCGACGGTGCTTTGATCGGATCAATGGCCATGTTGGCGACCGCGGCGGCGCACTTCCTCGGCAACACCTACACCGCCCAGGCGGCTGCGATCGACCCCGGCGTCGGGGTAGGAGTGATTCTGGCTGTAGTCGGATCTGCAACTGCCGTGGTCGGTTCGGCGCTGTGGCTCCACCAGGCCGACCACACTCCCTTGCATCCCCTTCGCCCGGACGTTGCCTGGGGACGGTTCGTGGCGGTTGCTGTCGCCGGTTTGGTCCTCGTGATCGGGATGTTCTCCGGTTGGAGCTTCGACTCCCGCGCCGAGACAGTGATCAGCCCCGAAATCGAGGCGGAAATCCAGGCGCTGCGGGATCAGGCTGAAGCAGAACCGGAGAACGCCGGCCCGATTGCCGCCCAGATCCAAGCGACTCTGGCATCGGCCCGAGCCGCCGGGTCCCTCCCGATAGACGGGATTAGCAGCCGCGGTTCCGGCCTCGGCCTGTGGTCGTTCCTGCTCGGCATGGCCGGAGTCGGCGGTTCGCTTGCGGCCGTCGGGTTCTTCGGCGTGGGGGAGCGAAGAATGTGGTTCTGGAATACGCTCGTTGCCGGCTTCGGATCCGGGGTTGCGGCTATTGCGTTCGCGTGGATCTTCACGCAGGTGCGGTCGGCTGATCCCAACTACGTGAGTGGGATCGGCTCGTTCCTGATGCTTGCCGGAGGTTTCTTCCTTCTGGCGTCGACCATGACCGTGCTCAAAGAGTTCCGCAGAACCAGGATCTACGACGACAAGGGTGGCCAGATCGTCACCGATGACCTCACGCCGGGCCGAGCGGTGGCGGCGGCGGTCGATGCGTGAGAATGAGCTACCGGAACCCGTGTTGAGCTGCATTAGGCCGGCGGAGACGTTATCGTCGGACGCTATTGGCGCGCCTCTGCTGACGCGTGACCGGTGCGGGATCGTTTGACCCGTCAAGGGAAAGCCAATTAGGAGAATCAAGAAAATGATGAGAATGAGCAAGCTATTAGCGCTGCTCGCAGCGGTTGCATTGGTTGCGGCCGCTTGTGGTGACAGCACAGATGAGACAACTGCGGCGCCTGACACTACGGCCGCTGAGACGACTGCTGCTCCGGCAGCTGCCCTCCCTGGAGAAGGCGTCGACG
This sequence comes from uncultured Acidimicrobiaceae bacterium, assembly GCA_947258375.1. GTDB lineage: Bacteria > Actinomycetota > Acidimicrobiia > Spongiisociales > UBA5794 > JAHEJX01. The sequence continues at coordinate 4,999 of CAMYIJ010000126.1, forward strand.
TCACCATGGGTCGAGCCGACTGGGCGACGGGCTACTTCCAGGCGGCTGTTTATCAGCTGCTCATGGAGGAGCTCGGTTACAACGTGAGCGAACCCTCCGAGCTGGAACTGGGACCATCGCTGGCCTACCTATCGATGGCACAAGGCGACTTCGATTTCTGGGTAAATAGCTGGTACCCCGGCCATATCAGCTGGTGGGCACCCGAATTGCCGGACGGCACCAAGGTGGGCGAGCATCTCAAGGCTTTCGGACCGACCCCGGACACGGCCGGTGAGTTTGTTGGCAATTTCACCAACACCGGTGGCGAGCTGGTGGCAGGTGGCCTGCAGGGCTACCTCGTGACCAAGAGTTTCGCCGACGAGTACGGTCTCAAGACGCTCGACGATCTAGATGGCAACGCTGATGCGCTCGCCGCTTTCGACGCAGCTGATCCGGTGCCCGGCAACGGAATCGCCGATATCTACGGCTGCCAGGAGAGCTACACCTGCGACAACATCATCACCAACCAGATCGCCTTCTCGGGCTGGGAGAATATCCAGCAGACGATCGCCGGCTACGACGCCATGGTTGCTGAGGCCATCGACAAGGCGAATAGCGATCTCCCAATGGTGATCTACACGTGGACGCCGAGTGCCTACATCACTCAGTTGATCCCGGGCGACAACGTCGTGTGGATTGGTGTTGAGGACGTCCTCGACGACTCCAACCCGACCGGTCAGGATGGTGGCGAAGGCCACGATCAGCGGCCGGGAACGGCCAATATCAGCGCTGATACCTGCCCGGTGGCAGCCGATCTTGGTACCTGTCAGCTGGGCTGGATCGCGGCGGACGTCATTGTGACGGCCAACGCCGACTTTGTGGAAGCCAACCCCGCTGCCGCGGCCCTATTCAATGCTGTCACGCTGCCGATCATCGATGTCTCGCTTGCGAACGTCGAGCAGGACAACGGCATGAACACAACTGAAGACATCAAGGGTCTGGCCGCTGGGTGGATCGAGGACAACCGTTCCACGGTCGACGAGTGGCTCGCTGCCGCAAGAGCGGCTGCGTAGTCCGGCCCCGACACAGTCCAAGCGAAACGGCGCCCTCTCTGGAGGGCGCCGTTTCTGTTGGTCACGTGAACTTCGTCACCGCTCGTCAGTTGGCGCTGACGCCCATCACCTGCAGGCTGAGCTGGCGGAACTCGGTGTAAACGTCGTATTTGACGAGGATCCGGTCGTTGCCGACTGCGACCCAATTGCCGTAGCCGCCCGACATGCCCGTGATTTCCTCGATGGGAACCAGTGACCAATCCTCGGGTGAGGTGCCGAGCGCCACTTGCGTGATCTCGCGGCCGGTGAGCTCATCGAAGCTCTGGAACACGGCGACAACACCCATGGGGCCGACGCCTGCCGAGGACATCCAGCGCTCCCCGTTGGCCGGCATGGCGCCGAGGAGCTCGTCGAAATCGATGATCTCCCATTCGCCCGAATCGTCTTCCCAGGCGACCATCGAGTCGCCCTGGAATCCGTGGCCGATCACGACCGCGTCGCCGGCCGTTGCGCCGACACTCGTGACCCATGTGAAGTCGGGCAAGGCGGCCGCCTGCTGCCAGTTGCGCCCGTCGTCGGAGCGCCACAGCGTTGTGCGGCCCCGGTCCGATTCCACAGCGATGAATCCGTCGGGCATGGCGAACAGACCGGACACCTCCGAGCCGGCTGTGATCGGCGATTCAACGGCGTCGAACGTGACGCCGTCGCCTGATACGAACATCTCTGAGAAGACCGGCTCGCCGCCTGCAGGCAAGCCCATCTCCTCCCACGTGATGAACGCAACCGAGCCGATCGATTCGTCACCTTCCTCGAAGAGCCGGCGGCAATCCTCCGACAGGCCGGAGAAGTCGCCACCGGTGGCTTCCATCTCCCGCTCGCAGGTCATGTACGCCTGTTCCATGATCCGGTGATCGATGACATCGACTCCATCGCCACGCGGGTGGTATCCGTAATCACCGGCGAACTCGTCGGGCACGAGCTGGCGGTAGTCGAGGAAGAACTGCGACTGCACGACGGCAACTACGGCATCGTCGCTGGCGGCGATTCTCGTGAGCAGCTGGGACCACTCGATCGGCGCTCCGTCCGGCGGACCGGCAACGCTCGGAAGGAGACTCGTGCTCCAGGTCTCGCCTTCGTCTTGGGACGCGCTCACCACCACCTCGGCCGGCTCGTCGAAGTTCCCCGATCCCGGCGCCGTTCCAATCAAGTAGAGCTTGCCTTGAGCCGCTGCCATGTCATCGGCTGAGTTGTCGTCACCGAGCGGGATGATGTCCCAGTTCTCGCCGTCGCCGGACTTGTAGATCGCCTTGGGCGGGGGCCAGCTGACGGTGCGACCGGGTGCGGTGGAAAGGGCGTAGAACATACCCGTGGAGGTGGCGAACAGGCGTTGGGAATGGCCCAGGGGAGCCTCGATCGCGTACCAGTCGAGATCGTCGGCCGTGGCAATCGGAGCTGCCGCGACGTCGGTGGGGGCCGCGGCCGGCTCGGAGGGCACCGCGATGGTTCCGCCGCCGGGCCGGATGCCCCGGTTCTCCGGTTCCGTGTCCGACGTCAGGCTGCCGGCGACCCATGAGAGTCCGGCGTATAGGCCGACGAACCCGACGAGGACCGCCGCCGCCGTCCCGCCGAACATGAGCATCTTGCGCCGCCGCGCCTCCCGCTCTTCGATGTCGGACTCCCAGCGCGGCTCCGGCTCCTGCGGAGTGAGCTGGGTGGGTTCGAGGTCGTCGGTCACTAGCCCTCCTGTGCCTACAACACTACTGACGCTGGGCGGCGGCGCTCGGTTCCCGAATCTCTGGCGTTCGTTGTGCTTAATCCCGGCCTATGGCCGGCGATTAAGCACAACGAACGCGGTCAGGGTGCGATCTGGTTTGAGAGCTCTTCGATCTGGGGCGCGGTGGGGTCGATGGCGCGGGCCCGGCTCAAGACGTCGGCGGCGGCATCGGGGCGGCCGTTGTTGATGTCCCGCGTGGCCAGATTGGTGAGGGGGGTTGTGCTGCGGGGGGCCAGGTCGGCGGCGGTCACCCACTGCTCCTCGGCGGCGGCATCGTTGCCGGCGATGGCGTATCCGTTGCCGAGCTCGAGCCGATACCGGGCATGGACCGGGTCATAGGTGACGAGAGCCTCCCACTCCGCGATAGCTGTCTCGAGCGCGGTCACGTCCCGAGACG
>CAMYIJ010000127.1 GCA_947258375.1 uncultured Acidimicrobiaceae bacterium
TTCTACGTGGCGATCGAGGTGACCAACGTCGACGAGGCACCCCGGATCAATGACACAACGTTCCGGGTCGACCCCGGCGCCCCGGCCGGCACCGCCGTGGGCACCGTTGTCGGCATCGACCCGGAGGGTGGCGCGGTGGCCTACCGGCTGCAGAATGCCAGCGGGCTGATCGCGATCGACTCCTCATCCGGCTCGGTGACTCTGACAAAGGACGCCAACCCACCAGTCTTCCCGATAATCGTCTCGGTCGTGGCCGCGGACACCGCCGGCAATGAGGATCGCGCCACGGTGACGCTGCTGCTCGCGGATGTCGACTCTCCGGTGATAACCAACTTCGCGGCCGACGTGGACGCCTTCTTTGAGCCGCCCGCCGGCGGAGGGGTGTGTGAGAGCAGCCCCAGGATGGCCACGTTCACGGCGACCATCTTCGATTCTTCGGGCGTGCGGGGTGCCGACCTCCATTGGCGGATCACCGTCATCGGTGTTGAGACGACGGGCATCGCCAAGATGCTGTTGGTCGACGGCGTGTGGACGGTCGATCTGTCGGCCCCACCCGGGATCCTCCTCGACGGCAACTCCGCAACGATCTACTCGCGAATACGCGCCCGCGATGACTTCGGCCACTTCTCCGAGTCTGGAGAGATCGGGTTGACCCTGCTGCCCTGTCAGCGGCTGTAGAGCGAGTCGAACTCGGCGGCGAGATCGGTGTCCTTGGCGGTGAGCGCCCCGGCGCTGTGAGTCGAGAGCACCACTGTGACCTTGTTCCAGCGGATGTCGATGTCCGGATGATGATCGGCAACCTCGGCGGCCAACGCCACCTGAGTCACAAACGCCATGGAGTCCTTGAAGTCACGCAGGACAAAGGTTCGTGAGATCGACTCGCCGTCGAGCTTCCAATCGCCGTGGGCGGCAAGAAACTCGTCACGGCTGGCGGCATCGAGCCGGCTCATAGGTACCTCCAGGTTGGTGAGCGCCTCCACAGGATATGGTCTTGCGGCGGTTACGCTCACACTATGGGACTTCGCCACGACCAGGGCATTGTGCTGCGTGGCTACCCGTTCGGTGAAGCGGACAGGGTGGTTGTGCTGCTGAGCCCCAACCACGGCAAGTTGCGCACCGTCGCCAAGGGTGTCCGCAAGACCAAGAGTCGGTTCGGCGGCAGGCTCGAGCCGTTCAGCCACGTCGATCTCGTGCTCTACGAGGGGCGCAATCTCGACACGATCACCCAGGTTTCGCTCGTGGAGCCGTTCCACCGGCTGCGGGCGGACCTCGACAGGGTGATTTCGGCAGGCACGATGGTTGAGGTGGCCGACGCGGTGGCTCAGGAGAACGAGCCGACCCTGCGGCTATTCCTGCTGTTGCACCGCGGGCTCAAGGCCCTCGATGCCGAGGATCCGCATCCCGACGTGGTCACGTCCTTCCTACTGAAAGCGGCCGGCGTCGTCGGGGTGGCTCCGGCACTGGACAGCTGTGCGTCATGTGGGCGCGAGGAAGACCTCGTGCGGTTCAACTTCGCCGAGGGCGGTGTGCAGTGTGAGTCGTGTCGCACCTCCGGGTCGTACGCCCTCAGGTTCGGCCTCACCGACTACCTGGCCGAGTTGGCCGTCGCCGATCTTGGTGCCCTGCCGCCGTTCGATCAGTCCATGAGTCGCGATGCGATGGGCGTGGCCCGCCGCTTTCTCGAGTATCACCTGGAACGTCGGCTCGAGAGCCTGGCTGTGCTCGATGTCTGATTCGCCTCAGGTCGATCGCGACCGCGTGCCGCTTCATGTGGGGCTCATCATGGACGGCAACGGTCGATGGGCCGAAGCCCGGGGACTGCACCGAACCCAGGGTCACGCCGCCGGAGAGGCCGCTTTGTTCGATGTCGTCGACGGGGCGCTCGAACTCGGCGTCGCGTGGCTCACCGCCTACACATTCTCGACCGAGAACTGGAAGCGCTCGGAAGAGGAGGTGCGGTTCCTCCTTCACTTCAACGTCGAGGTGCTGCAGCGCCGCCGGGATGCCCTCGCCGAGAAGGGAGTGCGGATCCGATTCATCGGTGACCGCTGGGACCCGCGCGTCCATCAGGGTTTGCGCGACGAGTTTGCCGCCGCCGAGGCGATGACGCGGACCAACGGCACACTCGAGCTGGTGCTGGCGTTCAACTACGGAGGCCGCGCCGAGATCGCCCACGCGGCACGCCGCCTGGCGAAGCTCGTCGCCGCCGGCGAACTCGATCCGGCCGACGTCGATGAATCGCTGGTCGCCGACCACCTGGCAATCCCGGAGATGCCCGACGCCGACCTGCTGATCCGCACCAGCGGCGAGCAACGTGTGTCCAACTTCCTGCTGTGGCAAGCCACCTACGCCGAGCTGGTGATCTCCCCGCTGATGTGGCCCGACTTCAGCCGAGAAGCTCTCGCCGACTGCATCGCCGAATACCAGGCCCGCAGCCGCCGCTTCGGCGGAGTGACGTAGCGCGGACATGTGTCCCGGAGGGGGGAAGGTCCCTGCGTAGCAGGTAGGGGGGCGCGTCGTCTGGCGTGGTTCCCGGTTCGAGGGCTCTCTCACCTGAGGGGAGACACGACCTGTAGCCGGGAGCCACCGCAACTCGCGCCCCCCTTCCCGCCCTGCGGGCGGTGCCCCTCCCCCCTCCGGGGGGAGCCACTAGGTGGGTTCGCGAGATCGCCGCTTTGTCCGACGGGCTCGCGGTGCCCCTCCCCCCTCCGGGGGGAGCCACTAGGTGGGTTCGCGAGATCGCCGCTTTGTTCGACGGGCTCGCGGTGCCCCTCCCCCCTCCGGGGGGAGCCACTGATCGCCGCTTTGTCCGACGGGCTCGCGGTGCCTCTATCATTCCGGATTCGCTCCCAGGGGAACTAATGCCTGCCGACTTCGATACGATCGTCAACCTCGCCAAGAACCGTGGCTTCGTCTTCCAATCATCCGAGATCTACGGCGGGCTCCGTTCCGCCTATGACTACGGACCGCTCGGCGTTGCCCTGCTGCGCAACGTCAAGGCCTTGTGGTGGCGTTCCATGGTGCAGCTGCGCGACGACATCGTGGGTATCGACTCGGCGGTGATCCAGTCACCGAACGTGTGGGAAGCGTCGGGACATCTCAGCTCGTTCAGTGACCCGCTCGTCGAGTGCACCAACTGCAACGCCAGGCACCGCCTCGACAAGCTCGAAGATGAGGCCCAGTGCCCAACGTGCGGCATGCGGGATACCTTCACCGAACCCAAGGACTTCAACCTGATGTTCGAGACCCACATGGGCCCGGTGGCGACGGCGGACAACGCCGTGTACCTGCGGCCCGAGACTGCGCAGGGCATCTTCATCAACTTCGAGAACATCCGGCGGACGGCGCGGATGAAGCTGCCTTTCGGGATCGCCCAGATCGGCAAGTCGTTCCGCAACGAGATAACGCCCGGCCAGTTCGTGTTCCGGACCCGCGAGTTCGAGCAAATGGAGATGGAGTTCTTCTGCCGCCCGGAGGACTCAGGCGAGTGGCTCGACTACTGGCTGAACGAGCGGCGCAAGTGGTACATGGATCTCGGCATGACCGCCGACAACATGCGGATGCGGGCCCACGATGAAGACGAGCTGTCGCACTACTCGGCGGGCACCTACGACGTCGAGTACCTCTTCCCATGGGGCTGGGACGAGTTGGAGGGGATCGCCAATCGCACGGACTTCGACCTTTCTGCGCACACGAAGTTGAGCGGCAAGGACCTCACGTACTTCGATGCGGAGACCAATGAGCGGTTCTTCCCACATGTGATCGAACCGGCCGCCGGCGCTACCCGCACCACGTTTGCCTTCCTCATCGACGCCTACAGCGAGGAAGAGGTGAACGGGGAGTCCCGGACGGTGCTCAAACTCGACAAGCGGCTGGCGCCCAACAAGGTGGCGGTGTTGCCGTTGTCGAAGAAGCCCGACCTGGTTGAGACGACCCAACGGGTCGCCGGGCCGCTGCGCGAGCGCTGGGACATCGAAGTCGACGTCACCCAGTCGATCGGCAAGCGCTATCGGCGCCAGGATGAGATCGGCACCCCGTACTGCGTCACGATCGACTTCGACTCGCTCGAAGACCAGCAGGTCACAATCCGCGACCGCGACACGATGGCCCAGGACCGCATCCCTATCGAGGGCCTGGTGGCGTACCTCGAAGAACGCCTCGGGCGGTAGGACATCGTCCCGTTTTGGCGCAGCTAGGCGTACTTATTTCCGCTCTCGCACGCCAGAACGGGAAATACGGCAGACCAAGGAACAGAATTGGCGCACGGGACGACATCCAAGGGCGGTAAGTACACCGCGCTGCTGACCCTGGGTGCACTCGGTGTCGTTTACGGCGATATCGGTACCAGCCCGCTGTACGCCTTCCGTGAAGCGTTCCACGTGGGTGGCCTTCCGGTGACGGAAGCCGCGGTCCTTGGAGTGCTGTCGCTCATCTTCTGGGGCCTGGTGCTGGTCGTCACGATCAAGTACCTCATCTTCGTGATGCGGGCGGACAACGACGGCGAGGGAGGGATCCTGGCGCTCACGTCGTTGATCATGAGCGGCTCGAAGGGGACACGGAGCCGGGTGCTGTTGATCGGCGTCGGGCTCTTTGGCACCGCCCTGCTGTACGGGGACGGGATGATCACACCCGCCATCTCAGTTCTGTCGGCGGTTGAGGGTCTCGAGGTCGCCGTCTCCGGCCTCGGACCATGGGTGATCCCGGTTGCCTGCGTCATCCTCGTCGTGCTCTTCATGAACCAGCACCGCGGCACGTCGACGCTGGGGACCCTGTTCGGCCCGATCATGATCGTGTGGTTCTCGGTTCTGGCCCTCCTCGGCATCATCCAGATCATCGGTGAACCGGGAGTGTTGGCCGCGATCAATCCTATGAAGGCCGTGACGTTTGTGACGGACTCGCCCCGGTTCGGATTCCTGGCCCTCGGCGGCGTCTTTCTCGTGGTCACCGGCAGTGAGGCCCTCTACGCCGACATGGGGCACTTCGGCATCAAGCCGATCCGGCTCGGCTGGTTCGGTCTCGTGTTTCCCGCCCTTGTCATCAACTACTTCGGGCAGGGAGCGCTGCTGCTTCAGGAGCCGGAGGCCATCGAGAACCCGTTCTACCTGATGGCTCCCGATTGGGCCGTCCTGCCCATGGTGGTGCTGGCGACGCTGGCGACCGTGATTGCATCCCAGGCGCTGATTTCGGGCGCCTACTCGCTGACGGCGCAGGCTATCAAGCTCGGCTACCTGCCCCGCCAGCATGTGGACCACACGTCGCCGCGTCAGTTTGGCCAGATCTACGTGCCCGCGATCAACTGGATCTTGATGATCGCCGCGGTGGGTCTCGTTATCGGTTTCGGCTCCTCGAGCAACCTGGCGGCGGCATACGGAGTCGGCGTCGCCACCGATATGGTGATCACGACCCTGCTGCTGTTCGTGGTGATGCGCGATCTGTGGAAATGGAAGCCACCGGTCGTATTCGGGCTGACATTGCTGTTCCTCGCCGTGGACCTGACGTTCTTCGGGGCGAATATCACCAAGGTGCCGGCCGGAGGCTGGTTCCCGCTGGTTATCGGCGTGATCGGGTTTGTGCTGATGACCACGTGGAAGAAGGGTCAGGAGCTGATGGTGGCCCGGGCCCGGCGCAACGAGTTCCTCGTCGAGCGCTTCATCGCCTCGATCGTCGAGCACCCCCAGATGCGAGTGCCGGGAGTAGGTGTCTACCTGTTCCCACGTCCCGGGGCGACACCACCTTCGCTGCTGACGAACCTGAAGCACCACGAGGTGCTCCACGAGACGATCATCCTGCTGGCGGTGGACGTGGAACCGGTCCCGCGCGTCCCGAGGGCGCAGCGAGCCACCGTGCACGACCTCGGGGAGGGTTTTTCGCAGGTTGTTCTCAAGTACGGCTTCTTCGAGGCACCGGACATTCCCATGGCCCTCGGCAACATCGTCGTCAAGGGATTCGGGTTCAAGCCGACGATCGCCACGTACTTCCTCGGTAACGAGACGATCCTGGCGACCGAGATACCCGGGATGGCCCTGTGGCGCGAGCACCTGTACGCGTTCATGCATCGCAACTCGGCCAGCGCCGCCCGCTACTTCGGCCTGCCCCAGGACCGCATCGTCGAAGTCGGCGTCCAGGTCGAGATCTAGCGAGGCACCTCAGGTGACCCGGCCGTCGCGCACATAGATGTTGCGCATCATGCTGTCCGCCTTGAGGAGCCGGCCGACGAATGCGATCTGATCGCCTCGCTCGAAGCCGGCCGCCGTGCCTGCCGGCAGGTGGACGATTGCATCGATCTCGGCAACGCCGTAGAGGTCGTGTGCGACCTCGGCGATGACGACCACGGCCTTTGAGCCCCGCTCAGGCCCGAAGTCCATGTCGGTGCGGTAGTCACGAATCGATTTCACCTTCCCGCTCCAGCTGACTTCCCGGCCCAGGTAGTGCTCGTCGAAGACCTCGGCCGTCTCGAACGACAGCCGGTTGGAAACGAACAGGTCGTCGACGATCTCCTGCATGGCCACCGGGCTCGGGTCGGGCGCCGGGGAAGTCGGCTCCATGCGCTCCAGGGCCCGTTGCAGCCCGGCGACCTCCTCATCAGCCGGGAGTTGCTCCGAGAGATCGGCCAAGAGGGGCTCGGCTTCAGCGAGTCGTCCGGAACTTGCCAGCATCTCAGCTTCAAGTAGCCGGCTGTCGACATCGTCGGGGTCGGCCTCGGCCCGGCGCAGCTCTGCGGCGGCGGCGCTCATATCGCCTTGCGCCCGGCTTCGCAGAGAGCGTTCCACCCGTTCGTCGTCTCTCGTCAGCCCGGCGAGCACTCGCCCGGCGCTGACGAGTCGTCTGGTGGTTGTGATCAGCGTCCTGGCCTCGTCCTCGTACCCCCTGGTGACAATCTCGAAGTAATCCGGGGTGAGATCGACGCCGCGGTACAACGAGTACAGCTTGAGCAGCAGCGTTCGGCGGGGAAGCGTCAGGTACTGGGAGGCCTGGTTCTCCGACCCCGCCTTGACCACAAATGCGTCGTCGAAGGCAACGTCACCGATTTCGACGTCCTCGGCTCCGAAGAACTTGGTGACCCGGCTCAGCCCCGTCTGGCGCTTCAGGCGAATGGCGGTGCCCTTGTTCGGGAAGGTGGCTCGATACCGGGTGTAGTACGTCTTGTTCTTGCCGCCCGTGCTGTACACGTCGACCCGTATCAGCAGCCCGCCGATGCTGCCGTTGAGCTGGGGCGTCGACCAGCCGGTGCCGGTGTGGGTCAGGCTGAGCTGCCGAGCCGCGGCGCTCCAGGACATCTGAATCCGCTTGACGCGCCGCATGCCGGCCACGGCCGCCAGGACGATTCCGGCGATGATCAGTGGGAGGAGCAGGAGCACGGGCATGAGGCGATTCTACGAGCTGTCGCGGTTCCCAGCGTTTCCCCGAGTATGGCGCCGGCCAGAATCGCCGGGAACCCGCAGGGTTGCCGGGTTCCCGTACAATCCGAACGTGGCGTACTCACGGGAAGACATTGACAAAGTTCGCGAGCGCACCGATCTTGCGGAACTTGCCTCCGAGGTGACCCGAGTCAAGAAGTCGGGCCGTTCGGTGATGGCTGTGTGCCCGTTCCACCAGGAAAAGACACCATCGCTGTCGATCGACGCGGCGCGCGGGCTGTATCACTGCTTCGGGTGCGGCAAGGGTGGCGACGTCTTTCAGTGGGTCCAGGAGACCCAGAACGTCGACTTCGTCGGGGCGCTCGAGCTGCTGGCTCGGCGCGTCGGGGTGACGCTCACCGAGGACCCGGACGCCCAGAAGCGACGGGGCAAACGGGAAGCGCTGATCGGGGCGACCCGGGCGGCAGTCGAGTTCTACAACCATCGCCTCAAGAACGCGGACGATGCCTCGAGCGCCCGGGCCTACCTGCGTTCTCGCGGCTACGACGGTGAGGTCGTCGACCACTTCCAGCTCGGCTACTCGCCGGGGGCGTGGGATGAGCTGGCGAAGCATCTCGTTCAACAGGGCATCAACAAGCAGGCGATCACGGAGGCCGGCCTTGCCAGTCCGGGCCGTAGCGGCGGCTTGATCGACCGGTTCCGGGACCGGTTGATGTTTCCGATATACGACTTGCGTGGCGACCCGGTGGGGTTCGGCGCCCGCCAACTCGAAGGCGACGGTCCCAAATACCTCAACTCGTCCGAGTCGGTGATCTATCACAAATCCCGGCTGCTCTATGGCCTCAACTGGTCGAAATCGGAGATCGTGCGCAGCGATGAAGCGGTGGTGGTCGAGGGCTACACCGACGTGATCGCCTTTCACCTCGCCGGGCGGCCGGTGGCCGTGGCGACTTGTGGAACGGCACTGGGCGAGGACCACCTTGATCTGCTGCGCCGCTTTTCGGAACGTGTCGTGCTGGCCTTCGACGCCGACGAGGCCGGGGCCGGAGCGGCGCTACGCGGCTTCGACAAGGCGGTGCCCGGCGACCTCGACCTCCGAGTTGCCACTTTCGCACAGGGGAGGGACCCGGCCGACCTCGTAGCCGACGGGGACAAGGATGAGATGCTGAAGTCGGTCGCCGAGTCGATCCCGCTGCTCCAGTTTCGGATCGAGCGCGACCTGGCCAACTTCGATCTCCACGAGGCGGAGGCTCGCGGCCGCGCCGTGCGAGCGGTCGCTCCGTTGATCCGCCAGCATCCCGACCCCGTAGTGCGTCACGAATACGCCGTGCTGCTCTCCAAGCGCACCGGAGTTGACCTCAGCATCGTTGAACAGGCCATGCGGTCGCGACTCGCTGAGACGCGATCCAACGAGCCGCCGGACATGGAGCCGCCTTCTGAAGCCTCCGCGCCGACGGCGCCGCGGCGACTCACCGGCCAGGCCAAGGCCGAGCTCGAATTGCTCAGGCTGCTGCTGGCCAACGAGGTGGGGGAGCGGACGATCGACCCGGAGTGGTTTGGGGAAGAGGCCCACCTGCGGGCCTATGAGATCATCGGGCCGGTGGCGGCAAACCTCGAACCCGGCGAGATTCCCGATCTCGGGGGCCTGCTCGGCGACGATGAACGTCCCCCGGCAGTGTTGTTGCGACGGATTGCTATGGAAGCGCGGCCCCTAGAATCTGTGCACTCGGTTGTTAATAGGCTCAAGGTAGGGGCGGTAGACCGCCGAATCGAAAGGGAGCGCCGGGCTTTGGAGACCAAGGACCCCGCGTCACAAGAGTATTCCGAGCGCTTTGCTGAATTGATAGCTTTAGAGCGGGAGCGCCGTCGTCTCCGCGAAATGGGGAACGAACGTTGAACGAAATTGCAGCCAGGGTTCTCGAAGACCTGGTCCAGCGCGGCAAACAGCGCGGCTTCCTCATCATGACCGAGGTCCAGCAGGAGCTCGTAGAAGCGGAGGCGCCTGCCGAGTCATTTGACGACGTCTTCCTGGCGCTACGGGATCAGAAGATCACCGTCCGCGAAGATTCCGAAGACGCCCTGGCGGCCACTGCCCTCACGAGCGACGAGCTGGTGCACGTCTCCGACCCGGTGCGGATGTACCTCCAGGAGATCGGCCGCTACCCGCTGCTGACTCCCCAGCAGGAGGTCGAGCTCTCGATGCAGATGGAGTCCGGCGTGGGGGCGGACGAGCGCCTCGCCGATAACGCCGATCCGATGACACTCGATGAGCGCATCTTTCTGCAGCGCGCCAGCCGCCAGGCCGACCGGGCCCGCAAGCGCCTTGTCGAAGCCAATCTGCGGCTCGTCGTCTCAATTGCGAAGAAGTACGTCGGGCGCGGTCTTTCGCTATTGGACCTCATCCAGGAGGGCAATCTCGGCCTGATTCGCGCGGTCGAGAAGTTCGACTACCGCAAGGGTTTCAAGTTCTCCACCTATGCCACCTGGTGGATCCGCCAGGCCGTCACCCGGGCCCTGGCCGACCAGGCTCGCACTATCCGGGTGCCGGTGCACATGGTCGAGACGATCAACAAGCTGATCCGTGCCCAGCGCTCGCTCATGCAGGACCTGGGTCGCGAACCCACGATCGAAGAGGTCTCCGACGAGATGGAGATCGAGCCCGGCCGCGTTTCGGAGCTGCGCCGCATCGCTCAGGATCCGGTTTCCCTCGAGACTCCCCTGGGAGAAGAGGACGACTCCACGCTCGGAGATTTTGTCGAGGACACCGACGCCCAGGTGCCGGTCGAGGCGGCGTCATTCCGCCTGCTCCAGGAGTACCTCGGGCTGGCGCTCGAAGGCCTCAACGACCGGGAGCGCCAGGTGCTCGTCATGCGCTTCGGCCTCGCCGACGGCAAGGTGCGCACGCTCGAAGAGGTTGGTGCCCACTTCAGCGTCACTCGCGAGCGTATCCGCCAGATCGAAACCAAGGCCCTTGCCAAACTCCGCCAACCCGCTCGCGCCAAACGCCTGGAGGGCTACCTGGAAGGCGCATAGGGCCAGAGCCGGTCGGATAACACGGCGATCGGACGATCCCACGTTGTGTCTTCCCCGGGCGGGGGAAGTGGCGCCGCCAGGCGCCGATGGGGGCGCCAGCTTGTGGTGATTCCCGTCTGAAGTCCCTGGTCGCCCGTTTGGCGACAGATCCCTTGTACCGGGTAGAAGCCTCGCGAGGCGCCCCCCTACCTGCTCGGCGACTTCGTCGCCGGCAGGGACCGGCTCGGGACGTTTGGCTTTCGGCAGGACCACTGCGCTTCGGGGGTTGGGGCCTCACCCAAACCCCCCTCGTCCCCCCTGCGGAGGGACACATCGCGGGGGAGCGGCTCTCACGAGACTCGTGGGCGATTCGCGCCAGCATCCGGCAGGGTGGGGAGAGTCCTGATTCCCGGCAGCTCGCTATCGCACTCCCCCTTGTGGAGAGAGG
>CAMYIJ010000128.1 GCA_947258375.1 uncultured Acidimicrobiaceae bacterium
CTCATCATGTCAGCCTACCCCCACCGTTCTTGCGGATATCCGCGCCAGATATTGCGCGGATATCCGCAAGAACGGGGAGAGAGGTATTGCTCAAGTTCAGCATAAGTGGTACGATAATAGAAGTAATGCTCGTGCAGAGCATAAAAGAAAGGTACGGAACCCAATGACCAGCCCCAATCGGATAGAGACTCCCCTGCAGCTCGGTCCGATCGAGCAGCGCCTCGACGGCATCGTGCCCGATGTCGAGAGGGCGATCCTCGAACCGCTGATCGCCGACATCGAGCGCCTCAAGGTGGAGCGCAACGCCGTCGTCCTCGCCCACAACTACATGACGCCGGACATCTTCCACGGCGTCGCCGACCTGCGCGGCGACTCCCTGCAACTGGCCCAGGTCGCCTCCGAGACGGACGCCGACGTGATCGTCATGGCCGGAGTTCACTTCATGGCTGAGACCGCCAAGATCACCAACCCCGACAAGACGGTCCTCATCTCCGACACCCGGGCGGGTTGCTCGCTGGCCGAATCCATAACGGCCGCCGACGTTCGGCTGCTCAAAGAGCGCTACCCCGGCGTCCCTGTCGTCACCTATGTGAACACCTCGGCCGAGGTGAAGGCCGAGTCCGACATTTGCTGCACGTCGTCGAACGCGGTCCAGATCGTCGAATCGCTCGACTCCGACCGGGTGATCTTCATCCCGGACCAGTATCTCGGACGCTGGGTGGCGAGCCAGACCGACGTCGAGATCATCCTCTGGGAAGGAAGCTGCGAGGTCCACGAGCGCTTTACGGCCAATGAACTGCGCGGCTATCGAGAGACCCATCCCGGCGTGCAGATCATCGCCCATCCCGAGTGCCCACCGGACGTTCTCGCCGAGGCCGACTTCGTCGGCAGCACCTCGGGCATGATCAACTTCGTCAAGCGGGAGATTCCCCGCCAGGTGGTGATGGTGACCGAGTGCTCAATGAGCGACAACGTCGCCGTCGAGGCCCCCGACACCGAGTTCGTACGGCCGTGCAACCTCTGCCCCCATATGAAGCGCATCACCCTCGAAGGCATCCGCACCGCGCTCGAGACGATGCAGCACGAGGTGACCGTCGACCCTGAGATCGCTACCCGGGCGCGGCAGTCCATCGATCGTATGCTTGCGGTCGGCGCTCCCGTAGGAACCCACTGATGACCGACATCACCACAATCCGCACCGATGACCCCATCATTGTCGGCTCCGGAGTCGCCGGCCTCACGGCGGCCCTCGGCCTCGGCTCGTGCACGGTGATCACGAAGTCCGCCCTTGCCGAAGGCTCGAGCCGCCTCGCCCAGGGCGGGATCGCAGCCGCCGTCGGCGACGGAGATGACGCCGAACAGCACGCCGCCGACACTGTGGCCGTTTCCGGCGGCCTCGGTGATCCCATGGTCGCCAAGTTGGTAACGGCCTCGGCCGCGGAGTGCATCGATTGGCTCCAGTCGCTCGGTGCGCAGTTCGACCGCAAGAACGGGAGGCTCGCCCTGGGCCGCGAAGCCGGCCACGGAAGGCACCGCATCGTCCACGCCGACGGCGACGCGACGGGCGCCGAGCTGATGCGCACATTGCGCGCCGCCACCGTCGCCCGGCCCCAGATCGACGTGTGGGAGAACACCCTGGCGCTCGACCTCATCCGGCGCGGCGATCGGGTCACCGGCGTGCTGGTCCGCACGGCCACCGGCCAGCTCGTCGCCATCGAGGGTCCCGCCGTGATTCTGGCCACCGGCGGAATCGGGCGGCTCTACGCCCACACCACCAATCCGGAAGAGGTCACCGGCGACGGTATGGCAATGGCGGCGCGGGCCGGAGCCACCCTGCTCGACCCCGAGTTCGTCCAGTTCCATCCCACCGCCCTTGTCAGTGACCTCGACCCGATGCCGCTGCTCACCGAAGCGCTGCGCGGCGCCGGAGCCGTACTGGTCGACGAATCAGGATCTCGCTTCATGCCCGCTGAGCACCCCGATGCCGAACTGGCGCCCCGTGACGTCGTGGCCCGCGCCAACTGGCGACGGCGCGCCGCGGGGAAGGCGGTGTTTCTCGACGCCACCCTTATCGGGGACACCTTCCCCGACCGCTTCCCGACGGTGTTCGCGGCGGCGATGGACGCCGGCATCGATCCCCGCATCGACCCCATGCCCGTCAACGCCACCGCGCACTATCACATGGGCGGAATCGAGGTCGACGAACACGGACGAACGTCGCTGCCCGGTCTGTACGCCGTCGGTGAGACTGCCGCCACGCGCCTTCACGGCGCCAACCGGCTGGCGTCGAACTCCCTGCTCGAAGGCCTGGTCTTCGGCGCTCGTGCCGCCGCGGATGCGGGGGAGCTCGGCGACCACCGCTCCGAACTCGAACCGGCAGTAGTCCCGGCGTCGGCCTTCAATGTCTCCGACGAGGACGACGCAGCAGCAGTGGCCGGCCTCAGGGCACTGATGTGGGAACACGTAGGTGTCGAGCGTGACGCCGGCGGCCTGGAAAGGGCTCGCACCGAACTCGCGGCGCTTCTGCCCCGTCTCGAAGAGGGCCCAACGGCCCGCAACCTGGCGACTGTTGCCGGAGTGGCAATAGCGACCGCACTCGCTCGCACCGAAAGCCGCGGCGGTCACTACCGCAGCGACTTCCCCGAAACCGATCCGGCGTGGCGTCGTCACACCACCTATCGGCTGCAACCGATCGCGGACACGACGTTGCACCGGGCAATGGCGACGGCCTAAGAGCCGGCGGCGACACGAGCTCGCTTGCGGGCGGAACGTTTCCGTTCACCGCCGCGGGGCTCCCAGGTGAAGAAGCGGACGGCGAGGATCACGCCGCCCACGAGCCAAAGCGCCATGACGCCGAGGTCGCCCCAGTGGAAGTGATCCAGCCACGAGCTGCCGGCGGCAGCAACTCTGTCGGGGTGAAAGGCGTCGCTGAAAGCCACTGCGAAGTGCTTCAGCGGAAAGATATCCCCCAGCGTTGCCGACCAACCGGGACTGTTCTCTGAGGGAGCAACAAAGATGTCGGATATGAATGCCAGCGGCAGCAGGGTGGCGTTGGCGATCGCCGGGGCGGCCTCACCACTGGGCGCCAGTGCAGCCAGCAGCAGGCCCAGCGCGGCAAAGCAGGCGACACCGACGACGAAGGTGAGCAGTGCTGCAGGCAGCGCGGCCGCGTAGATGTTGACTCCGTAGGCGACTACGCCGACACCCATCATCAGCACGACAGCGATAAACGCGATCCAGATGGCGCTGCCGACCCGACCCGCCATGTAGATCCAGGGCGGCAGCGGGGTCCCGCGGACCCGCTTCAGAATGCCTTCATCGCGGGAGATCGCGGTGCCGATCCCCAGGTTGGTATACGTGGCCGATACCGCCCCGAATACGGCGAGGGCGGGCGCGTAGAACTGGGCCGTCGTCACGCCGGTGTCGCCGAGTTCCTCACTGCCAAAAAGCGTGGCGAAGATAATGAGGAACATCAGCGGGAACACGATCGTGAAGAAAGCCGAGATCGGGCTCCGCCAGAAGATCTTGTTCTGATAACGAATCTGCTGCCACACCAGCTCCCGGGCCGAGCGATGATCACTCACCGGCGGCCTCTCCCGTGAGCTCGAGGTAGATGTCCTCGAGCGACGGTTTCTCCACTCGAAGGGATCCGAGCTCGACCCCCTCGGCAACCGCCCACGAGGTGAGTCGATGCAGGGTGCTGGTCGCCTCGGGTGCCGTCATCACATAGAGGCCGCCCTCCTCGAGCGTCTCTCCCAGACCGGGCGGCCTTGTTCCCGGAGGCAGCGAAAACGAGATGACGGTGGCCGCGTCGGCGCGGCCACCGATCGTCTCCGGCGTTCCTTCGGCAACGATCTCGCCGCTGCGGATCACTGCAACTCGATCGGACAGCGCTTGAGCCTCGTCCATATAGTGCGTTGTGAGCAGGATCGTCTTGCCGAGGCCGGCGAGGTTCTCGATCACCGTCCATGCCTGGCGGCGGGCCGACGGGTCGAACCCGGTGGTCGGCTCATCGAGGAACAGCAGCTCCGGGTCGCCCACAATTCCGAGTGCCAGCTCCAGTCGTCGCCGCTGGCCACCTGACAGGGTCTTGATGCGGGCGTCGGACTTCGCTTCGAGGCCGACGATTTCGATCAGCTCACCGACGGGGCGACGACGCGGATAGAGCGCGCCGTAGATATCGATCGCTTCGCGGACCGACAGCTCCTTCTCGATCGCCGTTTCCTGAAGCACGATGCCGATGCGCTCCCGGTAGTCGCGGCCTCCTGTTTCGGGATCAATGCCGAGCACCCGCACCGTGCCGGCAGTGGCAGTACGGTGGCCCTCGAGGATCTCGACGGCAGTCGACTTGCCGGCTCCGTTGGGTCCGAGCAGGGCGAACACCTCGCCCTCGGCCACGGTCAGATCGACGCCGTTGACGGCGCGCGTCTCCCCGTAGGTCTTCACCAGGCCGGTGACCTCTATCGCCACTGCACTCCTCGAATTGATGGCGGAGTCTATGCGCGCCGAATTCTTCTCCAGCGGGCGGTGGGAGAATGGTCGAATGCTTGATGCAGTCGTCGTCGGATCGGGCCCGAACGGGTTGGCAGCCGCCGTTGAACTCGCTCGCCGCGGCCGGTCCGTCACAGTGCTGGAAGGAGCGGCCACGATCGGCGGCGGCACCCGCACCGAGGAACTGATCGAGACGGGCCACTGGCATGATGTCTGCTCGGCCGTGCACCCCCTCGGCATGGCTTCGCCGTATTTCCGGCAGCTCCCGCTGAAGCGCTTCGGACTCGAGTGGTTGGTGCCGGAGCTGCAACTCAGTCACCCGCTCGATGGCGGCCGAGCCGTCGCCCTGAGCCAATCGCTCGAAGACACGGCGGCGATGCTGGATGCCGATGGACAACGCTACCGCGCGACCGTGGTGCCGCTGCTGACACAGTGGGACAGGGTTCTCGCCGGAACGCTGGCGCCGCTGCAGTCCTGCTTGCGCCGGCCGACGACAATGGCCCGATTTGGCGTGAGCCTGATTCGGTCCGCCCAATCGATCGCATCACGATTCGACGGGGACTCGACCAGGGCGCTGATCGCGGGCCTCGGGGCCCACTCCGTGGCCCGTCTGTCGGCTCCGGCCACCGGCGGCGTGGCCCTGATCCTGGCCGCCGCGGCTCACGCCGACGGCTGGCCAATGGCCCGGGGCGGCTCCCATGCGATCGCGGCGACTCTGGCGGCATACCTGCGAGAACTCGGGGGAAAGATCGAGACCGGCCGCTGGGTGAAGTCGGTCGACGAGCTTCACCCGGCGCCGGCGATCTACCTTGATACTTCGCCGGCGGCCGCCGCCCGGATCGCCGGCTCCCGTGTCGGACCGCGATTGGCGCGGCGACTCACCTCGTGGCCACACGGCCCGGGAGTTCACAAGGTCGACTGGATACTCGACGGCCCGATCCCGTGGAGCGATCCCCTGTCGGGCAGGGCCGGCACGGTGCATGTGGGTGGCACGTTTGAGGAAATTGCCGCCGCCGAGGACCGGGCGTTTGCCGGCGACGCGCCGGAGAACCCGTTTGTGATCCTTGCCCAGCCATCCATGGTTGACCCGAGTCGAGCGCCGGGCGGCCGCCACATCGTGTGGGGCTACTGCCATGTTCCCCACGGCTACGACGGCGACGCCACCGCCCTCATCGAAGCTCAGGTCGAGCGCTTCGCTCCGGGCTTCCGCGATCGCATCGTGGGTCGCCACGTGCACTCGGCGAACGGGCTCGCCGCCTACAACCCGAACAACGTCGGAGGCGACATCGGCGGCGGCGCTATGAGCTTGCACCGACTGCTGAGAGGCATTCGGGTGGGACGAAACCCGTACGAGATCGGTGACGGCATCTACATGTGCTCGGCGGCAACACCTCCGGGAGGCGGGGTGCACGGCATGTGCGGCTTCAACGCGGTTCGGTACTCGATCGGGGATCAGGCATAACTCGACCGGCGCGCTACGGTCATGGACGATGAAACGGCTCGCACTGTTGTTATTCGCGCTCTCTCTTCTCGCAGCGGCATGCGGCGGGAACGACGAGCCGGCCCCGGGAGTCCCCAGCCTCGAGGACCAGGACCCCGGCGCCGTTTCGAGCACTACCGAGGCCCGGCTCGACGCGGATCTTGCCTTGCTGGAATTCAGCCAGTGCATGCGGGACGAGGGGATCCCGTTGCCCGATATCGGGATCGATGCCGACGGCGCTCCCATCCTCGACCCGGCGCTGCTGGACACGATCGACGTTCAATCCGACGAGTTCGCCGACGCCTTCGAGGAGTGCCAGCCGATCCTGGCGCAGTCGGAGGCCTTTGACATCGACCTCGACCCGCAGTTCCAGGCGTTCATCGAGGACCAGTTCGTCGAATTCTCCCAATGTATGCGGGACAACGGCGTCGAGGATTTCCCCGACCCCGCGTCAATCGGATCCGGACCCGTCTATCCCCTATCGATCTTCGCCCGCATGACCGAACCCGATTTCGAAGCCGCGGTCGAGGTGTGTCAACGCGATCTGGCTTTCCCCGGCCTGGACGGGTAGATCCTGGCGTCTGTTGTGCATCCAGCAGGGGTGGGCTCAACCGGTGGTTGCAACGTCGCCTGTTAGGAGTTCGGCGAGGGCTTCGGCTGGTTTCTTCCAATCTAGGGTCTGGCGGGGCCGGTTGTTGAGGCTTTGAGCGACTTCGAGGAGCTTGTCGCGTCCGTGGATTGATAGGTCGGTCCCTTTGGGGAAATACTGTCGGAGGAGTCCGTTGGTGTTTTCGTTTGATCCTCGCTGCCAGGGTGAGTGGGGATCACAGAAGTAGATATCGATTCCGGTGTCGATACTGAACTGGGCGTGTTGGCTCATTTCTTTGCCTTGGTCCCAGGTGATCGACTTCCACAGGTGGTCGGGAAGGGTCTTGATCGTTGCTGTCATGGCGTCTCTGAGTGCTTCGGCGCCTGCTCCGTGAGGTAGGTGTAGCAACATGACATAGCGGGTGGCACGCTCGACGAGAGTACCGATTGCTGACTTGTTGTTTTTGCCCACGATCAGATCCCCTTCCCAATGGCCGGGGACAGCCCGATCCTCTACTTCGGCGGGTCGCTCCGAGATCATGACCATCTCTGGGATCCGGCCGCGGCGTTCTTGGCGTCCCTGGGGGCGTCGTTGGGCACGCCCGGTACGTAAACAGGAAGCCAGCTCTCTACGCAGCGACCCTCGCCCCTGGACATAGATCGTCTTGTAGATGGTTTCGTGCGACACCCGCATCGTCTCATCGTCAGGGAACTCAGCCTTTAACCGTCGCGAGATCTGCTCTGGAGACCACAGGTCCTCAAGATCAGCTATCACCCGTGAACAAAGCTCCGGATTCACACCGAGTCTGGTCGGTTTCGGTCGGCGGGCACGCAGAAACGCCTTCTCATGCGCCGCGGCTGGTCTATAGCCATCACGGCCGTTGTTGCGGTTCACCTCCCGGCACACCGTTGATCCACTACGCCCAATACGCACTGCGATCCGGCGAAAAGACTCGCCACGCTCCAAGCCCAGTTTGATCTCGATCCGGTCATCTAGCGACAACCGATGACGCGAAGGCTCCCAACGAGTGCCCGACCTTGTCACCCCACCCCACTGCCTCAAGACAATCGTGATAGCACCCATAGAGGTATCGACACGATCAAGGATCTCGCGGTACGTGTGCCCCCGAGCCGCCAACCTGATCACCTCACGACGCAACTCCGAATCAATCCCACGCGGCTTCCGAAGACCCATAACAACCTCCAATTACGAAGCCGTCATCCTCGCCGCGTTGCAACGATCACTAGAGCCCACCCCGGAATAGCCCGTCTGTGTGCACAACAGACGAGACCCGGACGGCGGATTCGCACCACACGATGCGAGGGGGTTCCCTC
>CAMYIJ010000129.1 GCA_947258375.1 uncultured Acidimicrobiaceae bacterium
GGTTCGAGAAGATGGGCGACAGATCCCTTACACCGGGAGCCACCTCTAACTCGCGCCCCCCTTCCCGCCCTGCGGGCGGTGCCCCTCCCCGAGTTCGGCGCAGCCGAACTCGCAAGGAACGCCGGAGGCGTTCCCTCCCTCCCGGGGGAGCCATCGCGCGGTGGCTCGAATCGCGCCCAGATCACTCACCGCCTCGACCGACATGGCGCACCCACCGGCGTCCTCGATCCGGCACTATGCACAGCCCAGACTTCGCGACCACACCTAGGCCGCAGTAGTCAGTCGTCCTTGGGCGTGTGGGCTCGGAAGTACTTGATGTACCGCATGCCATGAGCGTCCCGTCCCCGGAGGAGGTCGGCCGCCCGGATCGTCGGAGCCAGCTTGGCTACATCGGTGATGGCGCACGAGGCACCGGCACCCATCGCCAAGCCCAGGAACGCCTGGTTGAGCGTGTGGCGATCCGGGAGCCCGAAGGACACGTTGCTGGCGCCGAGGTTGATGTTGACGCCGTATTCGGCGGTGAGCTTGGCGATGGTGTCGAGTGTGACCCTGCCCGCATCGCTGGCTGCGCCAACGGTGAGGACGAGCGGGTCGATGACGATGTTCTCCAGGGGGATGCCCAGTGAGGCAGCCCGGTCGATGATCTTGGTGGCAACGGCGACGCGGGCCGCGGCCGTTTCGGGGATTCCGTCCTCGTCGAGTAGGAGTCCAATGACCGCCGCGTCGTATTCCTTGACGATCGGCAGGATGGCGCTCATCGAAGCTTCCTCGCCGTTGACGGAGTTGATCAGTGGTCGTCCCCCGCATGCGGCCACACCGGCCCCCACTGATTCGTGGCTCGGCGAGTCGATACACAGCGGGACATCGACGGCATCGGTGACCGCACCTACAACCTCGCCCATCAGCTTGGCCTCATCGACGCCGGGGACGCCTACGTTGACGTCGAGAATGTCGGCCCCGGCGTCGACCTGACGAACGGCGAGATCCACGACGTAGTCGAGGTCGCCCTCGGTGAGCGCCGCCGCCAGTCGTTTGCGGCCGGTCGGGTTGATCTTCTCACCGATCATGGTGAATGGACCCTCGGTATCGATCGTCACGTCATTCGTCTGGGTGCTGACGATTGTCTTCATACTTGTTGCGTCTCCAGTTGTGCGACCATCAGGGCCTCGGCATCGCCGTTGACTGCTACCTATCGAACCTATCGAACCTATCGATCGATAGGTAGCATATCGGAGATACCCACGGCCGGCAATGCCGGAATCTGCGGCAGCCCTACGACAGGAACAGGACCAACATGGCAGAGCGCAAACTGAGCCCGCCCGACGGCGCTCCGGCGCCGAAGGTACTGCTGGGCTGCGAGGTCCTCGAGACCTACCTCACGCCACTCCTCGACGACGGCACACCTGCCACATTCTTCGACCTCGGACTACATGACCAACCGTCCCTCATGCGTCCCGCTCTCCAAGAGCAACTCGATGCCCTTCCCGAGCCGACGACGGTCCTGATCGGCTACGGGCTCTGCGGCAACGGGGTGGTCGGCCTCGAGGCCGGACCGCACACCCTCATCCTGCCCAAGGCGCACGACTGCATCGGCATGGCCTACGGTTCGATCGAAGCCCACTCGGCCGCGGTCCTGGCGAACCCGGGCACGTACTACGTGACCCGCGGATGGATCGGGACCGGGAACGATCCCCTCGAAGAGTACGAGAGCTACGTCGAGAAGTACGGACTCGATCGCGCCGACCGCATCGTCAACGCGTTCTACAAATCCTACGAGAGGGTGTGCCTCATGGCGTTCTCGGAAGATGAGCTCGCCGAAGTGCGCCCACTGGCCGCCCCGATCGTGCAGTTCTTCCAGGACCGCTGGCAGCTCGAATACGTCGAGAAGATCGGCGATCCATCCTTCATCGAGCGCCTGGTGACCGATCACCATCCGTCTGTTGTGCATCGAGAAGGAAATCGCGCCTCTGAGTGCACAACAGACACGATCGAGGGCGACTTCGTGATAATCGAGCCGGGCGGCACGGTGACGATGGAGATGTTCTTCTAGGCCTCAATCTGCGGCTTCGAGCGTCTCCATGTAGGTGGCCCACTGCTCGTCAGTGATCATGCCTTCGGCCCGATAGTGCTCGCGGGCGTCGGCGAGCATTCTCTCCACCGCCCGCTCCTCCTCGTCGGTGAGCGGCTCGGGTTGGTGCGTGGCGAGGATGTCCTCCATCCGCTCCCGCGCCAGGTCGAGCGTGTCCTTCTTGCCGCTGTCGAGCCATGTCGGATAGGCCGTTTCGTCGGAGACCTTCGGGAAGAAGTGTTCGTCGCGCCAGTGCTTTCTTGTGTCGGCCGTGCCGAGGAAGTGACCGGGAATGGGACCGACCTCGTCGATGAGGTCGACGCTCAGCGTCTCGCGATCCACCCTGGTCCCCTCCAGCATGCGCCCGATCCATCCTGCGGTGTCGTCGTCCATGATCGACAGCACCGGGTCGTACGCCAGTTCTCCGGTCGTCCCGCCCTGGAAGATGTGGAGGTTTCCCCCCGACAGCGCAGTGACGAGCGACCCGAGTCCCTTCTCCTGGGCGCATTGGTAGTCGAACTTCTTGGACATGCTGCTGAACCCGGCACTGGTACATGACGGGATCCCGTGGACGCGGAGCCACTGGTTCATCCCGACGTGCCCGAGCGCGTTGAGCACCGATCCGAACACGGGGGACCCGGTGCTCATGTCCATCGGCTCGTACCCGTACTGGATCGACAGCGGGGCACCGGGCTTGATCAGCTGGGTCACCACGATCCAACCCATCGTCATGGCCACGCCCATCACGAGGCTCCCGGCGGTGGACACCGGCGACTCGGCCCCCATGTTCGATCCCACCGTGGGTTGAATCGGCATGCCGGCCTCGACATAGGTGAACGCCGCGTCGACAACTTCTCCGAAGATCGTCAGCGGAGAAGCGCCGTCGAGCTCCGGTTCCAGGTTGATCCCGAGGTCCTTGGCCAGCTGGGCGGCGAATACCTCACATCCCTTCGAGTATCCGTAGTGCTGCGCTTTCCCCGAATAGCGCAGTCCGCTGGCCAGAGTCTCCAGGAACGTCATAATCGGCGGAACGCCGTCCAGCTCGGTGTAGGAGAACACCGCATCGCCCATGTGGCAGTTGTCGAGCGCGTCGGCGACGATGGTGGCTTCTTTGTGCTCGCGCAGTGTGGCCGGACGGGTCTCCCAGGTGTCCATTTCAACGTGGCGCATCCCCATGCCCTGCATGAAGTACAAGGTGTCGCCACCGACCTGGATATCACTGCGCCCGTCCCGAGCAGTCACCACGTAGCTGCTCGGCGTGAGGCGTAGGCACTCTTCGGCGAGCCACGGGGAGATCCGGACCCGGTTCTCCTCGAAGTCCACCCGGCAACCGGCGTCCTCCAACAGCTTCAGTGCCCGGCTGCTCTCGATTCTCATGCCGGTCTTGTCGAGGACGAACAGTGCCGCCCCATGGATCGCCTCCAACTCCTCGGGGCTCAGGGTCTCCAACGGTGGGAATGAGCGGGTGAATCCTTTGAGCACGGTGTACCTCCGGCGCCAGATCGTCGACTCGATTGTCGTCACCAAACCTTGGGTGTAGACTACCTATCGATCGATAGGATGCCCAGTGGATCTTGAACGAGTGACCGGATACGGCCTGCCCGACCTGCCGTACGGCTCAACCAGACCACCGGGCCAGGTGCCAACCAGCGACAGGAGCAGCCGATGAGCGAGCGCACCCTTACCGACCTGGCCACTGCCGTAAAGGAGTACGACGGCGAAAACGCGGCCCAACTAGCCCAGCAGGCGTTGGACGAAGGCACCGAGCCGATCGTGGTGCTCGATGCGCTGACCGCATGCATCCGCGAGGTTGGTGACGCCTTCGGTGCGGGTGATCTCTTCCTCCCTGAGTTGGTGGGAGCCGCCGACGCGATGGAGACCGCAATGCCCATCGTCGTTGCCGCGCTCAAGGCGGCAGGCGGTTCGAGGACGAGCGCGGGCAAGGTCGTGGCCGGCACCGTGGCGGGCGACATCCACAACATCGGCAAGAGCATCTTCTGCACGCTGCTCACGGCGGACGGTTTTGAGGTTATCGACCTTGGCATCGATGTGGGGGTCGACAAGTTCATTGCCACTATCAAGGAAGAGGAGCCGGACGTTGTGGCGATGTCGGCGCTGCTCACCATCACCGCCCAGGAACAACAGAATGTGATCGCCGCCCTCGAATCGGCGGGGCTGCGCGACGACCTGAAGGTGATCGTCGGCGGCGGCGCGATCAGCCAGCGCTTCGCCGAGAGCATCGGAGCCGACGGCTACTCCCCCACCGCCCCCGGCGGCGTCACCCTGGTCAAGGAACTGCTCGCCTAGCGAGAGGGGCGCCATGCTCGACGGATTCACCCGCTCGTTTCCGCCCCTCGAGATGCTCACCCCCGAGGAGATGGAATCCATCCATCGGGGAGCGCTGTACGTCCTCGAGAAGACCGGGATGGGGATCACCCACCCGGCTGCGCTGAAGCAGCTCGCCGACGCAGGGTGTTCCGTTGACGTCGAATCGGGGCGCGTCAGATTCCCCGCCTGGCTGGTCGAGGACTGCATGCGCAAGGTGCCGACACACTTCAGGCTGCGAGCCCGCAACCCCGAGCAGGATCTCATGGTCGGGGGCGACACGTTCTATTTCATGCAGGGCATGGGAATGCAATACCTCGAGCTGGATACGTGGGAGACCCGGCCGGCCACCGGAGCGGAACATCGCGACGCGATGATCGTGGCCGACGCCCTGCCCAACGTTCACCTGGCAGAAGCGTGGGAGATCTACACCGACCGGAGGGGCATCCCCCCTGTCATGGTGATGCTCGAGAACCTGGCGAACGGGATCCGCTACTCGACCAAGGCGCAGGTGGCCGGGAACATCCAGGACACGGAGATCTTTGGAATCATGATGGCCCAAGCCATCGGAATCGATCTCTTCCCCGAGATCGAGCACGCCTCTCCCCTGACCATCCACGACGGTGGCGTGAACGCCGCCTATCGGTACATGGATGCCGCCATGCCGATATGCCCGGCCCTCGGCGTCGCCATGGGGGCGCAGGGACCGGCAACCATCGCCGGCTCTATCGTGCTCCAGGTCGCCGAGACCATGGGCTGGGCAGTCTTGACTCAGGCCTACCGGCCGGGAGCGCCGATCGCGATCCACCACGGTGCCGGAGCTCTCGACATGAGGACCGGCATCGACATCTGGGGCGGGCCGGCCGTGTCCGTTTCGACCACCATGATGAACCAGATGCTGCGTCGGTATGGGATTCCGATCTGGTCGAACGCCGGCTTTGCCAGCGACTCGAAGAAGATCGACTTCCAGGCCGGATTTGAGAAGTCGACCGGTGCTCTGATGGCGGCACTCTCGGGCGGCCACCTCCAGCTCTTCCAGGGCGGCTCCAGCACCGAGCTGCTGTTCAGCCCCGAGCTGATGGTGATGGACGACGATGTCGCCGGCTGGATCGGGCGGATACTGCAGGGGGCGCGTATCACCGAAGAGACACTGGCAGTTGACGTCATCAACGAAATCGGTCCCATTCCCGGCCACTACCTGGGGCACGGCCACACCCGCGAGTTCTGGAACAAAGAGGACTACTTCATGGCCGTGGCCGACCACGAGCCGTATTCCGCGTGGCTCACGACCGGCAAGAAGGACATGCTCAGCAGGGCTACCGAGAAGGTCGAGGAGATCCTGGCCACCCACAAGCCGGCACCGCTGTCCGATGCCGAGTGGGAGGCGGTCGACGACGCCCTCAGCGAGGCCCGGAACCACTACCGGAGCAAGGGCGTGATCTCCGATGCCGATTGGTCCGACTACATGGACGAACTGAAGCTGGAAGAGGGCGAGCACCTGGCGAGGGCATGATCGTCAGACGGAAGGATTGAACATGGAATACGCCGATGTCGTGCTTCAGGGTGCACCGGTCTACACCGTGGACTGCAGCCGGCCGTGGGCCCGGGCAGTCGCAGTGCACAACGGGGCCATCGCGGCAGTAGGCAACGCTGCCGACGTTGCAGAGCTCATCGGCCCCGACACCAGGGTTGTCGATCTCGAATCAGATCAGATGGTGCTGCCCGGGTTCATCGATTCCCACTCGCACCTCACCGAGGGTCCCCTAGAGACGGCCGGTGTCGACCTCTCCGAGTGCGACACGCTCGACGAGATCCGGGCCATCCTGGAGGCGGCCGATGGCAACGTCGAGGTTGTCGCCGGAGGGGGCTGGCGGTCGCACATTTTCCCCGACGGGCCCCATCGGCAGGTGCTCGACGAGATCTTCGGCGACACCCCGGCCGTGCTGCGTGAGATCAACAGCCACTCGTTGTGGGTCAACGGAGCGGCGTTGGCGGCAGCCGGGATCACCCGCGAGACCGTCGACCCCACGCCCGGCTACTCAATGTTCGCCCGTGACGCCACCGGTGAGCTGACCGGGTGGGTTCTCGAGGACATGGCGATGCGCATGGTGCGTGATGCGCTCGTTCCTCCAAGCACTGAGCGGGCTCGTCGGCTCCTCATCGAGGCGCAGGACGGATACGCCGCCGCCGGGCTCACCGGCCACTTCGATCCAGGGGTGTTCGTCTTCGACGAGCGTGAGGCCTGGCCCATGTTGTGCGACCTTGATCGCGAGGGTCTCCTCAAGGTGAGAGTGGTCGCCTCCAAGGCCGGCCTTCTCGATCCCGACGACGCCGTGGAGATCCTGGCTGCAGCCGAAGAACAGCACCGCTCCCCCAAGGTGCGAGTCAACACCCTGAAGATATTCGTCGACGGTGTCACCGAGGCCCATACGTCGGCCTACCTCGAGCCGTACTCGGACCGGCCCGACACCACCGGGCCGCTGGCTGAGGACGAGGATCTGATCCGCCGCTGGACCGCGGAGGCCGATGCCGCCGGCCTGTCGTGTCACTTCCATGCGCTTGGAGATCGAGCGGTACGGGTGGCTCTCGATGCCGTCGCCGCCGTGCGGGCCAGGGGCGATTCCGGGGTGGTGCATGCGATCTGCCACGCCCACCTCGTCGATCCGTCCGATCTGCCCCGCTTCCGCGATCTCGGAGTCGTCTACCAGACGTCCAGCCAGTGGATAGCCATGGACCCGTTCCACGACGTCATGCTGTCCCGGCTGGGAGAGCGGGCACTGCATCAGTATCCGCTGCGGACCGCGGTCGAGTCCGGAGTCACCGTGACGCTTGGAGCCGACTGGCCGGCGTCCGCCTACGTGTCGACCTATCGACCGCTGACCCTCATCGAGTCGGCGGTCACCCGGCGGCTGGCCGGCGTCACCGATGGCGACCCGCTGCCCCCGATCGAAGAAGCGCTGGCGCTGCCCGACGCCATCCGCGGGATGACGGCATCTGCCGCCTTCCAGATCAGCCTCGGTGAGACCACAGGCATGCTGCGTCCCCGCATGGCCGCCGATCTCGTAGTCCTCGGGCGCAACCTGTTCGAGATTCCAGCTCACGAGATCGCGGCGACACCTGTGTTGCTGACCATGTGCGACGGCGTGGTCACCCACGACACGCTCGCCTGATCCGACCCATGGCCCCGTCTCCTGCCGATCGAGTGTTCCACAACGGCAACATCTACACCGTCGACGAACGGCGCACCTGGGCCGAAGCCGCGGCCATCGCCAACGGGCGAATCACGCCGCTCGGGAATGCTAGATCCAGGCTCGGTTGTGACGGTCGATTGGGCTCGCTTGGACGTCGCTATGCGCCACCTACGAGCGGCTAAACATCACTCCTTCCAGATATCGGGAAAGGTAGCGCCGAGTGCCGGATCTGCTCGGAACGATGTGCGCGATATCGCGCTGCGCGGTGAGTGATCTGGGCGGGCTTTGGTCCCGAGCCGACCTT
>CAMYIJ010000130.1 GCA_947258375.1 uncultured Acidimicrobiaceae bacterium
ATCGGCACATCCAGGATCGGTTATCTCATGGCTGTTCAGGCTGTCGCCGATAGCGTTTTCCGCTCGGCAGTCGTTGGAACTTTTGACGGGGTCCTGGGACACGTTTCGCGAGACTTCAGTGGCGCTGTACTCACCTGTCCGGGCCTAATGATTACCCCCAACATGGTGCGTTCTGGCTACGCCCAAAACTCGTCGACCAGGCTCTGATCCTCGGCGAAGGACCAATACTCGGTCATCTTCCCGTCGTGCATGTGAAGGACGTCGACAGCGTGGCCCTCGTAGGACTTGCCGTCGCGGGTTGCCGACGTGGTTACGAGAGCGACAGCGTGCTCGTCGTTGGCGAGCAGGTCGTGGATCTCGGTCTTGAAGCTACCTCCAGTCTCATGCATCAGCCGGCTCAGATAGCCGAGGACGGCCTCCTTGCCTTCATAAGGACCGGCCGGGATGTCGTTCCGGCCGACGTGGAACACGATGTCGTCCGAGAAGAGATCCATCACCGTTGCCAGGTCCCCGCTGGCGAACGCCTCATATGCGGCGCGGGCTCTCTCGAGGTTGCGGTGATCGGTCACGGGTGCACCTCCTGATTCGCGCTGCCACCCTCAGTTGGATGGGCTCCTTAACCGAGCATACGCGTCGCCGAAGCCCCAAATGCGGGGGTTCTTGTCGTTCGAGTCGCCCTGATGGGCGAGGCGGCACGCCCAATGCAGGCTTCGTCGACTCGGCCGACAGGAGACACAGGATCGAGCCTTCAGCCACGTGATCGGGGCCGGGAGTCGTTGCATCGTTCCTGAACCGGCGGCCCACATTGGCGCCGACTGAGCTGGCGCCGTGAACCCCCAATCACTCAGGATCTCCAGGTGCCGAAGGAGGAACTCAAATATCCCCGGGCTTAGGCGAGTGAGATGGACGGCCACGCCGATCACCAAATCAGGCGCAAGAACGAGCACATAACCGAACCACGCCGATCAGGCACTTCCAGGAGCGGGCTCCGGGGTCACGTGGGGTGGTTTTTGGGTAACCCTCTGCATAGACGGTCTGGCGGGAATCACTTCAGAGATTCGTCTGGATCAGGGCCGGTTCGTCGACCGGTATGTCGATCAGCGGCTTGCGGAGTTCGATG
Source organism: uncultured Acidimicrobiaceae bacterium (assembly GCA_947258375.1). Lineage (GTDB taxonomy): Bacteria > Actinomycetota > Acidimicrobiia > Spongiisociales > UBA5794 > JAHEJX01. The sequence goes on from CAMYIJ010000130.1 coordinate 1,121, forward strand.
TGCCGCCTGGTTGTCGCTGCAGGTTGATGATCAGGCTGGGGGCGTCCTGCATCGTGTCGATCGCGTCGACCTGATCTGCCTGTCCAACTACGCCCGGTCGCGAGGTCGCGTACGCTTGGAGTATCCAATCGGGGGGATGCACGTTGCAGTGGAAGGAGCCCCTCGGCGTAAGGGGGAGGTCCCCGACATGAGGATGAGGAATGACCGGCCGACTCTGCACGTGATCGCCGTGATGGTGCTTTTCGCCGGGCTAGCTTTGCCGCGTGGTGGCATCGCCGCGGCGGGGGAGGACACCACTCCTCCGGTAATCGAGGCTGATTTCGCCGATAACGACGTTCTACCGCTGCCTCCACTTCTGACGGGAGCCGCCGCCGACACAAGTGGCGTGGACCTCGTGCGTGTTGCGATTCGGGACAGGGCGACCCTCCGGTGGCATGTCCCAGGTGGGGACACCATCGTGGGCGACGCGACCGTGGGCTTCCCCGCGGAGCTTTCGGATCCGGGTGGTGCCGAAACAACGTGGTCCTTCGATGCCACAGCGCTGCCGCCAGGCGCCTACGTGGTCTTCGTCATGGCCCGCGACATCCACGGCAACCTGGCTCTCTGGCACACGGTGGATGGCCTCAGAATCGGGATATTGGTGGGTACTCCCGAGTCCGACAATCCTGTTCTATCAGCGGCCTTCGGCGGCGTTGTCAGTCCCGGGATCGATGTGGGCGGTACGGCCACGGACGCTTCAGGTGTTGCCGCGGTTCGAGTAGCCGTGCGGAGCCAGCAAAGCGGGCTGTGGCACCTGCCCAGTGGCGCGACGCGCCCCACGCCTCCCGAGACGCTGGCGGTGCTGGGTGATCCCAGAGCACCCTCGACGACGTGGTCTTACAACTTGGGCCCACTGCCGCCTGGGGACTACAACGTCCTCGTGAGAGGCGCCGACATATACAACAACGCTATCTGGTGGTATACGCCTGGAATGCTGCGCATCGCAGTGACAGTCGACGTGGGTCCGCCCGTCCTCACCGCTGATTACTCGCACAACGACGTACTGCCGTTGCCCGCTGCATTGACGGGGCGGGCAATGGACCCAACGGGCGTCGCTGAGGTCCGAGTGGCGATCCGCGACAAGGCATCCCTGTTGTGGCAGCTTCCTGACGGAAGCACAGCTGCCGGCGACGCAACGATTGGGTTCCCCGCCGTGCTCGAGGAGCCACTCGGGGTTGACACCGCTTGGTCATTCGACGCGCCTGCGTTAGGGCCAGGGTTCTACGAGGTATTCGTTATGGCCTTCGACGCCGACGGCAACCTTGCCCTCTGGCACACAGCGGACGGGCTCAGGGCCTCCGTCTTCTTTGGTACACCCGAGTTCGATCTACCTGTCGTGACCGCGGAATTCTCGGAAGGCGACACGATCCCGTCGGACGGCACACTCATCGGTGAGGCCACGGACGCATCCGGTGTCGCCGCGGTTCGCGTTGCGGTACGGAGCCAGCAAAGCGGGCTGTGGCATCTGCCCAGTGGCGCGACGCGGTCGTCCACATCGCCTCCCGAGACGCTGGCGTCGCTGGGTGATCCCAGAGCACCGTCGACAACGTGGTCCTACGACTTGGGGCCACTGCCGTCTGGGGACTACAAGATCCTGGTGAGGGGCGCGGACATCTATGGCAACGCTATCTGGTGGTACTTGCCCGGCAGCCTGCGGATTGGCGTAACGGTGGCGCCCAATCTCGATGGTGACCTGGTTGCCTACTATCCATTTAATGGCAACGCCAATGATGAAAGCGGGAACGGTAATCACGGTACCGTCCATGGAGCGACGTTAACCGAAGACGGATTTGGGAATCCGGAGAGTGCCTACAACTTCGATGGGATCGATGATTACATCAGCATTAGCTCTGCCGCGTGGTTGCATCGCCGCTCTCTCAAGAGAAGCAGATTTCGTATGGAGTTTGGCTCTATGTCGAATCGTTGGAGTATCTCGATAATGTTCCTCTCGGCCAGGATGCTCCTTGTTCCCACTTCGCCTACGCGATCGATATCTATGGAGATACTCACACCGAGGCGGGACACGTTGAAGCGGCTATTCATACATCGAATTGCTGGCTGTTGACTGTTTCCTTCGCGGCATTGACGTTGGACAACTGGCATCAGATATTTGTTACTGCTGATGAAGACAGTCTGCGCCTCTATATCAATGGTGAAAAGGTCAGCGAAAAGCCTCTTGGTGACTCCACATGGAATGGGAATACGTACGTAACGGATACATATATCGGAGCATGGGGCGGCCTGAACCCCGTAAGCGAGTTCTTGGATGGAAAGATTGACGATGTCCGGATCTACAGTCGGGCCCTTTCCGAAAGTGAGATTCTCGAACTCTTCAATAGGTAAGTCGCGCGAATCGCTATCGGCTCCGGTTGGGCAGTGATCTGAATTCCTGCCAGCTTTTGCCGGCACTTGGATGGGATTCGACGACCACCGCCATCCGCGAACGCCTGCGGCTCTGCCGAGTACCCGAATCCGGCCGAAGGCCAAGGGTATGTAGCGACCTCGGTCAGGGTCAAAAGGCCCTGGTTGGTTGGAAACCACACGCGACAATGTGCCCAGGCCGTGTATTCCGGGAGTGCTATTGCTGCGTTCGATTGACGAGAACCGTGGAACGATCGCCGCCCCAACTGGGGCGGTGATGGTTGTAGGCGGGGGTATTGCGGGAATGCAGGCCTCGCTGGACCTCGCCGATCAGGGCTTCAAGGTCTACCTGGTCGAGAAGAGTTCCGCCATCGGCGGCAAGATGGCGCAGCTCGACAAGACGTTTCCCACCAATGACTGTGCCATGTGCACCATTTCCCCGAAGTTGGTGGAGACGGGTCGCCATCCCAACATCGAACTGCTCACCGAATCCGAAGTGCTCGACATCGACGGCGAGGTGGGCGACTATCGGGTCCAGATCCGGCGCAAACCGCGCTATGTGGACGTCGACGTGTGCATCGGCTGTGGCGACTGCGCCGGCGTTTGCCCGGTTGTCATCCCCGACATGTTCAACGAAGGCCTGGCCCCGAGGCGGGCCGCCTACAAGCTCTACCCACAGGCAGTGCCCAACGCGTACGCAATCGAGAAACTCGGCGTCGCTCCATGCCGGGACGCCTGCCCTGCCGGTCAGAGGGCTCAGGGGTACATCGCCCTGATCGGTGATGGTCGCTACGAAGATGCCATGCGGGTCATCAAGATGGACAACCCCTTCCCCGGAATCTGCGGGCGGATCTGCAATCACCGCTGTGAATCCGCCTGCAATCGCGGCCAGGTCGACGAGCCGATCAACATCAGGGCCCTGAAGCGCTTCGTATCCGACAAGATCCTCGCCCAGCCTCGCCAACCCGTTGAGCCGGTTCCGCAGATCCACGAGGAGCGAGTGGCGATCATCGGAGCGGGGCCGTGCGGTCTCACGGCGGCGCAGGATCTGGCGATGGCCGGCTACGGCGTGAGCGTCTACGAATCAATGCCGGTCGCCGGCGGAATGCTCCGGCTCGGCGTTCCCGAGTTCCGGCTGCCGGCCGAGATCGTCGACCGCGAGGTCCAGGACATCATCGATCTCGGCATCGACTTGCACCTCAACCACCGGGTCGAGAACCTCGACGATCTCTTCGACGACGGTCACACTGCGGTGCTGATCGCGGTCGGAGCCCACGAAGGGGTTCGTTTGCCTATCCCCGGGGCCGACCTCGACGGCGTCCTGATGAACACCCTTTTCCTCCGTGATGTGCGGCTCGGGCGGTACGCCGCCGACTCCGACGATCCGGCTCCGCCGCTGGGCCGGCGGGTACTGGTGCTCGGCGGCGGGAATGTGGCGATCGACGTGGCCCGGACCGCGGTGCGGATGGGACACGAAGTGCACATGGCCTGTGTCGAGAGCAAGGCCGAGATGCCGGCCCACTCGTGGGAGGTCGAGGCCGCCGAAGCCGAGGGAATCACAGTCCACGCCGGCCACAGCTTCGAGCAGATCACCGGCGAAGACGGTCGGGTGACCGGGGTCGAATGCCAGAAGGTGGCGTCGTTCGAGTTCGACGACGCCGGTCGCCTTCAGGTCACCAAAGTTCCCGATTCAACGCACGTCATTCCCTGTGACACGGTGGTCTTCTCGGTCGGGCAGCGTGCCGGATTGGCCTTCATCCCCGACGACGCCGGGGTCGGCCTCACCCCGAAGCGCACGATCGCGATCAACCCGAACACGCTGGCCGCGACCCGCGAGGGCGTCTTCGCGGCCGGCGACACGGTGTCGGGCACCGCGTTTGTGATCGAGGCCGTCGAGAGCGGCCACACCGCGGCTCAATCGATCATCCGTTACCTGCAGGGCGAGCACATGGAGCCGCCTCCCAAGCCGGATCTGCCTGTGGTGCGGTATTCGCCTGAGGATCTCAGCCACGTCGATCATCAGCCGCGGGTGCCGCTGCCGGAGCTGGCGGCGGCGGATCGAATCGGCAGCTTTGCCGAGGTCGAGAGTGGCTACGACGACGAGTCGGCTCAGGCCGAAGCGGCCCGGTGCCTGGCCTGCGGAGTTTGCTCCGAGTGCATGAGCTGCACCTTTGCCTGCGGCGTCAACGCCATCAACCACGACATGGTCGAACGTGTCGAGGAAGTCGACGTCGGGGCGGTCGTTCTCGCCCCCGGCTACCAGACCTACAAGGCCGAGCTGTCCGAGGAGTACGGCCTGGGGCGTTACCCCAATGTGATCACGGCAATGCAGTTCGAGAGGCTGCTCTCGGCCTCCGGCCCGACGAGCGGCCATATCGAGCGGCCTTCCGATCACGAGACTCCAAAGCGGATCGCGTTCTTGCAGTGTGTGGGGTCACGCGACCAGAGCCACGACTACTGCTCGGCGGTGTGCTGCATGTATGCCACCAAGGAAGCCATCATGGCCAAGGAACACGAACCCGATGTGGATATCCACGTGTTCATGATGGACATGCGGGCGTTCTCCAAGGGCTATTGGAGCTATTACGAGCGGGCTCGTGATCGATACGGCATCCAGTACACCCGCTGCCGCCTCGGCGGCCTGCGCGAGGATCCTGCCACCGGCGATCTGCTGGTGCGCTATCAGGACGAAGACGGGAAGCTCGAGGACGAGCGCTTCGACATGGTCGTCCTTTCGGTCGGCATGGAGATATCGGATTCGGTCAAGGAGCTCGGCGGGCGGCTCGGGATAGAGCTCGACGAATACGGCTTCTGCCACACCACGCAGTTCAACCCGCTCGAGACCAGCAAGCCCGGCATCTATGCCGTGGGACCCTTCCGCGAGCCGAAGGACATTCCCGAGTCCGTCATCGAAGCCAGTGGTGCGGCCGGGGCGGTTGCCGTCACCCTCTCCAAGTCGCGCTTCGCCCTTACCAGCCAGCCCGAGTTCCCGGCCGAGAGAGATGTGACCGAAGAGGATCCCCGGATCGGCGTGTTCGTCTGCCACTGCGGGTCGAACATCGGCGGCTTTCTCGACGTCCCCGAAGTCGCCGACTATGCCTCCGACTTGCCGGGCGTAGCCCACTCCGAGGCCAACCTCTATACCTGTTCCCAGGACAGCGTGAAGCACATCGCCGAGCAGGTCCGTGAGCAGGGACTCAACCGGGTCGTCGTCGCCAGCTGTACCCCGCTCACGCATGCTCCTCTGTTCCGCGACATGCTGCGTGGCGCCGAGCTGAATCCCTATCTGTTCGAAATGGCCAACATCCGCAACCAATGCTCATGGGTGCACTCCAACGACAACGCGGTCGCCACCGCCAAGGCCAAGGACCTGGTCAGGATGGCGGTGGCTCGGGCGGCGTTGCTGGAGCCACAGCACACATTCGACGTCCCGGTCGAGAAGACCGCCCTGGTGGTCGGCGGAGGAGTCGCCGGGATGACCGCCGCTATTTCTCTCGCCGATCAAGGGTTCCCGGTGCACCTGGTGGAGCGGGAGGAGGCCCTCGGGGGGAACGTGCGCAACGTGTTCATGTCCGCCACCGAACGGCACCCGCGGGAGGTGATGGAGGAGCTCATCACGCAGGTCAACGAGAGCCCTCTCATCGATCTGCACATGGAGACCAGCATCGTCGACTCATCTGGCTTCATGGGTAACTTCACCAGCGCCATCGAGGACCGCAACGGCAATCGCAGCAACATCGAGCACGGGGTGACGATCTTGGCGACCGGCGGCCAGGAATACCGCGGGCCGGAATATGGCTACGGCACCGATCCGCGGATCGTCACCCAGCACGAGTTCGAGAAGGTTCTCGCCTCCAACGAGAAACCGCCGGATTCGGTGGTGATGATCCAGTGTGTCGGCCCCGCCGAGCAGTTCTGCAGCCGCATCTGCTGCACCGTTGCACTGAAGAACGCCCTGGCCCTCAAGGAACGCAACCCCGATGCCCAGGTCGTCGTGCTCTACAAAGACATCCGGGTGTACGGGTTCAAGGAGCGCACCTATACCGAGGCTCGCGACCAGGGAGTGCTGTTCGTCCGCTACGAGGACGACGACCGGCCGCAGGTCGAGGCCAACGGCGATCTCACCGTGCGCGCCCGCGATCCCATCCTCGATCGGGCGCTCGACCTCCACCCCGATCTCGTCGTGCTCTCGATGCCGGTGGTGCCTCGAGACGACGTCGACGACGTGGCCGGACAGTTCAAGTGTGGCACGGACGCCGACGGTTTCTTCCTCGAAGCCCACGTGAAGCTGCGGCCTGTCGACTTCTCAACGGACGGGCTGTTCATGGCCGGGATGGCTCACTACCCGAAGCTGCTCGATGAGACCATGATTCAAGCCCAGGCGGCGGCGGCACGGGCGGCGCGAGTCCTGAGTAAGGACACTCTGCTGGCAGGGGGTCAGGTCGCTGCGGTCGACACCCTGGCCTGCACCGGGTGTCTTACCTGCGTGCGAGTGTGCCCGTTCGGCGTGCCCGCAATGACTTCCGACGTTTACGGCGTCGGTGGCATCCTCGGAGCCGCCACTATCGAGGCCGCCGTCTGTCGTGGTTGTGGCATCTGTGTGGCCGAATGCCCGGCCCGGGCGATCCAGTTGCAGCACTTCACGGATGCCCAGGGCGAGGCCAAAGTGGGCGCGCTGACCGGACCGCCTGAGGGTTTTGTCCCCATCGAGACGGTGGGGAGGCATACCGAATGAGCGCCGAGTCATACAACATCATCGCTTACTGCTGCGAGCACTGCGCGTACGCGGCTGCTGATCTCGCCGGAGGTCTGCGGATGCAATACCCGCCGAGCGTCAAGGTGGTCCAACTGCCATGCACCGGCAGGCTGGATGTCCTCAGCGTGCTCCTTGCATTCGAGGAGGGGGTGGACGGCGTCTTCGCCGCCGGCTGACTGCCCGGTGACTGCCATTACCTGGAAGGTAATACGAAAGCCAGAAAACGTGTGGAGCGTGTCCAGGATCTGTTGGAGCAGATCGGACTGGAACGGGAGCGGGTCGAGATGTTCAACATGTCCGCCGCGATGGCTGCCACATTTGTCGAAGCCGCTACCGAGATGAACGAGCGGGTCAAGAAGCTGGGGCCGAATCCTCTGCGGGTGCCGCAGAAGGCCGGAAAAGGAGCATGAACCGATGATCATCGGCGAACAAAAGCCTTTGGAGGAGATCAAGGGTCTCATCGGGGACGCCGAGAACGTGCTCGTGATGGGGTGTGGGACGTGTGTAACCGTCTGCTTCGCCGGTGGTGAGCGGGAAGCACTCACGCTGGCCACTTCGTTGCGAATGTCCACCAAGCTGGACGGGGATGCCAAAGAGATCTCCGAGGCGACCGTTCAACGGCAATGCGAATGGGAGTATCTCGACCAGGTCAGCTCCGAGGTCGAGGGTGCCGACGCGGTCGTGTCGCTGGCGTGCGGCGTCGGTGTGCAGGCGATCGCCGAGAAGTTCCCCGACTCGTGGGTCGTCCCCGGCCTCAACACCAGCTTCATGGGGATCCCGGTCGAACAGGGCGTGTGGGAGGAGCGCTGCGCCGCATGCGGCGAGTGTGTCCTGGGGATCACCGCCGGAATCTGCCCCATCGCCCGGTGCTCCAAGTCGCTCCTCAATGGGCCGTGCGGAGGGTCCGAGGACGGCCACTGCGAGGTGGACCACGAGACTCCGTGCGCCTGGCAGCTGATTCACGATCGCTTGATTCATCTCGATCGACTCGACGTGTTGATGAATCCCCAGCCCCCAAAGAACTGGAAGGCATCCCGCGACGGCGGACCTCGCCGCATCGTTCGGGATGATCTGCGTCGCGCCGCGGAGCAGGAGTAGCCATGGTCACCGAAACCCCCACAAGCAACGGACACCTCTCGAGCTCCAATCTGGAGCGGATCCTGCGGGCCGGCCATTTTGCGGTGACGGCTGAGCTGGGCCCACCCCAGAGCGCCGACATTGATGTGATCCGGGAGAAGGCCGGCTACCTGAAGGGAACGTGCGACGCCGTCAACATCACCGACAACCAGACCGCCATCGTGCGTATGTCGAGCATCGGGGCCGGGACGATAGCGGTCGCAGAAGGTCTCGAGCCGGTCGTCCAGATGACCTGCCGCGACCGCAACCGGCTGGCGATCCAGGCGGATCTGCTGGGTGCCTACGCCCTCGGAATGCACAACCTCCTCTGCCTCACCGGAGACCACCAGCAGTTCGGCAACCATCCGACGGCAAAGAACGTCTTCGACATCGACTCGGTCCAGCTGGTGCAGATGGTCGCGGGGATGCGCGATGAGAAGGTCTTCCAGTGCGGCGATGCCTTTGACGGTCAGGAGCCCCGCTTCTTCGTCGGTGCGGCGGCGGCGCCTTTCGCCGATCCCGTCGACTACCGCCCTTATCGACTTGCGAAGAAGGTCGCCGCCGGCGCCAACTTCATCCAGACACAACTGATTTACGACGTTCCCGCTTTCGCCGGATACATGGAGAAGGTCCGGGAGCTGGGCCTCCATGAGAAGGCATACATCCTGGCCGGCATCGGTCCGCTGAAGAGCCCGGGAATGGCCCGCTACATGGTCAACAACGTGCCGGGCCTGCTCGTACCGGATGAGCTCATCGACCGGATGACCGCGGCCGGGGCGGAATGGGCCGGCAAGTCGAAGGACGAGCTGACGCCCGAGGACAAGAAGGCGCGGGCGGCAGCCTGGAAGGCCGAAGGTATCCAGATCTGCATCGAATTGATCGAGCAGATCCGCGAGATCGAGGGCGTTGCCGGAGTCCACATCATGGCGATCGAGTGGGAAGAGGCGGTCCGGCCGATCGTCGAGGGGGCCAACTTGCTGCCGCGACCAACGTTTGAGGGAGCTAACGCATAGTGACCAGCGCACCGTCAGCGATCAGCTCCGAATTGGCCCACAAGGTCTTCGACGAGCTCGGCGAGAACGTCACTCTCTGCTACCAGTGCGTCCGGTGCACGAGCGGGTGTCCCATCTCGGACTACTTCTGTGCTTCGTGTCAAACCTGCACCACCCACTGCCCCCAGGGTCTCGACGTCGCCGGCATTATGGATTTCCTGACCCGCGAGGCGCTGGAGCAGGGCGTGAAACCGCCCGTGCCGGAGGCAGATGCCTTCAACTCCGCATTCCTGCGTGAGGTACGCGTGTGGCGCCGTGCCTACGAGCTCGGGCTGCTCGCCGAGCTGAAGGTCAAGAACAAGAACTACACCGAGGATCTCGACATCGGGATGAAGTTGATCCGCAAGGGCAGGCTCTCGTTCCTACCTCATCGGGCGCGCAAGCGTGACAAAGTCCGACCGATCGAGGGTGCCGAAGACGCCGTCGCCTACTACCCGGGCTGCTCGCTGACCTCCACGGCAGAGGAGTTCGATCGCTCCACCAAAGCGGTGTGCGATGCGCTTGGTGTGAACCTCATCGAGCCGAAGGGATGGGCCTGCTGCGGCGGCTCCGTCGCCCACCGGGCGGATCCGGAGCAGGCCGTCAGCCTCCCCCTCGAGAACCTCTCCCTCATCGAACAGAGCGGCTTCTCGGAGGTCACCATGCCGTGCGCCGGCTGCTTCAGCCGCCACAAGTTCGCCCAGGCCGACGAGCGGGGCAACGGATCGGGGCCGGGCCCCGCCGAGCCCGCCGTCCAGGTGAACAGCCTCCTCGACACGATCCTGGAGCACGTCGGAACCGATCAACTCGCAGCCGGCGTCCGCCGTCCACTCGATGATCTCAAAGTGGTCTGCTACTACGGATGTGTGATGACCCGGCCGCCGGAAGTCACCGGCGCCGAACGTCCCGAGGACCCGATCGAGATGGACGTGCTGATGAAGGCGCTCGGTGCCGATGTCCGCGACTGGTCCTACAAGACATCCTGTTGTGGTGCCGTTCACTCGCTGATTCGCAAAGAGATCGTGCTCAAGCTCGGCGGAGATCTCATCGACCACGCCCGCGCCGCCGGGGCCGACATCATCGCCGTAGCTTGCCCGCTGTGCCATGCGAATCTCGACGCGCGGCAATCTCAAATGAAAATCGGCCAGCCCATGCCCGTGCTCTACTTCACCCAATTGATGGCGATCGCTCTCGGCCTGCCCCCGAAGGTGGCCGCCCTCGACAAAAACCTGGTCGATCCAAGACCAGTCCTCAAAGAGAAGGCCCTCATCGACTAACTGAGAGAGGAGTCCGCGACACGGCAGGACGGTTCCCGTGCCGCTCGTCAATCGGACTACGAAACGCCGGCGACCTCATCGAGGGCGCCTCTGATTCCCACGCTCTGCGAGCCGTACGACGTCGACGGCGAGCCCGCTTCGCCGAGACGCTGCTTCTGCGGGGTGGATGTCTCAGACCCCGACGAGGCCGCCCGCGAAGTGCTGATCAACGCCATTGGCGAACGTTCATGGCGCCCACGGTTTGAGGACAGCATTCACGCGAATCTGCCCAGATTCCTCGCCACTAGCAGGGCAGATGGCGCGACAATGGGTTGAGAATGGCGGCCTCTTGTCGTCGGCGGGCCACCGCAGATCGTCCGGGGCCAGGGCTGCAAAACAGGAGGAACGCATGTCGAAGTTCCGCGAGAAGTTGCGCAGACGCGACGACTTCGTGGTCACCGTCGAATTCGTCCCCGGTCGGGGCCCCAAGGGGAGGGGCGTTGAGGAGGCGGTGGATTTCGCCAAGGCGGTCCTCGAAACCGGTCTCGGGGTGGACGCGGTGAGCACGACCTGCAACCCGGGCGGCAATCCGGCCATCAGCCCTGATGTCCTGGGCAGGGAGCTTATGTCAGTCGGTATCGAACCTCTGATCCACTTCGCCTGTACGAACCTGAACCGAAACATGATGGAAGCGCGAGCCAACGCGCTCAGTCGGGCTGGGCTCGACGATCTCATCGTTGTGAGCGGGGACTATCCCATGAGCGGCTACGGCGGCATTGCCCGCCCCGTCTTCGATCTCGACTGCGTGCAGGCCGTCCAATACCTGAAAGACATGAACCGCGGGCTCGAGGTTCCGGCCCGCAAGCCCGGAATGACCGAACGGCTTGCTGCGACTGATTTCTTCATCGGATGCGCGGTGTCCCCGTTCAAACGGCTGGAATCCGAGATGATGCTGCAGCTCTACAAGCTGGAGAAGAAGGTCAAAGCCGGCGCCGATTTCGTCGTTACCCAGGTCGGTTACGACGTGCAGAAGTATGCGGAGCTCCTCAAGTACATGCGACTCCGGAATATCGATGTGCCTGTCCTCGGCAATGTCTACACGCTCACCCTGCCGATCGCCCGGCTCATGAACCAGGGCAAGATCCACGGGTGCGTGGTGACCGACGAGCTGTTGGCCGAAATGGAAGACGAGGCGCTAGCCGACGACAAGGGTAGGGGAGCACGTCTGGAGCGTTCGGCGCAGCTGGCCGCGATTCTGCGCGGCCTGGAGTTCGACGGCTTGCATATCGGTGGATTCGGACTGAAATGCGAGGACGTCGCCCACATCCTGCAACGCGCCGACGAGATAGGGGAGAGCTGGCGCCATTACCTGCCGAACTTCCAGTACCACCAGGCCGGCGAGTTCTACCTCTTCCCCGAAGATCCCAAGCTGAAAATGGGCGCCGCTGAGATGGTGCCCGTCGCGCGGCCCGGGCAGCGGCGCAAGCCCCTGGATTTCCGGGTCAGCCTTCTTTTTCACCGTCTTATCTTCCAGGAAGACACTCTCGGGTTCGACATGATGGCCGGGCTCTATCGGTTCCTCGAGGGCCATAAGCGACTCAACGAATCCGCCTACTTCTTTGAGCGCCAGATCAAACGCACCATGTTTGACTGCCGCGAATGCGGCGACTGTGCACTTGTCGATCTGGCTTACCTTTGCCCGATGGCGAACTGTGCCAAGTTCATGCGCAACGGCCCGTGCGGAGGCAGCTATGACGGTAGGTGCGAGGTCGACAGCGATAAGCCCTGCCTCTGGACACGCGTCTACGATCGACTTGCATCGGTCGGCCAACTGGACACCATTCGCGACGAGTACGTCCCCCCAATCGACAATGCCCTCGCCAGGACGTCTTCTTGGGCGAACTTCTACCTGGGCAAGGACCACACAGGAAAGAAGCGCAAAGAAGCCATCGCGTCCGGAAGGGGTTAGGGACGAGACACTCTTCCGTTCTTGCGGACACACGCGCCGATATCGGCGCGGATATCCGCAAGAACGGATCAGCCATCGCCCGGTGAGTGTCTCTGGACATCTTCCAGTCAAGGCCGATGGGGCTCTTCCGGAGCCGAGCACCCCGGGGAGGGCGACTACGGCTCCCCCAGGTCGAGGGTGATCGCTGCAACCGTGCCGTCGGCAGTCACAAAGAAGTCGACGGTGGACCACATGAGGCAGCTATCGACAAAGCCGTCGGCGATGCTGATGCGCGTCAGGTCTGCGTACCCATTGGGCGGGGGCATCGGTGTCGACCAACCACAGTAGTTGTAGGGCCCGACTGTCACCTCATAGGCACCCGCGGCGGCCAACTGCCGAAACGCGGAGAACGGGCCGTCGTAGGCGCGGAAGAACTCGACGTCGAGCTCCCAAGTATCCGGATGCCGCAGAGCCGATCCGGCAACGACGGTGGCGATGTCGGGTCCCAAGCCGAGTGCCACACTCTCGGCGAGGGGAAGTGCAGCAAATGTGTCGTCCGAGGGCCGGGCGGCGAAGTCAACGAACGCGTCGACGAGACGTTCTTCCATGGTGCGATCGTCGTTGCCGGCTATCGAGTTGCGGAGGAACCGGGCGTTGACCCATCCGATCTCACCGTTGTCGGCGCGAACCACCCGCCACAGCGCTCCGTCGGTCGCGAGCCGGTTGTTCTCGAGGACCTCCACCGTCGCGTGCGGTTCGAGCGTTGCGACCACGAAGTAGGCCGTTCCCGGCCCAGAGCGCATGTTGAGCACATCGTCGGGCACGACGTCGACCACCAGTGCTCCATACGTTCCGCCGTCCCTGACGTCGCAACTCCAGTCCCCGTATGCGAGATCAAGCGGGTCGCACAGGATCCCGTGATTGACGAAGAGCATGCCCTTCCAGGTCTCGCGGGTCGTGATCCCGGTGCAGCCGCTTTCGCCCCAGCACAGGGTCGAGCGATCGAGGCCCGTCACTGTGGGGTCGGCGAACACCGTCGCCTCGAGTGGCTCGACGAACGATAGGTACTGTGATGAGGCGCTTGCGCGCATGCCGGGGTCCCATCGCTGCCCGTCGATGAGGAAGTCGACAGTGGCGATGCCCGCCGGGTCGACATCGACGACGACTTCGATCTGGTCTCGTTCTTCCACGGTGTCAAAGCCGGAGGACAGGCCATCGAGGCTCTCGTAGGACCGTGCGCCGCGGACACGCAGCGTCACCCTCTCTTGCAGCGTCGGGGGCGTCTCCATCGTCCTCCAGACGGGGAATGGCGGACCATGCGGGGCA
>CAMYIJ010000131.1 GCA_947258375.1 uncultured Acidimicrobiaceae bacterium
GGCAGCAAGCTGAGAAGCGCCGATTCCGGCCCGGTCTACGCGGTGTCTCTAGCCGATAGCTCCGTAGGGGCCTGATGCAGCTGTCCGAACGGCGACGTCGCCCTCCACCATCGCCGCCGGGTAGTGCCCTCGTGGCGACCAGCAAGCCTTGACTACGAATACACTCGACGGCGGAGGTGCTCGTGAACGTTGATGCGTGGTTCGATTTCAGTGATCAGGCGGTGGTGGTCAACGGCTGTGGCGGTATCGGCCGGGAGATCGTGCTGGGGTTCGCCCAAAGAGGCGCTCACGTGATCGCCGCCGACATCGATGGCGACCGGGCCGCTTCGGTAGCGCGGGAAGCCGGCTCGGCGACCGGTGCCCAGATCGACAATCGTGACGGGGCTGCGATCGAGCAGCTGATCGCCGACACTTCTCAGCGCCACGAGAGAATCGACGTGCTCGTGAACACTGCCGCCGTCTACGTCCGGGTCCCGGCCCTCGAGCTCACGGAGGCCGACTTCGATCGAAGCATGGGAATCAACGTGAAGGGCACCTGGCTCTTCTGTCAGTCGGCCGGCCGGCGCATGGTCGAAGCGGGAAACGGACGAATAGTCAATTACACGTCGAACGCCGGTGCCCGCGGCTCGGCACTGCAGCTCGCATACAACGCGTCGAAGGCGGCCGTCATCTCCATGACGAAGACACTGGCCGTCGAGTGGGCCAGGACCGGCGTCACGGTCAACGCCGTGGCCCCCGGGCCGACGGACACCGAACTCATGGCTCCCGCCTTCTCCGATCCAGCCAACATCGCGAAGTTCGCCGACCGCATCCCGCAGGGTGAGCTGACCCCCACCGATGCGAGCGTCGCGCCGGTGTTGTTCCTCGCTTCGTCGCAATCGAAGTGGATCACGGGCCATACCCTCTTCGCCGACGGGGGAATGAGCGCAACCTGAGCTGGGCCCGCCACCAGGCAGAGGGTTGCGGGGGCCCGGCGGTAGGCTCCTGTTCGTGACACGAACGAGCAGGCTGGCCGCTGTGGGGATCTTGCTGCTCCTCACCGGTCTTGCTGCCGGCTACCTCCTCGGAAGAGTGACTGCTCCCGGCGCGGAACCATCCACGAGCCAAGGCGACAGTGTCGCGACGCCCCCACCAGCCAGGGATCCGGCGACATCGAACCTGATCTCGTGATCCTGAGGAGGAAGGCGATCGAAGCGGCCTACCCCGAGTTCAGCGATTTCGAGAACCAGCCGAGTTTCGCCGGCCAGTCTGTGGTGCCTGCAGTGATAGACGGCGACTACTACTTCGCCTACCTGGTCCACGGAAGCGGAGTGCCAATCGCTCAGGCGACGTGCTTCCGGGTAGACCGGGTGGGCAGGGTGTTCGAGACCGGCGTGTTCCCCGACCCCCTCGATTCGTCCAGCGGCTATCGCCGGGTGGATCCCCGGAACTGCAGGGGCATCGAGTAACGCGGCGCCTGTTACATGCCGCTTTGTCGCGATGGATCCACGTCGAACAGCGGTGTCGCGTCGGCCTCGTGCCACACCAGGATTCCCTGCCGAATCTCGCTCGCAGACTCAGGGAACCAAAACGATACGGGTTGGGATACTGCTCGTGCGACAGCGCTGTGTCGAGCCCAACACCCGAGAAGACCGAGAGCGGCCATAACCAGCCCGAAGAACGGCGTGGATTTCAGGGCTTTCGAGAGGACAAGGCTCCCGAGGACTGTACCTGGGAGCACCTCCCGGCCGAAACGGGCCCACACATCGGCTGGTAGGCGGATGATCGAGAGGCCTAGGGCAGAGGCCGTGCCTTCGCTGTGCCCTGCGAAGCGGTGAATATGTGCAATCGTTGACGGCGGCGCACAAACCCAGCGCGGAAAACACTGCAGGCTCGCTCGGGCTGGGCCGATTGACTGGTCATGAGCGCGCCAGCGCCGAAGGGTGAACGTCAGCTGGTCCACGTCGACCACATCCCATCTATAAGGGACTCCACTGCTCGGCTCCTTGGGGCCGTCATTTACGAAGAGCGCACGAAGCGCGGCATCTCGGAGGAGGGTTTCGCGGACTCGCTGAAACGGACCAAGGACTGGTTGGCGGCCGTCGAACGCGGAGAGGTAATCCCGACTGAAGAGCTCGTTTTGGTCATCGAGGAAGTCCTCATCGACAATCCGGGGGCGAACGACGCCGATGTGGACGTCGACCTCTTTGCGGTCGTCGAAGAGCTGGAGCTGAGACCGTATGGCCAAGTGGCCCGGTGCATACGCCACGCCTACGACATTCCCTTGGAGCTCGATAGCTCGGCCGACTCGGGAGCGCCGGTCGCATCGAACTCTGCCAATCCGGTGGTTGCATCGGTCCGCGCGACTGATCGACTATTGGTCCTCTCGCCGCTGCTCGTCGTGATCGCCCTCGCAACAGTTGGTGCAGCGCTTCTGTTCACGACGACGCCGCTGCCAACCATCGATTGGACCATGCCGGTGCTGTCAACGGGCGCCCTCGTCGGCTTCTTTGCCCTCGTTCTGACCCCTCTGGACCGAATTCTCGACCGACTGGCCGAGATCAGCCGAAACGGGAAGGCGAGGGACTCATATGCCCTCGCCCTTGACATCTACAACGACGCCGGATTGACACCGCCGCCGGGCGTTAAGTGGTACTCGTCCACCCATGAGAAACACTTGCTACGCGGTGCTCGTTACGCGGCGACACGCTGGACGCTGCTGGCGGACTTCGCTGAGCGCCTCAGCGGGCTTGTTTCGCTCCTGCTCATTGCCGCAGCGCCCATAGCGATCGCAGAGGCATGGGCACATGACCCGGGCAAGACTGGGATCTCGATCTTCTACCTGGCTGCACTGGCCTTGTTAGCTGCAGCGGCCCGATACAACGCTATGCGCGCTGCGGCTCGGGGCCTTCACGCCCTGGCGCGTGGTTGCGGCTATCAGCTTGAGAAGGTTCGCGCCGAGACTCCTCCTGGCTAGACGCCCGCCGCCTTCGAGCTTTCAACCTCAACTCGCGTAAGTCCTCGAGATCGGCTCGCAGAGTCTTCTGCTGCTCAGGATCAAGCTCACCCTCATCGTCTGTGGTGAACACGTCGCCCATTAGGGCTGACGCAATGAGCCATCCGAAGATGGGCCGCGTTCGTCTCGCCATGACACCTCCCTTGGACTGACGTTAGACCATCGGGTACCGCGTAGCTGAGCACTCAGGTCAGTCGCGGAGATTCCGCCGCCAGATCTTGACGCCGGGCGTCACCTTCTGCGGGCACGTTGAGAACCATCAGCGACTCTGCCTAGGTATTGTTGAACCCGTGCGGAAACTGCAGGCCACCGGCGCTCTGATCACAGCGCTGCTCATGTCAGCGGCCCCCGCTCACGCCCAGAGCAAATCCTTGCGTCTGCTGTCGGAGGCTCCGCCAATGCCAACAGTTGAATCGTCGGCCTCGATTTCTGTCATGAACGTCGGCTCTCCTCAGCGCATCGCAGTGGCCGTAGTACCACAAGCTGCGCCGATCACCTTTTTCTGCTCGATCGGCTCTCGTAGCGGCGGAAAGGGAACACTCTCGACTTGTGCAGACCTTGGCGCAGTGCCAAGCGGGGGCATTCTGACAGTCCAGATCACGCTGATTGCGCCGTCGGGCCAGGCACCAACACCGACCGAGTTCGAGATGGTTCTGGTTGCAGAAGCCAATGGAGCGACGATCTCAGTAAAGGGCGCAACGCCGGGATTCCAAGCTGCACAGGCTCCTCCGACCAATCCCCCGGCTGTGACGCGGCGATCCAAACTGGGACAAGAGCAGTGTCTCGATCTCGGTATCCGTTCGGCAGGATCCTTCTATGTCGAGGCCACAGCACAGGCACCGGACGGAACTGCCGTCGTCACAATCTCGAGCTCAGAGTGCCTCCCGAGAGATGAGGTCGCAGACGACCCGAACGTCAACCTCTTCATCGACGCTGAGCCGATGGGTTCGCCGGGCACATGGAAAGTGAAGTTCGACCCTGATTCAACTGGCCCGCTACAGAGCATCGAGGTGACCGTGCACCGAAGACACAGCGCCTGGTACGCAGTGGTGCTCCTCTTCATCGGATCGGCGGCGGCATCGTTGATCGCTTGGGGTGCGTTGGAGGCAATGAAGAGGACGAAGAAGTCGGCCGACTCCGCCAAAATTCGACAGCGCGTAACGAAAGCAAAGCTGAAGGTGGGCCAAGCTCTCCTGTCCTACCCGACTGTGCAGCCCCGGTGGCCAGGAAGGCTCGCTACAGCGGTCAAGGATTTGAGCGTCGAAGATGAAGAGGCGGACTTGTTCGTGAGCGATTCGAGCTCTGTGGTTAGCGCGCTGGCAGTGATACCGCAGTTCGCAACGATCGAGTTCCGCAGGAATGACCAGTCGGTTTGGAGCGGTGCCGAATTCGCGGCGGAAGTCGAGGCGGCGCTCATTAGCCTGGTGCGCGGAACGCCAGCCAACAGACAATTCGGGCGCCTTACACAACAGCTCGAGGTGACGCTTCGTGTCGTCCGCAGTGCGAAACAAGACTTCGAGGCCGGCCCAAACCAGGCCGAGATCGTGGCCGCACTGGAGGGCGTCACCGACGGAGTCCCCGGCTGGCCCGGCGATTCGCTCAAGTCCGCGACCAACGAGCTTGCTGCCCGCATGCGAAGACCGGGTATTCGGGCAACTGACGAGGCAGAGGAGACGTCGCCACCAGACCTGGCGACAACGGTTCAGGAGCTCGAAGATGCGGACGAGGCGGCGTCAGAGAACCTCAAGGGCTCCAAGCTCTACGCCGGCTCCGCAATCCTCATCGCAGCAACCATCGGGCTTGTGCTCGCAATAACGTCCGGTATGGCGACCCAGTACTTTCCGAATGACGCCTGGGGCTCTAGGGCGGACGAGCTTGCGGCACTCACCTGGTCCATATCGGCCACCGGAGTTGTTCAGGCCGCCCGCCTGATTGGGGTTGGTTTGAGCCCGGTGACCATCAAGTAGCAGTGGTCGCCCGAAATCAGTGAGGACGAGTGCCGCTACGGCTGTGATCGAGGGGTCGTGTGAGGGCGGCTGGGTTGCTACGACGTGATCCGGCCGCCGCTGAAGAAGGCGACGTCATCTCGCGATGCAGCCCGAACTGCTGTGCTGACTGCCACGAAATCAACGGGGACACTGTCGTAGCGTTTGGGCTCAGCAGCTGTCCAAGCATGTGGGCTTTCATCGACACCACTAGCTTCGACAACGGCGGAGTCGTAGATGTGCTCGCCGTTTTCTCTGTCCATAGTGTGAAACCATACTCTCATGTGGCGGTGTCATAACCGAACATCGACAAGTACAGCGCGAAACTCGGTGCGTGTTGCTCGAGGGTCAGTTTCCAATTCGCTTTGGTAGTGGCTTCCGAATCGGCGTCTCCGAGGCCTGCCGAAGATGTGCAAGTGACTACGCCAATCGGCCTTGATAGATCATCCACTGCCCACAACGGAGTCGCGCCCACGATCGTGATCTGTGCGAAATGCGCCTGCTGGGCCGTGTTGAGCCCATAGTCTGCGTTAGCAACGGCAGGTCCGGTCACCACGATTGTCTCTCGCGACCGAAATGACTGACCAGTCGCACCGAATCCCGGAGAAAAGTCGGTCAGACTTGGGCCCGAATTCTGGAATTCGCGAAGCACTCCGTCCGACGGCACCTGCCGGTAGACCGCGATATCGACACTCTCTAGACCGAGGACGTTGACTAGGTCGGCTTTGAGCGAGCGCAGGAGGTGGCCGGCTAGGTGTGCGGCGGTGTCAGTCGCTAGGCCAGAGTCCTCGCCACGCCTCAGGCTGTTCATGAGCTTGACGACCACGTTGGCACTGGCGCCGCTTTGGGAAAGCGAACTCGACGTCGCTATTGACGCCACTTGATAAGAGAGGGATGAGATCTCGGAACTCTGCGCGTCGACGAGTTTCTCCTGCTGCTGCACCTTTGCCTTCAACGTGAAGAAGCCAGGAACTCCCACTTCAGCAACCTCCGGCCCAATCAAGATGAGTGCCAACGTTATTGAGAGCAATAGCGGAACCGCTGTGACCGTCAAGTCCGAACACGTCTCCAGGATCAGCGGGGTCGCACCCGGGTCATTCACCAGCGCGGGATTCGCAACCGTCTCGCACACGCTCGCGCCCAGACCGTCCGGCCATGGATCGGTGATGCTCGATGCGGTGGCGAGCAAGACGATGCCGGCAGCCAGGGGCCAGCGGAGCCATCGCCAGTCCTTCGCGGCCCCGGTCAGAATCATTGCGAGTGATGAGACGCCGACGATGCCACCCACGGCAATCAGCAACCACGCCCCGTCAGCCATCGGTCGGGGACCAGCTATCGCAGAATTCGATCACCTGGTCAAGAGAGTGAAGAATCGGGATCGAAAGCTGTTCGGCGACTTCGACCTCTCCGTCCGCTCCGGACGAAACTCCAGGTATGCGCCACACCGCATCGCATGCTCTCATTGACTCGAGATCGATCTCGAGCCACTCCTCGTACGGCTTCGGAAAGGCGAAGTCCCAAAAACCAGTGAGATGGGGAACAACAGGATGCCCGACACCAGCGTCCAATAGCTGATCAGCGGCCGCAAGCGCATCCCGCATGTTGTATATCGGATACGGACTGGTATACGGCCCAGCAACATAAATGTGAGGCTTGGTTCTGTGCGGCAATGTCCCTCCCAACAGTTGCTGACAAACCTACTCTGGAACCGCGACATTGATCAGCCGAGGGCGGCCTCAACTATTGTCCACCGTGGTAGCCCGCGGTAGGTACGAGGGGACGACATGATCAAAGGCGAACTGAAGTCGAAGATAGACGCCGTTTGGAGTGACTTCTGGTCTGGTGGGATCTCCAATCCGCTTGAGGTGATGGAACAGCTCACCTACCTCCTGTTCATCAAAGGGCTCGACGAGCAGCAGACGCTCAAGGAGAACAAGGCCAACCGCACCGGCCAGCCGGTTGAGGACCCGATCTTCTCCGAGGGCGAGACCTTCACGCCCAAGGGTCTGGCCGCCGGGCGCCCCTGCGAAGACCTTCGCTGGTCGCGGTTCAAGAACTCCAGCGCCCAGGACATGTACGACGTCGTCGACACGTACGTCTTCCCGTTCCTAGAAGCGCGAGCCGCCGACAGCACGCATGCGCGGCACATGCAGGACGCCCGGCTCACCATCCCAACGCCCGCGCTGCTGCAGAAGGCCGTCGACGGGCTCGACGCCATCCCGATGGAGGACCGAGACACCAAGGCCCACAAATACGCTGCCGCGGGACTCAAGCGCTACTGGATCATCGATCCGGAAGGCCCCAAAGCGATCGTGTATGAACTGCGCCAGGGAGTCTTCGTGGAAACAGCTCGGCATCTCCCGGGCACGAAAGCAACGCTCGACGCCGGCCCCGCCGAAATCATGATCGACCCCGCCGAGCTGCCGGCATAGCCCGGGATCGTCGCTCACCGCCAAGCACTTGGCGGGGTGGCCTGGACACGTCGCATTTCTGTCACCGCCGCCTGGCACAGTGTCGGCAGGTGTGAAACAGCCATTCCTCGGAGGACAGAGGAGGTGTACCGTGCGTGACATGGACACAGCGACCTTGCAGCCCGGAGACCGGATCCCCATGTCCTGGGACGAATACGAAGCGCTCGGACCGGACGTCCGAGGCGAGTACGTCGACGG
>CAMYIJ010000132.1 GCA_947258375.1 uncultured Acidimicrobiaceae bacterium
ATCACCTTCCCGGTACACCGGTATACCGGCCGCAACTTGTTGCACGTGCGTGTGGTGTTGGAGGGTGTTTGGCGCGGATCGCGTCCGATGTCCTGGATCGCATCATCGATACGGTCGTCGTGGTGGTCGTCGTCTTCGACATGGGTGCTCCTCTCTGCGATGAGTGCCCATCGGGCTCCTGATCCTCATCATGGAGCGGGACCCTGTCAGCAAAGTGTTATCCGGGACGAAGTCTTGGAAGTCTTGGAACGAAGTCTTGGTCGTGTTGGCCGGGCAAGGGCTCGTCCGCACAGCCTGGCGCAGTGTCTGGCGGCCTCGATGGCTCCACATCCCCGACCGTACACCCGCTCGCCCTGTCCTGACGCTTGGCGTTTGCTCCAGAAGCAGTGGGGGTTCCCGGGGCTGGTCAACCCTGTCACGAGAGTGTCAGCAGCCCTGTCACAGCGGCTCTGCGCCGGCGGCTGCGCCGGCGGCACACGGCACCGGCAGGCACCGGCCGGTTGGAGCAGTTCCGGAAACATGCCTCTGACCGGGCAAAACCGGGCAAAACAGGGTGAATGGCAACGAAGTAACACTCTGGTGACAGGGTTGGATCGCATCTTTCGGGTAGGCGAACCGTCATTCGTCGACCGAGGGGAGGTGATCCCGTCCGTGGCGCACATCGAGAAGCGGCCCGACCGGCGCAAACCGTGGCGGGTGCGGTATCGGGACCCCACCGGTCGGGAACGCTCGAGGAGCTTTGCCCGCAAGGCCGACGCCGACCGGTTCATGTCCACCGTCCAAGCCGACCTGATCCGCGGCGACTGGACCGACCCGCGACTGTCGAAGACCACGCTGGCCGAATGGTCGCAGCGGTGGCTAGTCACCAAGACACATCTCAAACCCAAGACCCTCGCCGGGTACCGCTCGAACCTCCACGCTCATGTCCTGCCCGCGTTCGGCGACTATCAGCTTCGACACCTCGATCGCATGGCCGCCGAAGAGTGGATCGCCGATCTGCAGGCGTCCGGTCTCGGGCCCTCCGGGGTTCGCCAGGCCCGCCAGGTACTCAACGCCGTGCTGACCCTCGCCGTCGACGCCGGCTACCTGCCAACCAACCCGGTCGACGGCACCAGTGCACCGCGGCTCTCCGAACCCGAGATGCTGTTCCTCGACGCCGACGAGGTGGATCGCCTCGCCGACACGATCCGCGAACCCTATGGCACCCTCGTCTACGTGCTCGCCTACGGTGGGCTCCGGTGGGGAGAAGCCGCTGCCCTCAGACGTAAACGGTGCGACCTGTCCCGGTCCCGCGTCGAGGTCGCCGAATCGCTCGCCGACGTCGGCGGTCACCTCTACTTCGGGCCAACGAAGAACCATCGCAGTCGCATCGTGCCCATCCCCGGATTCCTCCGCGACCTCTTCGCAGACCACCTCGACCGTCACGTTCCCAACGATCCCGAAGCGCTCGTGTTCACCACACCGAGCGGTACGCCGCTGCGCAACAGCAACTTCAGACGACAAATCTGGTACCAGGCCGTCGAAGAGGCAGAGTTGCCCCAGGGCCTGAGGATTCACGACCTCAGACACACCTGCGCCAGCCTGCTCGCCGCAGCCGACGCCAACCCCAAAGCCGTCCAACTCCACCTCGGCCACTCCTCCATCACCGTGACCATGGACCGCTACACCCACCTATTCCCCTCCGACATCGACGCGCTCATCAGACGACTCGATGACATCCGGGCCCGAAACCTCGCGGCCCAGACACGGCCCAACGAACGCACACGGGGAATCGAGTTCAGCGGGAGATAACAGAAACCCCCGCCGTAGCAGGGGTTTCGGTGGCACGCCCGGAGGAACTCGAATCCCCAACCTTCTGATCCGTAGTCAGACGCTCTATCCAATTGAGCTACGGGCGCGTGATATGTGACACGATCGGTCGTGCAGGCCATAAGGTAGTCGCCCCGGGAACACTCATAAAGCCCTGGGAACCGAGAAACGGGAACGATCGTCAGAGGACCATGAAACGAACCTTCATCGCCATAGTCCTCCTCTCTCTGCTCGCCGCCGCCTGCGGTGCCGATGACGGTGCTGAGACCACAGTGACCACGCAGCCCCCCGGAACGACTGCTGCGCCCGACGGACCAGCCCGCATGTTGCTCATGGTTTCGAACGAGGGCGGATTTGTGCCGCTGGAAATCGCGCTGAATCAGGCGCCCTCCTACACGCTGCTCACCGACGGGACACTGATCTTCCAGGGGCCGGTTCCGGCGATCTTCCCGGGACCGCTGCTGCCGAACCTCCAGCAGGTGAAGCTGACCGCCGACCAGATGGACGATATCCGCGTGCTGATCGACGCCATCGGCCTGCCAAACATGGACGACTACGTGAATGACGATGCCAACAACTTCGTCGCCGACGCCGGCACCACGGTTGCGACCTATCTCGACGACGCCGGTGTGACTCACCGGATGTCCGTGTACGCCCTCGGCATACAACCCGAAATGCCAGATGAACTCGCCAATCTCGTTCTACTGACGGAGAAGCTCGACAGCTTCACCTATGAAGGCCCGGCAGGCGAGCCATACGTCTCCGACAGGTTCATCGTCCGGGTCCTCGAAGGCGGCAGCTTCGATCCCCAATTCGAGGATGTGCGGCCGTGGGAATTCGGCTTTGAGCCCGGCCCGGTGCCCATCCAGATGCCCGATATCCCCTGCCGGGTACTCGAAGGCGAGGCCGCCACGTCGGCGAGGGCCATGCTCGGCGATGCCAGCCAAGCGACCCAATGGGAGCATGCGTCGGGCACATTCACTGTGCTGGCCCGTGACCTCATGCCCGGCGAGAGCGGGTGCGATCCTCGGTAGTCTCCCGACCAGAATCGAAAGGGAGACATGAGTCATCAGGAGCTAGCCGACGTCGCCGACGAGTACTGGGATTGGAAGCTGCGCACCGAACCAATCAGCGCCAGCTTGATCGGAGTCCACGACTACGACAGCGAACTTGGCGAGTTCTCCCGCGAGGCCGAGGACGGCCAGATCGCCGATCTCCGCAGCTTCGTCGCCCGGGCTTCAGCCATCGACCCGGCCGAGCTCGATACCCAGGATCGCATCACACGTGACGTGCTGATCTTCGAAGCCGAGAACGCCGCCGACGTGGGCGAGACGCGGATGGCCGAACTGGCGGTGAACCACACGATCGGGCTCCAGGCGCTGCTGCCCGTGGTTGTCCCCCAACTCCCCATCGAAACGGCCGAGCACGGCGACGATTTCATCGAGCGCTTCAGCAAGTCGCAGCAGACGTTCGACGAAATGAACGCCCGCCTCGAAGAAGGCGTCGCCTCCGGCCGCACCCCGATGGCGTCGACCGCCCACAAGACGGTGGAGCAGGTCGACGGGATGCTGGCGACTCCGGTCGCCGAGGACGCCTTCATGAACGCCCGCGTGCCGGCAGGGGTCGAGGAGGCGGAATGGAAGGACCGTTTGGCCGAAGTGATCCGGGATCACATCAGGCCGGCGCTGCAATCCTTCCGCGACACGATCGCCGACAAGGTCGTACCGGCTGGCCGCAGCGACGACCAGCCGGGTATCTGCCACCTGCCCGACGGCGACGTCACCTACTCACGCCATGTCAAGCAGCACACCTCGTTGCCGCTGGATCCCGAGGAGATCCACCACGTCGGGTTGCGCCAAATCGAATCGCTGGCCGAGGAGTACCGCACGCTGGGCCAGGAAGTGCTGGGCACCTCGGACCTTCCGGAGATCTACTCTGCACTGCGCGACGATCCCGCCCTGCACTTCGCAGCGGGCGCCGAGGTAGTCGCTGCCTCCGAGACGGCCATGGCCAAGGCCAAGGCGGCGATGGGCGAATGGTTCGGGCGGCTGCCGAAAGCCGACTGTGTCGTCGCTGAGACACCGACCGGGCCCACCGCCTTCTACTTCCCGCCGGCGACCGACGGCACCCGGCCCGGGACGTTCTTCGTCAATACGGCCGACCCCACCCGTTGGGGACGCTTCGAGATCGAGGCTATGGCCTACCACGAAGGTATCCCCGGCCACCACCTTCAGCTGGCGATTGCTCAGGAACTCGAGGACGTCCCGGAGTTTCGCAAGCATGCCCAGGTGACCGTGTACGCCGAAGGATGGGGCCTCTACACCGAACGACTCGCCGACGAGATGGGCCTGTACAGCGGGCCCCTCGAGCGCATCGGTATGCTGTCGGCCGACTCGATGCGGGCCGGCCGCCTCGTCGTCGACACCGGGATCCACGCTAAAGGCTGGACCCGCCAGCAGGCCATCGACTACTTCCTCGCCAATTCACCGATGTCGCAGGGCACGGTCGAGGGCGAAGTCGACCGCTACATCGGCATGCCCGGCCAGGCCCTCTCGTACATGATCGGGCGCCTCGAGATCAACCGAATGCGGGCAGAAGCAGAAGCCGCCATGGGCGACCGCTTTGACATCAAGGGCTTCCACGACACCGTGCTCAGCAGCGGCCTCGTGCCCATGGAGACGTTGGACCGCATGGTCCGGGAGTGGGCTGCGGCATAGCGGCCGCGATTTCCGTTCTTGCGGACATCCGCGCCGATATCGGCGCGGATGTCCGCAAGAACGGATTGACCGGGCGCCGGCTGGATGAAACAACCCGCGTCCACTCAGTCATGCCTAGCATCAGCCCATGAGCATGGAAATCGCCAGGCTGGCGGACGAGTACTGGGAGTTCGAACTCCGCACCAACCCGACAACCGCCCTGCTGCTGGGCGATCATCGTCATGGCGGCGAGATGGAGGATCTGACCCGATCCGCCGAAGACGACGCGATCGGCAAACTCCACGGATTCGCCGCCCGCGCCGAGGCGATCGACCCCGCGCCGTTGTCCGGCGAGGATCGAATCACACGGGGCGTCCTCGTCGAGGAAGCCCGGGGCAAGGCGCGGGAACTCGAGTCGCGGATGGCCGAGTTCGACGTGAACCCCTCCATGGGCATCCACATCCAGCTTCCACAGGTGGCCGCCCAGATCAGCCTGCCGGGGCCGGACGAAGCCGAGGCCATCGTCACCAAGTGGTCCAAGATGAAGGACACGTTCGAGCAGGCCGTCCAGCGCCTTCGCCAGGGCGCCGCCTTCAACCGAACTCCCCCCCAGATCTCTGTGGAGAAGACGATTGATCAGCTCGACCGTTATCTCGCGGTACCCGTTGCAGAGGATCCGTTCCTCTCCGTTTCCCCTCCTGAGTCCTTCACAGAGGAAGAGACGACCGCATGGAGAGCCCGCCTCGAGGAGCAGGTGATCGCCGCTATCCGGCCGGGCTACGAGATGTATCGCACCGCGCTCGTGGAGGAGATTCTCCCCAAGTCGCGTCCCCAGGAGAAGACGGGCCTCCGGTGGCTGCCGGACGGAGAATCCGTCTACGACAAGGCCGTGCGGCGCCACACAACAATGAGGATGGGCGCCTACGACGTCCACGAGATCGGGCTCGAGGCCATCGACAAGCTCGCCGACGAGTACCGGTTCATGGGGGCGCGGGCGCTTGGGCTCACCGATGTTGAGGAGATCCACCACCAGCTCCGCAACGATGCCGACCTGCGATTCGAAACCTCAGAGCAGGTCGTTGCTGCTGCCGCCGATGCGATGACCCGAGCTCAAGAGGCAATCCCGCAGTGGTTCGGCCGGCTCCCGCAGGCCGACTGCGTCATGGTTGAGATGCCCGAGCTCGCTGCGGAGGAAGCCCCGCTCGCCTTCTACCTACCGCCGACGACCGACGGTTCCAGGCCGGGCAGCTACTTCATCAACTCGACTGCGCCGACGACGAGAACCCGGTTCGAAGCCGAAGCACTGGCTTTCCACGAATCGATCCCGGGGCACCACCTTCAGATCGCCATTGCTCAGGAGCTCCGCGGGGTCCCTGAATTCCAGAAGCACGCGCTGATCACGGCATTCGTCGAGGGCTGGGGGCTCTACGCCGAGAGGCTCTGCGACGAGATGGGCCTGTACAGCGGTGAATTGGAACGTATGGGGATGTTGTCGTTCGATTCCTGGCGGGCCTGCCGCCTCGTGGTTGACACCGGAATGCACGGCCTGGGCTGGTCGCGGCAGGAGGCAATCGAATACATGACCGCGAATTCTCCGCAAGCGCACAACAACATCGAGACCGAAATCGATAGGTATATCGGTTGGCCCGGCCAAGCGCTCGCCTACATGGTTGGCCGGCGCGAGATCATGCGGCTGCGGTCGATGGCACAGCAGGAGATGGGTGCCACCTTCGACATCAAGGGCTTCCACGATATGGCCCTGGGTTCCGGCGCCGTGCCGCTGCCGATGCTGGCGCAGATGGTGGTCGATTGGACCACCAACTCCCAGTAACCGCTAGGAACTTTGCAGATTCAACCGTGTCTAAACGACACACTCTTGAGGAGGGACATCACAGATGTCATCAATGATTGAAGGCTTGATGGATTCGCTCGGGGGGGACAACCTCGGTGCCATCATGGGAATGCTCGGAAGCAACGACAGCGCCCCCTCCGAGGACGTCGCCAAGAGCGCTATCGGGACCGGCCTGGGTGCCATCCTCGGCGGGTTGGCCAAGAACGCTGCGGAGCCGGAAGGCGCCGAGTCGCTGTTCAACGCAGTCACGAAGAAGCACGACGGCGGCATCCTCGACGACATCGGTGGGTTCCTCGGCATGGGAGAGGCGGACGACGGCGGCAAGATCCTCGGCCACGTGTTCGGCGACAAGCAGCCGGAAGTCGAGACCCAGGTCGCCAAGGCGGCCGGAATCGATGCCAGCATGGTCTCCAAGCTGCTTCCGATGCTCGCGCCGATGGTGCTCGGCTGGATCGGCAAGAAGATCGCCGGCGGCGGCCTGAGCGCCTCCGGACTCGGCGGAATGCTCCAGGGCGAGAAGCAGCAGGCGGAAAGCTCCATGCCCGACCTGGGCGACTTGCTGGGCGGCATGATCGGCGGTGGCGGCGGCATGGGTGACATGCTGAGCAGCGGCATGGATGCTCTCTCCGGGGGCGGCGCCGCAGCCAAGCAGAGCGGCGGCGGGATCCTCGACATGCTCAAGGGCCTGCTTAGCGGCAAGCGCTAGCAGCTCGACTTGTTGTGCTCTCCGCGCGGAATAGCGCCTCTGTGTGCACAACAGACGCAACAGCCCCCCGGCAGCCAGTCCGGGGGGCTTTGTCATGCTGATAACCTGTCGACTGCATCGCGCTCCGGCGCGGTCCGGAGAGGTGGCCGAGTGGTCGAAGGCGCTCGCCTGCTAAGCGAGTAGGGGGTTTACGCCTCCTCGAGGGTTCGAATCCCTCTCTCTCCGCGAAAGGGCAATTCAAGGCCGCCTCAGATTGAGGTGGTCGAACCCTCGACTCGGCCGATACCCACACCCACGAGCCC
>CAMYIJ010000133.1 GCA_947258375.1 uncultured Acidimicrobiaceae bacterium
CGTCGTCAAACGGGGGGAGAGATCTCTCTCGCCTGTGGCAGAATCGGCTGTGTGCCAGTGAACCGATTCGCCATGGCCGGCTGGGCCGCCTTTGCTCTCAGCGGGGTCTTCTATCTCGTATCGTCGATCCGCGCCGGGGACATCTGGTCGGCGATGGGATCGATCGTCTGGCTCATTGGGATCGGTTTCTTTCTCGCTTCCTACCGGCCCCGCTGAGCCGGCGGACTCATCAGAACAGCCGCAAAACGCGGA
Organism: uncultured Acidimicrobiaceae bacterium; assembly: GCA_947258375.1. Lineage (GTDB taxonomy): Bacteria > Actinomycetota > Acidimicrobiia > Spongiisociales > UBA5794 > JAHEJX01. The sequence continues at coordinate 253 of CAMYIJ010000133.1, forward strand.
CGATCGACTCCCCCAATTTCGGGACCTTTGCCTCTCTACCGCGCAGGGGCCTAATGCTTAGTCTGTCAACCAGAAGAGTGCGCTGAAGGATTCCGCCGTTCTGAAGAGGAGATGTAGTGACTGCCGTCGATCTCGGACCAGCTCACGCCGTGCTCGAAGACATGGCACCCGTCGACCACGGGCACGCCATCCCGTTGCTGCAGAACATCCAGGAGAGCTATGGATACTTGCCGCGCGAAGTCCTGCTCGAACTGAGTAGCGAAACCGGGATCCCTGCCAGCCACCTCTTTGGGCTGGCTACCTTCTACGCCCAGTTCTACCTGGAGGAGCACGGACGCCACACCGTCCGCGTCTGCCGCGGTACGGCCTGTCACGTCCGGGGCCGCAAGATCATCCAGGAGGCCATCGATGAGGAGCTCGGAATCGGGCCCGGGGAGACGACGGAGGATCGCCGCTTCTCGCTCGAGACCGTCGCCTGCGTCGGGACCTGCTTCCTGGCGCCGGTGGTGATGATCGATCACGACTACTTCGGCAACTTCGATCCCAAGAAAGTCGGCGAGATCATAGGCGGGTACGAGTGATGACAGACATGATGGTCGACAGCGCCACCACTATCTCCTCGCCGGCGGATCTCGCTGCGCTGCAGGAACAACTCGCGGCCGCCGCAGAAGGACGGCGCCGGGTTCTGGTCTGCTCCACCGGCTGCCTCGCAATCGGAGCGCGCGATGTTGAAGCGACATTCCGCAGTGAAGTCGCCGCCGCCGGGCTGATCGGTGAGGTGGACGTAGTCCAGACCGGTTGTCACGGCCTGTGCGCCATGGCACCGGTGGCTGTGATTGAGCCCTACGACATCGTGTACGGACGAAACCGGGTCAAGTACATCCCCGACGTGATCTCCCAGACCGTTATGAACGGCGACATCATCAGGCGCTTCTGTTACGGACGCGACGCCGAGATGGCCCACGTCGACGACATTCCCTTCTACGCCCACCAGACCAAGCGGGTGCTGCGCAACGTGGGCCGGGTCGATCCGCAGAAGATCGATGACGCCATCCAACGCGGCGTATACGGGGCGGCGGGCAAAGCGTTGACCACGATGGAGCCCGACGAGGTCGTCGGGGAAGTCAAGGCGAGCGCACTGCGCGGCCGCGGCGGGGGTGGCTTCCCGGCCGGCCTCAAGTGGGAGATCCGTTCATGGACCGCGCCCTGCTCGAGGGCGACCCGCACAGCGTTCTGGAAGGCATGATCATCTCTGCCTACGCCATCGAGGCCACCAAAGGCTTCATCTACGTCCGAGCCGAGTACCCGATCGCCGTGCTCCACATCCGCAAGGCCATCGACGAGGCCCACGAGCGCGGGTTGCTCGGAGACAACATCCTCGGCAGCGGCTACTCCCTCGACATCGAGGTTCGCGAGGGCGCCGGCGCCTTCGTGTGCGGCGAAGAGACTGCAATGATCGCCTCGCTCGAGGGTGAGCGCGGAATGGCGCGGCCTAAGCCTCCCTACCCCGCCGTCCGCGGCTACCACGGCGAGCCGACGATCATCAACAACGTCGAAACATTCGCCAACGTGCCGCTGATCATCGAAGAGGGCGGTGCCGCCTTTGCCGAGAGCGGCACGGAAGGATCGAAGGGGACCAAGATCTTCGCTCTCGCCGGCCAGGTCAACAACACCGGCCTCGTTGAGGTCCCTATGGGGGCAACGATCCGCGAGATCGTGTTCGGAGTCGGCGGCGGGATGCCGCGCAATCGCGAGTTCAAAGCCGTCCAGATGGGCGGCCCGTCCGGCGGCTGCGTGCCGGCAGCCCATCTCGACCTGCCCATCGACTATGACTCCTTGAAGGAGGTCGGGGCGATCATGGGCTCCGGCGGCATGATCGTGATGGACAACACGACGTGCATCGTCGACATCGCCCGCTACTTCATCTCCTTCTGTGCGGAGGAGAGCTGTGGCTTGTGCGCCCCGTGCCGGTTGGGAACCGTGCAGCTCGAGGAAACCCTCAACCGGATTACCGAGGGGAAAGGCACGCTCGAAGATCTCGACAAGCTGGAAAGCCTGGGCGAAGTCGTCCAGCAGACTTCCCTGTGCGGGCTGGGTCAGACCGCTCCCAACCCGGTGATGTCGACCCTGCGCCACTTCCGCGACGAGTACCTGGCACACGTCGTCGATAAGACCTGTCCTGCCGGGGTATGCACCGCGCTACTCCCCGTCGAAGCAACCGTTGGAAAGGAAAAGTAGATGACCGTTCTCTCGGCTCTCAAGACGGTAAACCTCACCATCGATGGTCGCGAGATCATCGCGCACGAGGGAGATACGGTCCTGGAGGCCGCGCTGACGGCCGGTATCGACATTCCGCGCCTCTGCCATGACCCGCGCCTCAAGCCGGTCGGCGCCTGCCGCCTGTGCGTCGTGGAGATCGAAGGCGAACGCGGCCTGCTCACCTCCTGCACCATGGAAGTCGCCGAAGGCATGGTTGTCGCCACCGAGACCGACAGCCTCGCCGCTAAGCGCAAGACGGTCCTCGAACTGATCCTCGACGACCACCGGGTCACGTGTCCAACGTGCGACAAGAACGGCGATTGCGCGCTCATGGACTACTCGTACCGCTACCAGGCCGACCAGTTCGCCTTCGGCGGGTACAAGCCGGGCCTGGTCGAGCCCAACTTCGCGACCGGCAACAAAGCGATCGCCTTCGATCCCCAGCTGTGCATCACCTGCGGTCGCTGCGTGCGGATCTGCGACGAAGTCGTGATGGCCAGTGCGCTCACATTCAAGATGCGGGCATCGAGCGTTGAAGTGACCACCCCCTTCGACATGCCTCTCAACGAGACCTCCTGCGTGCTGTGCGGTCTGTGCATCTCCACTTGTCCCACGGGGGCAATGTACGACCGAGCCGCGCTGGGCCAGGGCCAGATCAAGGACCTCGAGAAGGTTCAGACCGTGTGCCCCTATTGCGGGGTTGGCTGCACGATGGAGCTCAACGTGAACCGCGAGACCAACCGGATCGTGCGGGTCACCGCCCCCGAGGGCTCCGTCCCCAACGACGGCAACCTGTGCGTCAAAGGCAAGTTCGGATTCGAGTATGTGCACTCCGCGGAACGACTCACCACGCCGCTCATCAAGGAGAACGGGGAGTTCCGCGAGGCCACGTGGGACGAGGCCCTGGAATTGGCCGGGCGCCGCCTGCGCGAATTGCGCGACGAGCACGGCCCGGATTCCATTGCATTCCTCAGCTCGTGTCGTTGCACGAATGAAGAGAACTACCTGATGCAGAAGGTGGCCCGGACGGCCGGCGCCACCAACAACGTCGACCAATGTGCCACCACCTGCCACGCCCCCACCGTGGCCGGCTTGGCTTCTACGTTCGGTTCGGGCGCAATGACAAACTCGATCGACGAGATCAAGGACGTCGACACGCTATTCATCATCGGATCCAACCCGACAGAAGCCCATCCGATCATCGGCCTGGAGATGAAGAAGGCGCTGAAGAAGGGCGCCAAGATGGTCGTGTGCGACCCCCGCAAGACATGGGTGGCTCAGCACGCCGACATCCACATCCAGCACAAGCCCGGCACGGACAACATGCTCACCAACGCGATGATGCGCCACATCCTCGATGAAGAGCTGCACGATCCCGAGTTCGTGGAATCCCGGTGCGAAAACTTCGAGGCCTTCCGCAAGAACCTGCAGGACTTCACGGTGGAGGAAGCGGCCGAAGTGTGCGACGTCCCCGCCGAGCTGATCCGTCAGGCGGCCGAGATGTACGCCAAGGGCGACCCGTCCTCGATCTTCTACACACTTGGAATCACCGAGCACATCAGCGGAACCGAGAACGTGCAGAACCTCGCCAACCTGTCAATGCTGACCGGCCAGATCGGCAAGCGGTCGAGCGGGGTCAACCCGCTGCGCGGCCAGAACAACGTCCAGGGTGGCTGTGACATGGGTGCCATGCACGGCGACTTCCCCGGCTATCAGAAGGTCGCGGACGAGGCGGTGCGGTTCAAGTTCGCCGAGGCCTGGGGAGTTGAGATTCCCACGAACAAGGGCGGCCGGGTCACCGACTTCATCGAGCAGGCCGGCGACGGGGTCCTGCGTGGCTTCTATGTCTTCGGCGAAGACCCGGTGCTGTCGGAGCCCAACCAGTCCAAGGTCATCGCAAGCCTCGAGAACCTGGAGTTCCTGGTGTGCCAGGAGATCTTCATGTCCGAGACCGCCAAGCTGGCCGACGTCATCCTCCCGGCGACGAGTTTCGCGGAGAAGGACGGCACGTTCACCAACACGGAGCGGCGGGTGCAACGAGTCCGCAAAGCGGTCGATGCCCCCGGCCAGGCGAAGCCCGACTGGGAGATCATCTGCCTGATGTCAACCGCCATGGGACATCCCATGGAGTACAACGACGCCGGCGAGATCTTCGATGAGATGGCGAGCCTCACGCCGAGCTACGGAGGGATGAGCTTCGACCGGATCGACGAGGTCGGCCTGCAGTGGCCTTGCCCGGCAGACGACCATCCGGGAACCGAGTTCCTCCACGAGGGCCAGTTCACACACGGTCTTGGCATCTTCAAGGAGATCAGGTTCCGGGAGGCAGACGAGCTGCCCGACGACGACTACCCGTACATCCTCTCGACCGGACGTACGCTCTACAACTACAACATCGGCAACATGACCCAGAAGAGCGACGCCATCCGCCAGAAACAGTCGAAGGCCTTCGTCGAAATGCACGAGGTGGATGCGGAGCGGCTCGGGGTGGCGAACGGCGACCTTGTCAAAGTCGCTACCCGACGTGGCGAAGTCACCGTCAAGGCAACCGTCGGCGAGAGAACCCGGCCCGGGGCCCTGTGGATGCCGTTCCACTTCGTGGATCAGCCCACCAACCGGATCACCAACGACGCCTTCGACAACATCACCCGCACTGCGGAGTACAAGGTCTGTGCCGCCGCGGTGACGAAGAGCGAGTAGGCGGCGACGGCAACGTAGCGAATCGGACGCGCCGCTCCGTGCGAGGCGCCCGCCAGGGCACTCTTGGAGGTAGAAGGGCGGATCGTCGGGCGTCGCTCCTGGTTCCGGCTGGTCCGGGAGTCGGGGGCAACAGGAACCTCGAAGCCCCAATCAGGTCGCGCCCCTCTCCCCCTTCGAGTGGAACCACATCGACGCCCTCCGCGAGAACTCTTGCGGGACTCTGCCCGTCGCGGCAACCGCCGGGGCAGGCTGACCCGGCGGCGCCGCGACAACTAGACCATCTCTAGCTCAGCGCGGCTCTCGGAGTTGTCATACCTGGGTGATGCGGGTGGCATCGGTAGGCGCTGCCGGGGCCCGTTGAGGATCATCACCCCGATCCGCGCCACTCTCCAGGCGACCACGGTGGTTGCCAGCGCAGCCAGAGCAAATAGGAACACGACAACCCCGCCGCGCGCCGTGGCCCCGATGGAGTCGACAGCGGTGCCGATGGTCGATTTGATCTCGGCTCCGACCGATCCGACAGCATCCTGGATCGTGGCATCGATGTCGAGGCTGGAGAATTCATCGAACTGGCCGGCGCCTCCGGCAGTGGAAGCCACCCCGGGAACTGCGATCTCACCGGCGACCGTATCCGTTCGGCCGGCGGTGTCGAGAACCGTCAGCTTCACCACGTATGCCCCGTACTCGGCGTAGTCGTGCACGACGTTCTCGCCGCGCTCGCCGGCGCCATCACCGAAGTCCCATCGCCATTCCTCCAGCTCCGAGGCACCTCCGGTCGCGGTCGATTTGAGACGAACCCGGTACACCGGTGGATCGAAACTGTCGACGGCGACCGCCTCCCAGCTGAATCTTGCAGTGGGGTCCGCCTTCTCGGGAACGGCGACCGCCGCGTCATCGGCGACCTCCTCGACCGGGAACCAGTTGTCGTATGCCCCGACAGGGTCGGTGAGGATCGGATACAGGGTGAGGAAGACCACCATGAACAGGGCCAGGCCGGCCAGTACGAGACCGCCACCCATCACGGAGGTCCATTGCGGACGTCCCTCAGCGAATTCCTGAATCATCCGATACCCGTCGGCATCGGAGACCGACTAGTTAGCGGCTCCCTTGATTCGAATTGAGCTTGGCAGGCTCCGCTGGAGGCGGACGAACTGGGGGCTAGAGATGATGTTGCGGATTGCCGCCGTCTGTATTGACGTGGGGGGGTAGAACGAGCTCCGCCTAGAGTCCGCGAATGGACATCATTCTCATTGCCGGTCTGTGGCTACCCCGGTCGATCTGGACCGAGGTTTGTGGGGAGCTGGAGAGCCTGGGGCACCAGCCGGTAGCGGTGGCCCTACCCGGGGTCGATGACGGCTCGACCACTGCGACACTGGCCGACCAGCTCACAGCCACGCTGGCGGCGGTCGATGCCGCGCACCGACCGATGGTCGTCGGGCATTCTGCCGCCTGCACCCTGGCCTGGATGGTCGCCGACCGGCGCCCCGATGCGGTCGATCGCGTCGTGTTCGTGGGCGGCTTCCCGGCTTCCGACGGAGCCACCTACGCCGATTTCTGCCCGATCGTCGATGGCGTCATGGCCTTCCCGGGCTGGGAACCTTTTGAGGGCGCCGACACGGCAGACCTCGATGAATCGGATCGGGAGCGACTCGCCGCCGGGATGATTGCCGTCCCCGAAGGTGTCGCCGGCGGGACAGTCCGGCTGCGCGACGATCGACGTTTCGACGTTCCCATAATCGCGGTGTGCCCCGAGTACAGCCCGACCCAGGCCAGGGCGTGGATTGACGCCGGTGATATTCCCGCGATCAGCCGCGCCCAACGGGTCGAGTTCGTCGACATCGACTCCGGTCACTGGCCAATGGTCACCCAACCGGCGGAACTGGCGCGGATCATCGACGCCGCAGCCGGCGAGGGCTCCTGACGATCAATGCCATGAACATGGGCCGGGCCGGCAGCTAGAACAGAGACCAGAACAGTTCGAACGCTTCCTTCAACGACTCGCGAAGCGCGGCGCCGAACGATCGCTTTGCTCTCCTCGCCGAGACAAAGGCGTCGGCACCCACTGCCAGAACACCTATGGCTATGGCAACCAACGCGGCGATGGCAACGGGCTGGGACAGGTCGACGAACCAGCTCACTGAGAGCACCAGCCCTCCTGCCAGGGCGACCAGGATGGCGAGGAGCACAAGCATGAGGTCAGGCTACCCACGAACCCAGAGCTCCTTGGGCGATCGGCCTGCCGCTGTCCAGGCGCGGACCGACCTCGGGTAAGGTCGGGCGCATGGAGATAGTGGACATCGACCCGAGCGACTACATCAACTCACTCGATGACGCGGACCGCACCATCATGCTCGCCGTCGACGAGCTCATCACCGACGCCATGCCGAACCGGCGGCGGGTGTTGTGGCGTGGCGTGTTCTGGGGCGGCACCGAGCAGACGATCATCGGATACGGTGACATCAGGCAGCCCCGTCCCCGGGGCGAAGATGTCGAGTGGTTCCTCGTCGGCCTGGCAAAACAGAAGCAGCACTACAGCCTGTACGTCAACGCCGTTGCCGATGGTGCCTACCTCGGCCAGCAATACGCCGACCGGCTGGGCAAGGTCAAGGTCGGCGCCGCCAGCCTCGGGTTCCGCGATCTCGAGGCCATCGACCTCGACGTGCTGGCAGAGCTGCTGACCGAGGCCGACTCCATCACACCGCCCGACCCGGCTGGCTAGCGCCTCGCAGGTACCACATGGCTGGCGAAGGGGGTGGGATCCGTGTTGGCGGGCTGTTGGTGCGGTTCGGTCGCCGTCCGCCGGGCGGGCTCCAATCTGCTGGCGAAGGGCGGGGGGATTCATGTTGGCGGGCTGTTGGTGCGATTTGGTCGCCGTCCGCCGGGCGGCCTCGAAATGCTGGCGAGGCGGGTTCACTCGATGTGTCTCCCCGCAGGGGAGAAGGGCCCCGCCGGCGACGCAGTCGCCGCAGCGGGTAGAGGGGACCATCAGCCCGCACCGGCACGATTCGGTCGCCGTCTGTCGGGCCGGCTCGAGTCTGCTGGCGAAGGGAGTGGCGGTTCGGGGTGTGTTTGGGTGTTTGGGGTAGCGTCGGATCCGGGTTCTCGTCGCTCCCGCGGAGGGCCGGATCACGACTCCACCAGATTCCTCTGGATTCCCGAGATTTCTTTCTGTATCAGCCGATTTCGGCCGGTACTTGTCACACCCCGTTGGCATTAAGGGAACCATGTTGACCCTATCAACAGATGCCCAAGAGGTACTCGAGGAATACTCGTCGGTGGACTCTATGGAACAAGAA